>NZ_AUPJ01000361.1:19870-25491 GCF_000427315.1 Arthrobacter sp. TB 26
CCAGCCGGTCGGCGACCTCGTCCTGGACCATGACCAGGCCGTGGCGGAGGCTCGGGAAGTGCTGCAGCAGGTGCAGGACCACCGGGACGGCGACGTTGTAGGGAAGATTCGCCACGAGCGCGGTCGGCTCCACGGGGAGCTCGGTGACCCGCATGGCGTCGGCGAGGACCAGATGGAAATTCCCGACGGCGTCCGGCCGCCACTGGGCGACGGTGGCAGGGAGTTTGCCGGCGAGGACCGGATCGATCTCGACGGCGACGACCGAACGGGCGGCGTCCAGCAGGCCCAGGGTGAGGGACCCCAGCCCGGGCCCGACCTCCAGGACTGTCTCGTCCGGGTGGATGTCCGCGGCCGCCACGATCCTGCGGATGGTGTTGCCGTCAATGACGAAGTTCTGCCCGAGGGTCTTGGTGGGGCGGACGCCGATCTCCTCGGCCAGCCTGCGGATGTCCGAGGCGCCCATCAGGGGTGCGGGGGCGCCTGCAGGCGTGCTGGTTGGCGCACTGCCTGGCGCGGAGGGGGTCGGTTCAGTCACCTAGGTATCCTATCCCGTTGCCCGGCCCGGGCATGGCGAAGGCCGGGTCCGAAAAACCGGACCCGGCCCGTGCCGGACTTCCGCTGCCGTGGTCAGCCGCTGCGGAACCCGCGCTGGTTTATGCCCGTCAGCCGGAGCCAAGGCTCCGGCGTGGCTCCCCTAGCTTGAGGCAGCCCAGCCGCAGCCCCACGGCTGCAGGCCACGCTGAGCGTAGACGCGGTTGGCGATGTCGATCTGCTGGGCCTTGCTGGCCCCGGCCGCATTCGGTGCGTACGCGCCGCCGCCGGAACCGAGCCAGGTCCGGACGTCGAACTGCAGGCCGCCGTAGTAGCCGTTGCCGGAGTTGATGGACCAGTTGCCGCCGGACTCGCACTTCGCGATCTTGTCCCACATGGCTTCGTTCATCATGGCCGGGGCCGCGGCACCGGTGTTGGCGGCCTGGGCTGCCGGCTTCGGCTTTTCCTTGGTGCCGATGGTGACCTTTTCGGTGACCGGCTGGGTGCTGACGGACTGGGACACCAGGGTGCGGGAGGCTTCGCGGCCGTCGACCAGGACCAGCTTGAAGCTCTTGTTGATGGTGCCGGCGACGCCCGCCTGGGTCACCTTCTTTTCACCCTTGGCCATCGCGGCGTCCTCCGAGGTGAGGGTTTCGAAGGGCACGGACTCGGTGGCGTCCGCCGTCTTGCTGACGTCCACGCGGGAAACCTTGATCACCATGTCGTTGACCACCGGCGCGTTGCCCGGCTGCGAGACGCGGTCGCTCGCGGCCAGCGAGATGCCGGCGTCGGAGAGGAGCTGGGAGACGTTGGCGGCCGTCGTCGTGGTCTTGTCGGCCTTGCCGTCAGCGACGATGCTCACGGTCTTCGGCGTCGAGATGGAGACGAAGGAACCGGAGACCGCGAGCTGCGCGTCCTTCGGAACGGAGAGCTCGGAGGAACTGGCGACGCCGAGTTCCGTCACGAGGCCTTCGACGGTGGGCGCGGTGGTGTTGATGGTCCGCTCGGCGCCGTCCAGGCTGACCTTGACGGCCTTGGCGAGGTTGACGTTGATGACGGTGCCGTCCTGTACATGGGAGTCCGCAGCAGGCGTGACCCGGTCGGAGGACTGGAGTTCAAGGCTGGCGCCCTTGACGACCTGGCCGACAGTGCCGCCGAAGGTCTGGACGGAACTCACTTTGCCGTCGACGTTGAGGGTAACTGTCTTGTTGTTGCCGACGAAGGCGACGAGCCCCAGCACCAGGGCGACGAGCACCACGAGTTGCGTGCCGACCTTGACGAAGCTGAACTTGCCATCCGATGTAAAGAACTTGACCACGATTGCCCGTATCTTTTGGACCATCCGGGCACGGGGAAAGTGCACAGTCCCACCCGCCGCAGACAGCCCGGAGGCGGCACCGGAACGGTGCGGTGTGTCCGCGGCAGCTGTGTGCACTGCCACACTCACAAACGAGAGCGCGCCCATGGTTCGTTGGCCACGATGCGCGCCCTGCAGGAGTGAAATTATCCGAAGGCCTTCCCCGACCCCGGCTAATAGTTGTCCACTGTAACCGGAGCGTTATAAAGCGTCCAACAAATTGTGCATACCAGGTATCTACTCCGTCGGGTTTATTTTCGTCACATCAGTCCCAGGATCCGTATGCCCGCACCGTATTTCCGGCAATCCGGGAGCACAGTTCCGAGAGCTCCCATCCAGTCAATTCGGCCATGGCGCGGACGGTGTAGGGGACCAGATAGCTGGCGTTGGGACGGCCCCGGTGAGGATGCGGGGTGAGGAACGGGGCATCGGTTTCGACGAGGATCCGCTCCGGCTCGGCGATGGCCAGCGCGGCCCGGAGGTTGGCGGCGTTCTTGAAGGTCAGCGTCCCGGCAAAGGACATATACCAGCCCTCGCTGTTGCAGATCCGGGCCAGGTCCTCCCCGCCGGAGAAGCAGTGGAATACGACCCGCTCGGGGGCGCCTTCCTCCCGAAGTACCTGCACAACGTCATCGTGGGCATCACGGTCGTGGATTTGCAGTGTCAGCCCAAGGCGTTTGGCGATATCGATGTGTCGGCGGAAGGAGTAGCGCTGGTGGGCCAGACCCTCACCCTCGGTGCGGAAGAAGTCCAGGCCCGTCTCGCCGATGGCCCGGATCCGCGGGTGCCCCGCGAGGGCCTCGATCTCGGCCAGGGCCTCCTCCAGTTCGCCACGGGCGGCGTAGTCCGGCGCGTCATTGGGGTGGAGGGCGACGGCGCCCAGCAGCCGCCGGTCCAGCTCCACCGCCTGCACGGTGAACCTGGACGATTCGAGGTCGCACCCCACCTGCACAGCACCCTGCACCCCTACGGCTTCGGCGGCATCCAGGGCGTCGGTGATGCTGACCTTCAGCTCGTTGTGGGGGAAATCCAGGTGGGTGTGGTTGTCCATGACCGGCACAGGAAGCGGTTCCGGCGCCGGCGGATATCCCTGCCTGCCGGTGCCATCGCTGCCGGGCGCACGGAAGGGGACGGGAGTAAGGGGGGTGCTCATCTTTCAACCTTATCGGCGGTCCCCCGGCCGGATGAACCGTCCCAGCGCAGGAGTTAACCTGACCGCGCTATCAGCCGGCCGGAAGCCTGCCGGAGATTTACCCGGAACTCTCTGTCAGGCCCGGCAGTTGTGTTAGTACTCTGTTCTAAAGACTGGCTGCCGGACACCGGAAACAATCAGCGGCCAGGAACGGAAGGCTAGGAATCAACGGTCAGGAACACAGGCATACACCCGACGAGTGGCCCGGCAGGCTCCATGCCGATCCGACCCGGGAAACCACCAGGGCTGAAAGGCTACCGATGGACTACCACCGCATCTCCCTAGACGAAGCACTCCCTGAGGGGCAGGAGCTCGGGGACGACTCCGCTGCGGCTGGGCTCCCGGCGGCACTGCTCCCCGCCCAGGCACCCGCGGCGATGGATGCTGAGGCGTTCCGCTCCGCCAGCGAGCGCATCCTGACCGCCATCAACACCGTGATCGACGGGAAAGCGGAAGCGGCCAAGCTGGCACTGACCGTGCTGCTGGCCCAGGGCCACCTGCTCCTGGAAGACGTCCCCGGGGTCGGCAAGACCCTCCTCGCGAAGACCCTCGCCCGCACCATCGACTGTTCCGTGAGCCGCATTCAGTTCACCCCTGATTTGCTCCCGTCCGACGTCACCGGCGTGTCCATCTACAACCAGGCGTCGAGGTCCTTTGAGTTCCGGCCCGGGGCGGTGTTCGCCAACATCGTCATCGGCGACGAAATCAACCGCGCCTCAGCCAAGACGCAGTCTGCCCTGCTGGAATGCATGGAGGAACACCAGGTCACCGTGGACGGCAAGTCCTACAAGCTCGACGAGCCGTTTATGGTGGTGGCCACGCAGAACCCGATCGAAATGGAGGGGACCTATCCCCTCCCGGAGGCGCAGCGGGACCGCTTCATGGCACGGATCTCGATGGGCTACCCCGACAAGGAAGCCGAGATGGAAATGTTGGAAACCCATCAGGCAACGTCCCCACTGGCCAAGATCACCGCCGTCGTCACGGCCGCCGAGGTCGCGTCCATGATTGCCACGGTGCGGCAGGTGTACGTCTCCCAGTCGATCAAGGAATATACCGTGTCCCTGGGCCGCGCCACGCGCGAAAGCGGGATGCTCCGGCTCGGCGCCAGCCCCCGTTCCATGCTCCAGTTGCTGCGCGCGGCCAAGGCCACGGCGGCCCTGGAGGGCCGGGACTTTGTGCTGCCGGACGACCTCGTCAGCGTGGCGGAATCCGTTCTGGCCCACCGGATCATCCTGGACCGCAAAGCCGTGAGCACTGGCGAGACCGCCCAGAGCGTTATCCGTGCCATCCTGGCGAAGGTCCCGGTCAGCCCGGACCTGGCGGCCACCCCGGCCGCCACGCTGCCGAACCGCCGCTAGGGTGGCCCTGCCGTGGCGCTGAAAGACCGGTTCCCGAGGCACATCTTCACGACACGCGGCTGGGGACTGCTGGGGGCGGGCGCGGTGTTCCTGCTGGCAGCCCAGGTGCTGGGGCGCCGGGACCTGCTGGCGCTGGCCATCCTGCTGTTCGTCCTGCCATTGCTCTCGCTGGCCGGAACCCGCCTGCTCAAGCCGAACTTCAGCGTCTACCGGGAGTTCACCCCTGCCAGCGTCGAAACGGCGGCCACGGCTACGGTCCGTCTGGCGGTGGCCCGGACGGGCGTCGACTCCGGCCACGCACTCATGGAGGAGCACCTCCCCGCCCGGTTCGGCGAATCCCCTGTTTTCCGGTTCCCGGCCCGGTCGGCCGTGGGCGGGACGAGCCGCTACGAGTATCATTTGCGCTCCGGGAAACGGGGCCAGTTCCTGATCGGGCCGGTCACGGCCGAGTTCAGCGACCCCTTCGGGCTGTCCCTGCACCGCCACGCCATCGACGACGGCGACATCCTCACCGTGACGCCCGCCGCCGTCGAACTTCCCGTCACCGGACTGGCCGGCGCCAGGGGGCACGACGGCGTCACCGCCACGCGCATCCGGGCCAACCCGAGTGACGACGACGTTATGACCCGGGAATACCGCCACGGTGATCCGATGCGCCGTGTGCACTGGGCGGCCACGGCACGGCATGGGGAGCTGATGGTCCGCCAGGAGGAGTCCGTCACCACGCCGGAAGCGACCATCATCCTGGATCAGCGGCTGTCGGCCTTCACGCGGGGCGCCTTTTCGGCCGGCTCGAATGCGCACGCCCACCATCCGTTCGGCAGCCCCCGCGGGACGGACCGCGGGACGGACCGCGGGACGCTTCACCGCGGTGTCCCCCTCGCGGACGGCCACGAACCCGTGACCAGCGACGCCTTCGAGTGGGCCGTGACGGCCGCCGTGTCCATCGGCGCCCATCTTGCCGAGCGCAACTATGCGTTGCGTTTCCTCGACGCCGCCGGCGAGCCCGCATTCCAGCACTCGCCGTCCGCCCCCGAGCCGGGCGCCGAAGAGTACCTCGGCGCACCGGGGCTGCAGTCGGTCGCCGAAAGCCTGGCCGCGATCCACCTCACCGGCCCCCACCACATCCGCAGGGACGCCAAGGAGGCTGCCGGCCCCAGGACGCCGGGCCGGCGGCACC
>NZ_AUPJ01000362.1 GCF_000427315.1 Arthrobacter sp. TB 26
CCTCGAAGCCGGCCGTAATGCCGGCGGAGCCGTCGGTGCAGCTGTCCAGGACCACTGCCACCTGGACCTCCACCTCGGGACGCATCCCCTGCAGGGCATCGGCGGCGCGCTGCACCGCCAGCAGCGCGCGTCCGAGGTACTCGTCCTCATTGTGGGCCGGAATCACGACGGCGATCCGGTCGATGCTGTGTCCGCGCGGCAGCGGCTGGGCAAGGGCGGCCATTACTCCCACCCTTCCGGGCCCGGCACGACGGCGGCGGCCGGCTGCGGTTCCCCGGCGGACCCCGGCGCGACCAGGACCTCCAGGATGAAGTCGCGCTCCCGGTACAGTCCGGCGTCGGCCCAGCCCAGTTGGCGTCGTGCGGCTGCGTGCACGGCGTCGCCGTCGAGCTCCCAGCCGGAGATCGGATGCCGCCAGTGGCACAGGGCCAGGGTGCCGCCGGGCAGGAGTGCGGCCTCGACCCGCTCGAACAGCCCGGCAAGCTCGCCGGGCGCAAGGTAGTAGCCCACCTCGGAGACCACGATGAGGTCGAACCGGCCGTCCGGCCAGTCCTGCGGGACGGTGAGGTGGCGGGTCCGGGCTGCGGGGAGGTGTTCGAGGCGCCGGGCGGCGTGGGCCAGCGCGGCGCTGCTCGCGTCGACGGCCAGGAAGCTGGTGCAGCGTCGCGCGAGTTCGACGCTGAGGGTTCCGATCGAGCAGCCGATCTCCAGTCCTGCCGCGTAGTTCAGGCCGGGCAGGGCCGCGAGGGTGAGGGTGCGCTTGCGGTGTTCGTACCAGCTGGTGGTGTACTGCCAGGGGTCGTCGTTTCCGGTGTGGACGGCGTCGAAAACACCTTCCGCATCGGCGGCGGCGTAGGAGCTGGCACCGGGGGCGCCGGCGGCCGGGCGCTGCCACGCGAACGTCTCGAAGGGCCGGTCGAAGTGTGCCAGGAACGCCGGCGGGAGCAGCACCTCGTCCCCGGGCTGGCCGGACAGCGGCCGGACTTGAGAGGTGTGGGAGGACATCGCTGCCGCCTTGGCCCGCNNGGCGGGATCCAGCGGCAGGCGCAGCCAGGACTGCCAGGCCGGGTCCGCGGTGTCCGCCCAGAGCCAGTACCAGATGGGGTATTCCAGCAGTCCGTGGCCGCCTGCGCCTGCGGCCTCGGCGGCGACGGAGCCCAGTGCCTCGTGGTCCGTGTGGCCATCGTGCCGGTAGGGCGCAACGAGCGTGATGCGCCCCGCCGGCAGCCCCGTTGCGTGGGTTGTGTCGGTGATGGCGTGCTTCAGCGCGGCGTGCACCTCGGGCCGGTGCCCGGCGAGCTTGCCGTCGGGCAGGGCGAGGTACCGCCAGTCCGGATCCGGCAGCAGGTGCGTCAGCGCGCTGCCGAATTCCTGGAGCCGCACGGCGGCGAGCTGTTCCGGCGTCGTCGTGGGTGAGTCCGGGTGGGAGGCCTCCCCCGCCGTGCACAACAGGACCGTGACCCGGGCTCCCAGCCCCCGCAGCCGGGCCATCAGGCCTCCGGCGCCGAGGGATTCGTCGTCGGGGTGCGCGGCCAGGACGATGAAAGCCTGGCCGGCGAGCTCGCCGGCGTCGAGCGGCAACTCCGGGAGCGCCGCCAGCCCGCTGGCTGCCCAGGCGTCCTCGCTGGTGCCGGTGTCCTGGTGGGTGAAGCTCACCACGGGTGATCCCCCTTGAGCGTGAGGGCTCCGAGCTGCGCGTCGTCGCGCATGGCGTGGTGCTGCCGGATGTACAGCGAGAGGTCGGCCATGCGCTTGCCGTAGACCGGGTCGAAGGCGAGCGGGGCGGGTCCGAGGTTCTGGCTGACGAGGGTCTGGATGCGTTCGACAGCGGTGGCCACGTTGCCGCGGACGCGGAGGGCCTCGCTCCAGGCGCCGCGGTCCGAGAATTCGCGGGCATCGATCCGTGCGGCGGTCCGGGCCAGGTATCCGGTCAGGGCGGTGAGTGTGCGGTCGATCTCGCCGAGGTGGGCGAGGGCAAGCTGGTCCGGTTCGCGGCCGCCGTCGGCCGCTGCGAGCAGGGCATCCTTGAACCCGCGGGCCACGGCGACGGCGCCGCCCAGCCAGCAGGCCGCCACGCCCATGCCGCCCCAGGCGAAGCCGGGCCGGCGGTAATACCAGCCGGCGTCGCCCAGCGGCACGGCTGGAACGGCGTCGAAGTGCACTGTGCCGCTGGGGATTTCCGTGAGTCCCCGGCTGGTCCACTGCGGGTCCTCGAAGCTGACGCCGTTGGCGTGGAGGTCGACGGCGAACGCCGCCCGGCCGCCGTCGACCAGGTGGGCGGTCACGACGGCGTGGTCCAGCTGGGCGGCCAGGGAGCACCACGGTTTGGCGCCGTGCAGCAGGAAACAGCCGTCCGCCGGTTTG
>NZ_AUPJ01000363.1 GCF_000427315.1 Arthrobacter sp. TB 26
CACGCCCCAGGCGCCGTCGAAGTGGACGCCGTCGAAGTCCGGGCAGTCCCAGCCGTTCAGGGCCGCCTGGCCGGTGGCCTGGGTGAGGATCGCTGAGGCGTCGAGATGGGGTTCAATGGCCCGTCCGGCGGCGACGTCGACGGCCGTGACGGACGCCAGGATTTCCCACAGGAAGGCCGTCCGGCCTCCGCCGGGGTTCGGGGCGGTCGCTGCCGCGGCCTTGGCCAGCTCCAGCAACGCCGGGACGTCGCCGACGGCGGACCGGGCCGCCTCCAGCAGGGGGCCGAGGCCGGCCAGGTCCTCCGGCGCAGAACTGATCCTGACGGCGACGGGCCGCTGGGAATCGGATGTCCGGTTCATTCGGGCCTGTTCTCCTTCGAAGGGTCTCTGGTGCTGTCGGCGTCCACACCTGCCGGCCGGGCTACTGTCCAGTAAATTTCGCCCGTCAGTAAATCTAAGCACACTTAGCACTTTGGGAATTTCGGTGTCAGGCCCAGCGCCGGTGTGGTGCCCGCCGCTGCTACAACACCCGCGCCAGGGCGAAGCCGTCCCAGCCTTTGGAACCCACGGTCTGGATCACGGTGCCGTCCAGCCTCGGGTCCTCGCCCAACATGTGCAGGGCGCTGATGATGCCCGGGGCGTTGACGGCGTCCATGGCGGGATCCAGCACGGCGCCTTCCCAGACCACGTTGTCCATCACGACGGCGGTGCCCGGCCGGCCAAGGCGGATGGCCCAGTCGAGGTACTGCGGATTGTTTGCCTTGTCCGCGTCGATGAAGACGAAATCGAAAGGCTCGACGCCTTCGTCGGCGAGCGCCTGCAGCGTCTCCAGCGCCGCCCCGAACCGGATCTCGACAAGATGGCCCAGCCCGGCGGCATCGACGTTGGCGCGGGCCACGTCGGCGTGTTTGGCGAGGTACTCGCATGTCAGCAGCCGGCCGTCGGCGGGCAGCCCTTGCGCCATCCAGATGGTGCTGAACCCGGCCAGGGTCCCGATTTCCAGCACCCGGCGGGCACCCGAGAGCTGCACCAGCAGCTTGAGCAGCTTCCCGGCGTTGGGGGCGACTTCGATGGGCGGCATGCCTGCCTCGAGGGCGGTGGTTATGGCGCGTTTGAGGGAGTGGTCCGGGCGGACCACAACGTCAGACAGGAAGCCCTCGACGGCGGTCCAGCGGGCGGTGGGCTGATGCTCGAACATGCCCCCAGTCTTCCAGCTGGCCTGTCCGGGCGGTAGGGCCCAGACAGCCCGGGGGTACCTAGCCTGCGGCCGGACCCGGGGCGTCGCCGAGGGCTTGTTCCAGCCGGTCCAGTTTTCCGGTGAGTTCGCCCGTGTAGCCCGGACGGATATCCGCTTTGATGACGAGGGAGACCCTGCTGCCGTAGCGGCCAACGGCCTCGGTGGCGCGCTTCACGACGTCGAACACTTCATCCCACTCGCCCTCGATCGTGGTGAACATCGAGTCGGTATGGTTCGGCAGTCCGGACTCCCGCACGATCCGCACCGCTTCGGCCACCGCGTCGTGGACCGAAGCCTCGTCTGCCGGGACGGCCCCGGAACCGCCGGGCGAGTCATCGGCCGTTCGCGCGGGACGGCCTGAGGGTGCGACAGAAAATGCAAGCAACATGGCACCAGTCTTTCACGTGTCCCCGCGGCATGCCGCGGGGA
>NZ_AUPJ01000364.1 GCF_000427315.1 Arthrobacter sp. TB 26
GTCCGGGACTCGGACCGGGGGCCCCCGCGAAAACCGTCACATTAGTCACTACTCGGGAGTAATCTCCCCGGCCCGGCCCTGCGTTGCTAACCTTGGCAAATGAACCGGGTAGCAGACCGCAGGCCGCTCCGCGCCGATGCCGCGCGGAACGTCGACAAGATCATCACCGCCGCCCGCCAGTGCTTCCGCGAGCACGGCCCGGAGGTGCCGCTGCAGACCATCGCCGTCACCGCCGGAGTTGGTCCAGCCACCCTTTTCAGGAACTTCGCCGACAAGGAAGAACTTGTCCTCGCGGCACTGCACCGCCAACTCGGACTGCTGGTCGATCCCGTCATCGAGGAGGCCCTCGCCGGGCCCGACGCCGCCGACGGTCTCTTCCGGGTCATTGACGCGCTGATGGGCGTGGCCAGCGAAGAAGCCAACCTCCTGGGAGCGGTCGCCGGCCGCCGCGGACTGCTCACGGGGATCACGGGCGACCTGATCGAGTCCGTGGCCGTCCTTCTGGGCCGCGGGCAGGGCCAGGGCACCCTGCGCAGCGACATTTCGATGACAGACCTGATCCGGCTGCTGGCCATGCTGATCGGCGTGGTGGACACCATGGAGGCAGGTTCGGATGCGTGGCGCCGTCCGGTCGCCCTCGTCGAGGACGCCATCCGCACGGAGCGCCCCCACCGGCCGCTGCCGCCGCAGGCGCCGCTGCCGGGCACCGCCTTCGACTCTGTCCTCGGCTAGCACCGGTGTCATGGGAAACCGTGCTCGGCGCAGCCGGCGGCCTGCTGCTGGTCTACGCCGTCCTGCTGCTCCTTCTGTGGGGCTATGCGCGCAGGCACCCGGAAACGGTCACCATGAAGGACGCCCTGCGGTTGCTGCCGGACCTGCTGAGACTCCTGCGGCGGCTGGTCGCTGACAGGACCCTGGGCGCGGGCGTGCGGATTCGACTTGCCCTGCTGTTGGCCTATCTGCTCTCACCGATCGACCTTGTGCCGGATTTCGTGCCGGTGATTGGCTACGCGGACGACGTGATCATCGTGGCTCTCGTGTTGCGTTCCGTGATCGCGCGGGCGGGTGGGGACGCACTGCGCCGGCACTGGCCCGGAACGCCCGACGGGCTGCAGCTCATCCTCAAGCTCGCCGGCCTCGGGGCGTCTGTGTAGGAGCTCAGGCGCTGAAGGCCGTCCCGGCCGGCACGCCGTCGAACCTCCGGAGGATCTCCTCGGCGACGATCCGGAGCTTGACGTTCCTGGTGTTGGAGACCTTGGACAGCAGGTCGAACGCTTCGGACTGCGAACACCGACTCTGGGCCATGAGGATGCCGGTGGCCAGGTTGATCACGGTCCGCGACCGCATTGCCTGCATCAGGTCCCGGTTCAGGCCCCTGGCGGACTCGAGCCGGACAGCCAGCCCCAGCACTGTGGCGGCGCGGAAGGCCAGAGCTGCGCAGGCGGCCACCGCGTCGTCGTCGAAAGCCTCGGGAGACGTCGATGAGAAGGTCAGGACCGCGGACCGGTCCGCCAGCATCGCTACGGCGAGGATGCTGCGGCTCCCGCGCTGGGCAGCTGCCCGCTGGTAGCGCCGCCACCTGGGATCCATCGCCGTGTCCTGCACCAGCACGGCCAGCCCGGTCTGCCGGGCCTCCAGCCCCGGGCCCTCCGCTATGTCGTCCAGCACCCGTTCCAGCGTCAGGGCCTCGCGGCTGCCCGCCAGGACTTCCGGTTGACGGTGCCGCGCCACCCGCACCGAACACCGCACGGGGCGGCCGGTTTCGGCTGCGGCGAAATTGGCGGCCAGGCCGGCCAGCTGCCCGAGGAAATCCTCCAGCACGTCGTTGTCAAGCAACAAATCCTGCAGGCGCTCCGAAAGCCGGGTTTTCAGCATCAATCCTCCGCCGGCTTCTCTTTGGCTTCCTGCAGGTGGTGCTGCAGCTTTTCCTCGGCCTCCCGCCGGCGCCGTGCCATCTCGCGCAGCTCCCGGGTGGATTCGGCCCCCGGCGGAACGAACGGCTCGTGCGGCTTGTGGTGCGGGCCTTTGCCGGGCGCAGGGGCATCCGGCTGGTCGTTGTCGCTCATAACCGAATGCTCCCACGGGGTCCGGGAGGCAAGTAGGGACTAAAGACCGTTACGGAGCGGTACGGCGGCACTCGTGGGGGCTGCTAGTTCCAGCCCAGCAGCCTGAGTCCGGCTGCCGCCCCGGCGCCGGCGAGGACGACCACCAGGAAGGGGGCCCGGAACACGAGGGCGATACCGGCCGCGGCCAGTGCCCCCAGGCGTGCGTCCAGGGCCAACGCCTGGCCCGAGGCCACGGTGTTCACGATCGTCAGGGACGCCAGCAGGCCAATGGTCATGGTGCCGGCGATCCGGGACATCCGGGGATCGCGGAGCACGCTCGCCGGGACCAGATACCCCAGCAGTTTCCAGCCGTATGCCAACAGGCAGGAGAGCAGCAGCCACATCCACAAGGTCATTTGGCATCCCCGGAGTGATGCGTGTGCGGGTGTTCGGCGTACGGGTCCACGTCCGGTTCCAGTCCTTCGTCGCTGCGGCCATGGCTGAACCAGCCGATTGCCGCCGCCACCACCGCGGCCACCAGGATCGGCACCCCGGCGGGCACAAAGGGTACGGCCAGCACGGTGGCCAGGGCGCAGACGACGGCGATCGCGACAGGTTCGCGGCCTTTGAGCCGCGGCCACAGCAGGCCCAGGAACGCCGCCACGGCGGCACCGTCGAGGCCCCACTGCTTCGGATCCCCCAGCGCCCCGCCTGCCAGCGCGCCCACGGCGGTGAACAGGTTCCAGAGGACGAAGATGCCCAGGCCGGCGGTCCAGAAGCCGCGCTTCTGCTCGAGCGGATCCGTCTGACCGGTGCTTGTGGCGGTGGACTCGTCGATCGTGACGTGCGCGGCGGCGAACCGCAGCCAGCCCCGAGGCTGCAGCAGGGCGTTGACCTGCATGCCGTAAATCCCGTTGCGCATGCCCAGCAGGGTGGCCGCCCCCATCGCGGCGACGCCGGAGCCGCCCCCGGCCACCACCCCGATGAAGGCGAACTGCGAGCCGCCGCTGAACAGCAGCAGGCTCAGGGCCATGGTCTGCCAGAAGTCGAGTCCGGAGGTGACGGACAGCGCGCCGAAGGACACGCCGTAAAGTCCGGTGGCGATGCTGATGGAGAGCCCGACCCGCACCGCCGGGGACTGGAGAAGCCTCACCGCCGGGCCGGTTTCCGCAGGCTCCAGGCCCAGGCGATGAGCGGCGCCTGCAGCGGCAGCCTCAGGGTGTGCGCGCGGCGCTGTGCGGGCGTGCCGTCCGGGCCGTACGCCTTGCGCAGGGCGTCGAGGTGGCCGGCGAGGAAGAGGGTGAACATGGCCGCGATGGCGCCGGCTGCGGCACGACGGGTCGCCGGGATCAGGAGTCCGACGGCGGCCCCCGCCTCGACCAGGCCGCTGAGCGCCACCCATTCGTCCTGGGACAGCACGGCAAGGGGGCTGTTGGACTGTTCACCGGTGTCGTCGCGGCAGAGAAAGTCCGGGACCACGGGGCCGAAGAAGGCCGGATCGTCGAAGTGCTTCGTGGCGCTGGTCAGCAGCAGGGCGCTCATCGCCACGGCGGAAAGCGTCTGGGTGTCCCGGCCGGACCAGCGAGATGGCATGGAGCAACTCAACCACAGCCACGGGAGCGCCCGCCAACCGTGGCCGCCTGCGGCAAATACAGGTCTTTCCGCAGGGGTCCGGGCCCGTCAATCCGGCGTACCTTGTTGACTATGAGCAGTGTGGTGGAAATGACCGGCGTCGTAAAGCGGTTCGGGTCGGTGACGGCCCTGGACGGACTGGATTTCGAAGTGGCCTCCGGCGAGGTGCATGGTTTCCTCGGCCCCAACGGATCGGGCAAGTCCACCACCTTGCGGATCCTGCTGGGCCTCCTGCGCTCCGATGCGGGTTCCATCCGGGTGCTCGGGCTGGATCCCTGGCGCGACGTCGCGACGTTGCACCGCCGGCTCGCCTACGTCCCGGGGGACGTGGCCTTGTGGCCGAACCTGACGGGCGGCGAGGTGATCGACCTGCTGGGCCGGCTGCAGGGCGGCCAGGACCGCGACCGCCGGGAGCGGCTCCTGGAGCTGTTCGAGCTGGACCCCAGTAAAAAGGCGCGCACCTACTCCAAGGGAAACCGGCAGAAGGTGGCCCTCGTTGCTGCCCTGGCCACCGACGCCGAGCTGTTCCTGCTGGACGAGCCGACGAGCGGGCTGGACCCGCTGATGGAGGACGCGTTCCGCGGCTGCGTCCGCGAACTGCGTGAGCAGGGGCGCACTGTGGTGCTGAGCAGCCATATCCTCAGCGAAGCCGAGGCACTCTCGGACCGGGTCAGCATCATCCGCGCCGGGAAGGTGGTGGAGACCGGCCCGCTGGAGCAGCTGCGCCACCTGACCCGCACCGCCGTGACTGCGGACGTCTCAACGGTGCCGCCCGGACTGGATCTGCTGCCCGGCGTGCACGACGTCGTCGTGACGAATCACCGGGTCAACGCCCAGGTCGAGCCCGTCGGCCTGAACCACCTGATGCAGGCGTTGACGACGGCGGGACTGAAGTCCCTTACGAGTCAGCCGCCCACGCTCGAGGACCTGTTCCTGCGCCACTACGGTGACATCACCGCCGGGGTTCCGGCGGCGGCTGTCGGCGCTTCGCCCGGCCGGCCCACCTCGCGGGAGCCGGGTGGACGGCGGGCCGGCGATGCCTGAAACCCTCGCGGGAACCGGCGTCCTGATCCGCCTCGGGCTGCGGCGGGACCGCTGGATGCTGCCGGTCTGGATCGTCGGCTTTGCCCTGATCGCCTACTCGACCGCACTGGCCGGAGCCGAGCTCTATCCGGATGTGGCAAGCCGCGTCGAGGCCGCCACCGCTCTGAACGCGACCGCCTCGATGGTGGCGATGTTCGGACGGATCTACGATCCCACCTCGATCGGTGCGCTGTCGTTGATCAAATACACGGCCTTCATGACCGCCATCCTGGCTGTCCTCATGGTCATCCTCGCCATCCGGCACACCCGCAGTGACGAGGAGAGCGGACGCCTCGAACTGCTCGGCGGCGGACGGTTGGGCCGCGACGCGCCGCTGGCAGCCGCCC
>NZ_AUPJ01000365.1 GCF_000427315.1 Arthrobacter sp. TB 26
GCTGGACCAGGCCATCGCGTCCACGGAGCTGAAAGCCGGGAGCAAGGCCTGGTGGTGGACGCCGTTCAACGTTGTGCAGTGGCTGGCATTGCTGACGGCCCTGGGCGGCTTCGCCTGGCTCGGCGTGCTCGCTGCGCTGGGCTACTTTCAGCTTCCCGTGCCTGAGGTCCCGCGGGTGCAGGGCTGGCCGGTGCCGACCGTCATGATCGCCGGCGGGGCGCTGCTCGGAATTGTCCTGGCCATCCTGGCGAAGTTCATCGCCGGCGCTGCCGCCCGGGCGCGGGGCTCAGCGGCCCGGAAACGCCTCAATGCGGCCGTCGCTGCCGTGGCGGAGAATCTGGTGGTGGAGCCTGTCGAGCTTGAGGTCAGCCGGCTGGAATCCTTCAACAAGGCCCTCCAGGCGGCGTCGCGCTAACCGGTTTCGAGCGGTGCTGAGCCTTCCGCAGTGCCGTTCAGTCAGCGGACCCGCCCGTAACTGAACCCCCTACAACAGGGCTGCCGCGTCGCGGACCTTGATCATGGTGCGCAGGTTGCGGGTAGTGGTGGAGGCCTTGTACTTCGGCTTCGAGGACAGCTTGCTGAACGGACTGTCCAAGGTGCCGCCGGCAGGTGCCAGCCACGCCAGGGCTTCCGGTCCCAGCGTGGTCACCTGCGCCCCGTCCAGGGCCCTGCCGGCCTCATACAGCTCAGCAAGTACCTCGGTGTCCGAGCCCAGCGTGAGGTAGGTGTGGGTGGATTTGTCGTCCGCGGGGAAGGGGCACGCCGCCACCAGGTCGCCCACCCGTTCCGCCGGCAGCACCACCACCCAGGCGTCATAGCCGAAGGCCTCCCGGAGGCACGCCTCGAATTCCTTTTTGACGCCCGCGGGGGACAGCTCGCTGGCAAGCACAACATTTCCGCTGGCCAGGAGCGTCTTCACGCCGGAAAACGGGCGGGACGCGAGAGCCTGCCTCAGTTCGGCCATTTTGATGGTGATGCCGCCGACATTGACCCCGCGCAGGAACACCGCATAGCTGCTCATGCGGACAGCCTATGCGCTCAGTCGTTGGTTTTGCGCAGCGCCTCGGTCAGCACCCGGGCTGCGTTGCAGACCACCTCGGCGTGCAGCCGGCCGGGCTGGCGGGTGAGGCGTTCGATCGGGCCGGAGATGGACACCGCGGCGATCACGCGTCCGGACGGACCGCGCACGGGTGCCGAAACGGAAGCGACCCCCGGCTCGCGTTCGCCGAGACTCTGGCCCCAGCCCCGGCGTCGGACTCCGGCCAGGACGGTGGGGGTGAACCGGGCGGCCTGCAGGCCTTCGAGGAGCCGGTCGTGGTCCTCCCAGGCGAGCAGCACCTGGGCGGCGGAGCCGGCCTTCATGGACAACTGGGTGCCCACCGGAATCGTGTCGCGCAGCCCGATGGGCCGCTCGGCGGAGGCCACGCAAACGCGCCACTCACCCTGCCGACGGAAGATCTGGGCACTTTCGCCCGTGGCGTCCCGCAACTGCATCAGGACAGGCCCGGCGGAGGCGATCAGGCGGTCCTCGCCGGCTGCGGAGGCGAGCTCCACGAGGCGGCTGCCGAGCACAAAACGGCCCTGGATGTCGCGGCTCACCAGCCGGTGATAGACCAGCGCCAGCGCCAGCCGGTGCACGGTGGGCCGTGCCAGTCCCGTGGCCGCAACGAGCTGCGCCAGGGTGGTGGGCCCGGCCTCAAGTGCGTCAAGCACATGGGCCGCTTTATCGATGACACCGACGCCACTAGAATTGTCCATGTAATGATATTGCCGTCTCATTATCTGAGATGCAAGTCAGCCCGCTGGCGCATGACGCCGGAGTGCTGATTCAGTGGAGACAACAAGCAGGCAAGTACGAATCACCGCAGTGAAGGGAGAAGGCCGTGGCAAAGACACTGGCCGAGAAAGTCTGGGGCGCGCACGTGGTGCGCAAAGGCGACGGCGAAGGAGCCAACGCCCAGCCCGACCTTCTCTTCATCGACCTCCACCTGGTGCACGAGGTGACCTCGCCGCAGGCCTTTGAGGGCCTCCGGCTGGCCGGGCGCCCGCTGCGCCGGCCCGACCTCACCATCGCCACCGAGGACCACAACACTCCCACGCTGGACATCGACAAGCCAATCGCCGATCTCACCAGCCGCACGCAGATCCAGACCCTGCGCAACAACTGCCAGGAATTCGGTGTCCGGCTGCACTCCCTGGGCGACGCCGAGCAGGGGATCGTCCACGTCGTCGGCCCGCAGCTTGGCCTCACCCAGCCCGGCATGACCGTGGTCTGCGGCGACTCGCATACCTCCACCCACGGGGCTTTCGGCGCCCTCGCGATGGGCATCGGCACCTCCGAGGTGGAGCACGTCATGGCCACCCAGACGCTGTCCCTGAAGCCCTTCAAGACCATGGCCATCAACGTCGAGGGCACCCTGCGCCCGGGCGTATCGGCCAAGGACATCATCCTGGCCGTCATCGCCAAGATCGGCACCGGCGGAGGCCAGGGCTACGTCCTCGAATACCGCGGCTCCGCGATCCGGGCCCTGTCGATGGAAGCCCGGATGACCATCTGCAACATGTCCATCGAAGCCGGCGCCCGCGCCGGACTCGTCGCCCCGGACCAGACCACCTACGATTACATGTTCGGCCGTCCGCACGCGCCGCAGGGCGGCGCAGAGTGGGACGCCGCCGTCGAGTACTGGAACACCCTGCGTTCCGACGACGACGCCACGTTCGACGTCGCGGTGGACCTCGACGCCGACACCCTGGAACCGTTCGTGACCTGGGGGACCAACCCCGGCCAGGGCGTGTCCCTCTCGGCCAAGGTGCCCTCGCCCGGGGACTTCGGCGACGAGAACGCCAAGGCCGCGGCGGAACGCGCGCTGCAGTACATGGGGCTGGAAGCCGGCACCCCGATGAAGGACATCCGGGTGGACACGGTCTTCCTGGGGTCCTGCACCAACTCCCGGATGGAGGACC
Organism: Arthrobacter sp. TB 26; assembly: GCF_000427315.1. Taxonomy (GTDB): domain Bacteria; phylum Actinomycetota; class Actinomycetes; order Actinomycetales; family Micrococcaceae; genus Arthrobacter. The sequence goes on from NZ_AUPJ01000365.1 coordinate 2,965, forward strand.
TCCGCGCGGCAGCGGACATCATCCGGGGCCGCACCAAGGACCCCAACATCCGGATGCTCGTGGTGCCCGGCTCCGCCCGCGTCCGCCTCGAGGCCGAGGCCGAGGGTCTGGACAAGGTCTTCAAGGACTTCGGGGCCGAATGGCGCTTCGCCGGCTGCTCCATGTGCCTGGGCATGAACCCGGACCAGCTGGAACCGGGGGAGCGCTGCGCCTCCACCTCCAACCGGAACTTCGAGGGCCGCCAGGGCAAGGGCGGACGGACCCACCTGGTCTCCCCGGTCGTGGCAGCCGCGACGGCGGTGCGCGGCACCCTGAGCTCGCCGTCGGATCTGGACCCCGCCCCCGGGTCCGCAGCGGTCCGTTCCGACGCCGCCTAGCCCGCCCAGATCCACCCTGCTCAGATCCACACAGCCTAGAAGGATCCGCCATGGAAAAGTTCACCACCCACACCGGCATCGGCGTCCCGCTGCGCCAAAGCAACGTCGACACGGACCAGATCATCCCGGCCGTCTACCTCAAGCGCATCACACGCACCGGCTTCGAGGACGCGCTGTTTGCGGCTTGGCGCAAGGACCCGGCGTTCATCCTGAACCAGGAACCCTTCAACGCCGGCTCCGTGCTGGTGGCCGGCCCCGACTTCGGCACCGGCTCCTCCCGCGAGCACGCCGTCTGGGCGCTCAAGGACTACGGCTTCAAGACCGTGCTGTCCTCACGCTTCGCGGACATCTTCCGCGGCAACTCCGGCAAGCAGGGCCTGCTGGCCGCGGAACTGGCCCAGGACGACATCGAACTCATCTGGAAGGAACTCGAAAACGCCCCCGGCACCGCGGTCACCGTGGACCTCGTCTCCAAGACCGTGCAGTGCGGCAACATCGTCGCGCCGTTCGAAATCGATGACTACACCCGCTGGCGCCTGCTCGAGGGCCTGGACGACATCGGGCTGACCCTCAAGCATGAGGAAGACATCACCGCTTTCGAGGCCACCCGACCCGCGTTTATGCCCAAGACGCTGCCGGCCAAGCTGTCCTGACGCGGCGCGGACTCGGCCATAGTCTGGCGATAAGTCGGTGGCCGCAACTATCGGGCGGCCAGAATCCTACCGACCGACCCTGAGAGTGCCGTTCCGGAAGTCCAGCCCCGTTTCACGGCGTACACCTTCACAGTGAGGTTTCGGAAGGCCAGATCCGCGGCGGTTACCTCGTAGCTGGACGTGGTAGCGCCGGGAATCGGAATCGAGCGGTCGCGCAGCCACTGATACCGGTAAGTGAGACCCGGCTGCGACCATGTTCCAGGGCTGGCCTTGAGGACCGAACCCACGACCGGTGCGCCGGCGAGCGTCGGAAGGGTCCGGTTGAGCACTGTGGTGGAGGACGGGGCCACGGACCCGGCTCCCAGGACCGTCTTGGTCAACGACGTGAACAACGGTTTGCTTCCGGTGACCCGGACTGCGATCCGCTGGCCGCGATCCGCTTCGGTGAGCTTGTAAGATTCTGCAGTGGCCCCGGTGACGGCAGCACCGTTACGGAGCCAGCGGTACTTGTAGGAGGTGCCGATGGTCCAGGCGCCGGGTGCTACGGTCAGGACCGACCCGACCTGCCCGGTACCGGACACAGCGGGAGCGCCGGGAGTCAGAGTGTACCCTTTGACCGGTGTCTCAGCCGTGAAAGTTTCGCCGGCGTCCTGGTAGGAGTCTGCCTCGCCATACGACTCAAGTCCGATCGTCTTGCCGATGTCGGCGTTCGTGAGCTCATACGAGGCGGTGGTGGCACCCGCGACTGGCATGCCATTGCGCAACCATTGGTACGTTATGAGCGTCCACCGCAGGTCATTCGGGCGCGCGACGGCGGTCAGGGTGGATCCGACCGTCACGGTGCCGGTGATCTGGGGGAGGTAGTAGTAGGGGGGGCGTCATTTAGCTCCCAGGCCGGGCCCCACCAGCAGTTTTCCTCCCCGGTGACAGGGTCGGGGGCTCCGCAGAATCGATCCATTGGTGGTTCTTGGGCCGCCGTCGTTCCGGCCACGATGCCAGCAGCAAGACAGCAGGTCAAGACCATACGGAGCGGTTTGCGCGCGAGTGAAGACGACTTCAAGATTTCCCCCAAGGATAATTCAGTACGACAGTGGCTGACTGTACCAGCGGAGCGGCGAGGCCGTGGTGGCGGGAAATGGGAGTGTCCCTGTTAAGGTTCATTAATGCCCACAAACGTGATGATCTATGGAAGCGCTGTGTCCAGGACCGCGTTCAACGTAATGGATTCCAGTTTCAGCCTGCTCCGCCATGTTGCCGGTCAGTCTATGATCAGTGCGCTATCCCGGCCTGCGGTCCTCATTGAGGGCCGCATGGTCGGCTCCGTGGGCCTGACCCTGGAGGATGACATCAAATCCACGCTGCTCAAGCACGTGCGTCGGCACGCCAGCGAACTGGACGTACTTGTCATCGACCTGCTGGATGAACGGCACGGCGTCGTCCACCTTCCGGAAGGAAGCTATGTGACCGATACGCCGGAACTTGCCAATTCAGGTTTGCTGGACACTGTCGCTGGCAAGAAGACCACAATCGCACCGGTCACTGAGAGGCACTGGGCACTTTGGGAAGCCTCGGCTAACCGACTCTTCAACGCTCTCGCAGAGCTGGGGCTGCGTGACCGGACGATTGTCCTCAACGTGCCCTGGGCTGAAGGTGCAAGAGATCTGGGCCTAAACCGCCATCTCAAGACAGCAGAACTCAGTGCCTACTTCGACGAATGCTGTGCCCATATTCGTAGCCTCGGTTTCGCCGTAGCGACGATGCCTGAGGAGCTGCGTCTGGTCGCAACGGAGGACAATCGGGGTTCGGAGCCACTCCACTTCGGTGCCCCTGCAAACTCGTGGATCGCATCACAAATTGAGGCCATGGGTGCCCGAACGTCACTCGTGAGCAACGGGGTCTGAGAGAGGCGCGGCGCACCCCGTATTTCAGATCGGTAACGCAAGCTCCTATGCTTAGCTGGTGCCTTTGTAAGGATTTGGGGGCGAGTAGTCGTGAGGAAACCGGTATATGAGTAGTGTTCTGACAATCCGCGGAGGCGTCCCGCTTACTGGCCGCGTCACCGTGCGGGGGGCCAAGAATCTTGTTCCCAAAGCCATGGTGGCTGCCCTGCTGGGCAATGAGCCATCCGTGCTGCGCAACGTCCCCGAAATCAAGGACGTCGAGGTTGTCACCAGCCTGCTCCAACTCCACGGCGTCACCGTCGAGAAAGACCCCATCACAGGGGATCTGACTCTCGATCCAACCAACGCCAAGACCGCCTCGCACACGGCGATCGACGCGCACGCCGGTGATTCCCGCATCCCGATCCTGCTGTGCGGTCCGTTGATCCACGCGATCGGCGAGGCTTTCATCCCGGACCTGGGCGGCTGCAAGATTGGCGACCGCCCCATCGACTACCATCTGAACGTGCTGCGGCAGTTCGGCGCGGTCGTCGAGAAGCGACCCGGCGGCATCCACATCTCAGCACCCGGCGGGCTCAAGGGTGCGAAGATCTCTCTGCCCTACCCGTCCGTCGGCGCTACCGAACAGGTGCTGCTGAGCGCCACGCGGGCGGAGGGCATCACCGAGCTCTCCGGCGCGGCCACCGAGCCCGAAATCGTCGACCTCATCGCGGTGCTGCAGAAGATGGGCGCCATCATCAGCGTCCAGACGGACCGCACCATCAGGATCGAGGGCGTCCCGGACCTCGGCGGGTACAACCACCGCGCCCTTTCGGACCGCAACGAATCGGCCTCCTGGGCCTCCGCGGCACTGGTCACACGCGGCGACATCTTCGTAGAGGGCGCCACCCAGCGCGACATGATGACGTTCCTCAACACCTACCGCAAGGTCGGTGGCGGGATGGACATTGGCGATGATGGCATCCGGTTCTACCACAAGGGCGGCAAGCTCAACCCGCTGGTCCTCGAGACGGACGTGCACCCCGGTTTCATGACCGACTGGCAGCAGCCGCTCATCGTCGCCCTGACACAGGCCGAGGGCGTGTCGATCGTCCACGAAACCGTATACGAGAACCGCTTCGGTTTCACGGAAGCCCTGATCCGGATGGGCGCCAACATCCAGGTCCACCGCGAATGCCTCGGCAGCGTCCCGTGCCGTTTCGGCCAGCGCAACTTCCTGCATTCAGCCGTTATCTCGGGCCCCACCCAGCTGACCGGAACCGACATTGACGTGCCCGACCTCCGCGGCGGGTTCAGCCACCTGATCGCGGCACTCGCCGCCAACGGCACCTCGCGGGTCACCGGCATCGACATCATCAACCGCGGCTACGAGCGTTTCACGGAGAAGCTCGCGGGCCTGGGCGCCGATTTCGACATCACCTCGACCGAGTAGCGGGGACCACGTGAAGGAATCGGCCAAGAGCCACGTCACCTTTGTCGTTGTAGCCGGGATTGTCCGGCCGGTCATGAACCTTCTGATGAGGAAGGAATGGATCGGCCTGGAGAAGCTGCCCGCCGGCGGCTTCATCGCAGCCCCCAACCACTGCACCGAAATCGACCCCCTGGTGGTGGGGCACATGCTCTACAACCAGCAGCGGATGCCGCACTTCCTGGCCAAAGCCGGGCTGTTCAAGGTGCCCGTGCTGGGCTTTGTGCTGCGCGCCACCAAACAGGTCCCGGTGCAACGCTCGTCGGCGGGAGCCAACCGCTCGCTGCAGATCGCCAAGGAAGTGGTGGACGAAGGCGGCGCCATCATCATCTACCCCGAGGGCACACTGACCCGCGACCCCGAGCTGTGGCCGATGAAGGGCCACACCGGTGCCGCGCGCATGGCGCTTGAGAGCGGGATCCCTGTGGTGCCGATGGCGCACTGGGGAGCCCATGAGGTCTTGCCCCGCTACGCCAAGCGGTTCCACATCTTCCCGCGGAAGACCTCGCGCCTGGTGGTCGGAGATCCCGTGGACCTCAGCGCCTTCGCCGGCCGGCCGCTGGACAAAGCCACCCTTACCGAGGCCACCAACGTGATCATGGACGCCATCACGGAGCTCCTGGCCACCCTTCGCGGCGGACAGCCGCCGCTGGTCCGCTGGGACCCGTCGGCCCACAACCAGTCCACACACGGCCGCTTCGTTGAGGGCGACGCCGGGACAGCCACCGGCGCGGACGGCGCCAAATGACGGGTCACTCCGGCGCAACGGCTTCCGCCACCCGGGTCGCTGTCCTCGGAGCGGGGTCCTGGGGGACCACGTTCGCGAAGATCCTCGCTGACGCGGCTACGGCCTCCGGCGTCGAACGCGACATCCGGCTGTGGGGCCGCCGGAGCGAAGTTGTCGAGCAGATTAATCTGAAGCACCGGAACGAGCAGTACCTCAAGGACATTGCCCTCCCGCCCAGCATCACCGCGTCCACCGACGTCGCCGAAGTCCTCGCCGGCGCCGATCTCGTGGTTCTGGCCGTTCCGGCCCAGACCCTGCGGCCGCAGCTGCGCGAATGGAAGGGGCTGCTGGCTCCCGGCGCGCTGGTGGTTTCCCTCATGAAGGGACTCGAGCTGCACTCCGACGCGCGGATGAGCGAGGTCATCTGCGAAGAGCTGGGGATTCCTGCCGAGCGGGTCGCCGTCGTCTCCGGACCCAACCTGGCCATGGAGATCGCGCGGGAGGAGCCCACCGCTTCCGTGGTCGCCTGCGCCGATTCCGCGGCGGCGGGCTGGGTTGCGCGGAGCTGCACTGCGCCGTACTTCCGTCCGTACACAACGGGCGACGTGGTTGGCGTCGAGATCGGCGGGATCGTCAAGAACATCATTGCCCTGGCCGTCGGCATCTGCGAGGGCAAGCAGATGGGCGACAACACCAAGGCCTCGGTGATCACCCGCGGCCTCGCGGAGACCTCCCGGCTGTCACTCGCCCTGGGCGGCGAGGCCCGGACGATGGCCGGGCTGGCCGGCCTCGGCGACCTCGTGGCCACCTGTTCCTCGCCGCTGTCCCGGAACCACACGGCCGGACGGCTGCTGGGCAAGGGCCTCAGCCTGGACGAGGTCACCGCCGAAATGACACAGACGGCCGAAGGGATCAAATCCGCCCAGGCCGTTCACGAGCTGGCCGGCAAGCTCGGCGTCGAGATGCCCATCACCGCGGCAGTGGTAGCCGTCCTGGCCGGAAAACTGTCCGTCGACCAACTGGGGCCGCTGCTGCTGTCCCGGGACCTGAAACCTGAAGGCGATTACTGAGCGTGTCTGAAGAAAACGTGAGCACAGAGGGCCTGAGCGCCCAGCGTCGTCCCCGGGTGGCGGTGCTGTTCGGCGGCCGTTCCAGCGAACACGCGGTGAGCTGCGTGACGGCGGCCGGCGTCCTTGGGGCCATTGACCAGACGAAGTACGAGGTCATCCCGATCGGGATCGCCAAGACCGGCCAGTGGGTGCTGGCCTCAGGGGACACCCATGACTGGTCACTCTCGGCATCATCCCTGCCGGAGGTCGCGTCCTCGGCCCGGACCGTCGCGCTGACCGAAATCGGCGGCGAACACCAGCTGATTGTGGCCGCCCCGAACACCGTCCCGCAGGAACTCGGTGCCGTGGATGTGGTGTTCCCGCTGCTGCATGGACCGTTCGGCGAGGACGGCACCATCCAGGGCTTCCTGGAGCTCTCCGACACCCGCTACGTCGGCGCCGGCGTGCTGGCGTCCGCCGTCGGCATGGACAAGCACTTCATGAAAGTGGTGTTTGAATCCGCCGGGCTCCACGTGGGGCCCTACATCGCCGTCACGGACCGGCAGTGGCGCAACGACCCGGAGACCGTCCGCAAGCGCGTGGACCAGCTGGGCTTCCCGGTCTTCGTCAAGCCCGCACGGGCGGGTTCCTCCATGGGCATCTCCAAGGTGGACTCACTCGAAGGCCTGGACGCCGCGATCGAGGCCGCCCGCGAACATGACCCGAAGCTTGTCATCGAAGCGGGCATTGTGGGCCGCGAGATCGAGTGCGCCGTGCTGGAAGGCCGGGGGACCGACGCCCCCCGGACATCCATGCCGGGGGAGATTGCCGTGGCCGGCGGCGGGCACGAGTTCTACGACTTCAACGCCAAATATGTCGACGACGCCGCGGAGCTCAGCTGCCCGGCCGACCTCCCCGATGAGGCGATCGCCCGGGTCCGCGAACTGGCCGCCGTCGCGTTCGACGCCGTCGGAGCCGAGGGACTGAGCCGGGTCGATTTTTTCTACACGCCCGAGGGCGAGCTGATCATCAACGAGATCAACACCATGCCCGGGTTCACGCCCAAGAGCATGTACCCGCAGATGTGGAAGGCCTCCGGGCTGGGCTACGCGGAGCTGATCGATGAGCTGATCTACCTGGCTCTGCACCGCAAGACCGGGCTGCGCTAGCGCTTACTGGCTGGGCGGCAGGTTCTGCAGGTCCGCCTGGCCCACGCAGTTCCGCGCCGCCGGCACCTTCGCAGCGGCGGCGGCGAGGTCCGCGAGCACCGTGGCGGAACTGATCTTGTCCGGATCCATCAGGATCTCCGTGGCGGGTTCGCGTCCGAATGTGGTCAGCGTCCATACCGGGTCGCCTTCCTTGATGACCCAGTCGACGCCGTTGACGCTGACGCAGCGGTCCGTCGTCGGACCCGGCACGTTAACCCCGCAGCGCAGGATCACAAGCGACGGATCGCCCCACGCCGCGGTGGCCTGGCTGTTGGTCTTGCGCAGCTTGGCCTCGCCGATCGCATCCGGCAGCGCCACCATCATCGGGGCACAGGCGGCGTTCGCCGCGTCCTTGGCGGGGGCAACGTCGACCACCGGGGAGCAGGCGCTCAGCAGGATCCCTGCGGCCGCCGCCGTCGCCAGAAGACGGAATGGACGTGCGGGGGCCGGGAGGCGGAAGCGCTGCATTCTTCAAGACTATCCCCGTATGGGCGGTCGCTTTGAACCGGGAGATCCAGGCGTCCGTGACATGATTGGTGAGCTATTTCTGTCAACTGAGGTAAGAGTTGGGAAGCAACACATGGTCTTTGTCTCCGAAAATCGGGTTCCCTCCGAGGAGCCCCAGCGTCCCCGGACGAAGAAGAAGAGGACTGCTCGAAACGTGCTCCTCAGCGTCGTGGCGTTGTTTCTCGTCGCAGCAATAGGAGCCGGGGTATACGCCTTCAGCCTGGCCAGCAGCTTCAATTCCAAGTCCCAAAAGATTGAACAGGCGTTCCCCGAAGACGCTGCACGGCCCGCGAAAGTACAGGCCGGCGCTACCAACCTCCTACTCCTGGGAAGCGACAGCCGCGCCGCAGCCCTAGGGTCGGCTGAAGCAGGCGACTCATCGGACCAGCGATCCGACACCATGATGTGGGTCCACGTTCCCGCGGACCACAAGAACATTTACATGATGTCCATCATGCGCGACACGTGGGTGCAAATTCCCGGACATGGGGAGGCAAAGATGAATGCCGCCATGGCATTGGGCGGCATTCCCTTGGTGGTGCAGACCCTGGAGGGGATGTTCGGCACGAGGTTCGACCACGTGGCCGTCATCGACTTTGAAGGCTTCAAGGCCATGACCGATGCCCTGGGCGGGGTCAACGTCAACGTGCCCGCGGCGTTCAACACCAAACAGTTCTCGTTCCCCGAGGGCAAGCAGCAGCTAAGCGGCGAAGAGGCACTTGCCTTCGTCCGGGAACGCAAAGCCTTCAGCGACGGCGACTACCAGCGCGTCAAGAATCAGCAACTCTTCCTGAAAGCACTCATGACCAAATTCCTCACGGCGGAGACGCTGACCAACCCCGGAAAAATCAGCAGCCTGGTGGATACCGTCTCGCCGTACATCAGCGCGGATAAGTCCCTCGACGCCGCTGCTGCCGGTGCTCTGGCAATTGGACTTCGCGATGTTCGGGGTTCAGATGTGGTCAGCTTCACGCTGCCAACCTTGGGTATTGGAACCTCCAACGACGGCCAGTCGATAGTCCTCCGCGACGACGCGGCTATCGATGCGATAGGCAAGGCGCTGGCCGACGATTCTCTCGGTTCCTACGTGGAGGGCTCCGGAGTCACCAATAAGCGGTAGTGGGACAGATGCGGGTCGCGATAGCGGCGTAAAGTGCGGCCGCTGCCCAACGCGAACAGGTATGATTACACGTTGGCGTTAGTATCTCATTGCGGCGCCTAAGTAAGGTTCGACGGCGAACACCACAACGTAGCGAACTGGATTGGCTTTGGGGGAGCACTTGAATACATCACATGGGGCATGCCCCCGGCGCTTATCGGCCATTGGCCCAGTGCAGGTTTCCGCACTGGCGGCCGCGCTCATCCTCACCTTGAGTCTGGGTGCGCCGGAGGCTCACGCCGAGGACGTTACTCCGGCCGACCCAGGCCAGATCATCGTCGTACCCACTCCGACTGAGATGCCGCCGCTCGTCCCCGCACCATCAGATCCAGCGCCGACCCCGACGGACACCACGGAGGTGCCGCTGCCTGCGGGCTCGGAGTCACCTGCCCCGAGCTTGCCCGAAGCGCCACCATCGGCTGAGGCGCCACCATCGGCTGAGGCGCCACCATCGGCTGAGGCACCATCTCAGGTAATCATTGCCCCGCCGGCAGTGGACGGCCCTGGCCTCGGACCCGTTGTGCCAGCACGTTCCACCGCAGCAATGGTTCTTCCTGCCCAGCCTGAGCTGCCGCCGGAAGCCCCGGAACGTTCCCCTGAGCCGACGACGACATCAAGTGCTGCACCGTCACTTACAGTTACGTCGAGCGCGTCAGCTGTGGCTGTTCCGAAGAAGACACCGGCCGCGCCCCAAGCTGGCACTGAGATTCAGGCTGCGGCAGTTGCAGTGACAGGAAGCCCATTCATCATCCAATTACTGACTGTCTTTGCCCTGCTGGGCGCTGGCTTTGTGTACTTCCGGGCCCTCGGGTCCAAGGGCTTCCGCCCTGCTGCCAAGTCCGGGAAGTAGACAAGCATGACCAAGCTTTTGGCCGACAGCACCCCAATCAACGGCCGCACTGCCGATCCTCGAGCTGTGCGCGTGACCCTGCTGGCCCATTCCTACTGGCCTGAGAACAGTCCGCCCCAGCGCCGGTGGACGGCCCTGTTAAGGGAATTTTGCGCTGTTGGCTGGGAATTTGACGTGGTTACCCCGGTGGCGCACTTTCCGGTGGGGCGGCGCGAGCTTCCCCCCGAACTGGCCGGACGCGCGTTCCGGAGTCAAAAGGGCCAGTTCACTGAGCTGATCCGGAGGGTTCCCTACCTGCCCCACGGCAACTCGCACCTGGCCAGGCTGCTGGACCAGTGTTTCTCGGCAGCTCTGTCGGTACCCCTTGGCCTATTGACGCGACGGCCGGACGTGGTCATCGCGACGGCCCCGAGCCTGCCGATCCTCGCCGCCGGCTACGCGTTGGCACGGCTGCGGGGGGTCCCCCTCATCGTAGAAATGCGCGACGCCTGGCCGGACCTGGCCCGGGATTCGCGCATGGTGCGGGGGCGCGTGAAGAGCGTGGTCGAAATGGCCGTTGAGTTCGTCCAGCAGCATGCGGACATGGTAGTCACTGTCACTGAGGGCTTCGCCGAAACGCTGCGGTCCCGAGGTCTCAAAAACGTCGCAACCGTGAGCAATGGACTCCACGTTGACACCATTCCGCCCTTGGACCCCCCGGAGCCGGAGCGGGATGTGTTCGAGGCTCTCTACCTTGGAAACCACGGTGAAAGCCAGCGGCTTGACGTGGCAATACGGGCCAGTGCCCTGGTAGGCGAAGCCATGCACCTGCATCTCGTGGGACACGGAACCCAGCGACCGGCGCTGGAAAAACTGGCGGCTGAACTTGGCGCTCCCGTGACGTTTCATCCCCCGCTGCACGGGCAGGACGTTATGGAGCGCTATGCCTCGGCAGACACCTGCATCGTCTCGCTGCGGGATGACTGGAAGTCCTTCGAGACCACCATTCCATCCAAGACCTATGAGGTGCTGGCCATCGGTCGTCACGTTACCGCCATCGTCAAGGGTGAGGCGGCACGCATTATCGAAGAAGCTGAGGCCGGGGACATAGTGCCCAGCACTCCCGAGGCTGTGGCCGCCCTGTGGCGCCAACTAGCGGCGGACCGCCCGCGCCTGGTGCGCAACGGAGATAGCCGCCAGTGGGTCCAAGACAACGCGGACTATGGGCACTTGGCGGCCCGCTACATGGCAATTGTTGCCAGTCTCCTCGAAGAAGGCCGGCACTAGCCAATGGTCCAGCTCCTCAAGGCCCTTCGCATGATGATTCGAATTGTCGGACAGCACGTAGCTGATGACCCTGTACTGCTTTTAGTCCAGATCTCGCGGCGGGTTCCCTCGGCAGTGCTCCCGGCGGCCCGCCTCGTAGGCTACTTAGCTCCAAGGGACTCTCTGGGCCTTCCGATACTGCTCGCCGGGCTTGTAAGGGGTGATGATGCCGACATCATCCGCAGGCTCCAATTTGACTCAGCCAAGAGCATCAAAGGGAAGCAGGCTTCCCGGCTGGCGGACATTGCCCTCGCCGCCCGTCAGCCTGAACTAGCTGACAGATTCATTGCTGCGGCGGGAACGGCGATCGGGCTGAACGCCGTCCGCGCAAGACGATTTTGGTATGACGGAGCTGTAAGCGCCGCCGCCGCTGTCCTCAACGGCCCTGACGCCGCGAGTCTCCGACTCAGGCAGCGGCTGACCTCGGAGACTGCCGTGCTTCGGAATTTCGCTCCCGCATTGGCGCGGCGTGATTTTGCTCCGTTGCCCGGCCGTGTGCTCCACCTGCTGACAAACTCGCTTCCCCATACGAACAGCGGCTACGCCCAGCGGTCCCACTCTGCGCTCCTGGCACAGCGGGAGGCAGGGTGGGATGTCTTGGCGGTGACAAGAATCGCTTACCCCGTCCTGGTGGGTAAGATCTTTGCCAAAAGCAATGACATTATAGACGGCATCACCTACCGGCGGCTTCTTCCGGAGATACTCGGCTCCACGGCGGAGTCTCGATTGCAACAACAGGCAGAGGAGCTCCTGCAAGCGGCCATCGAATTCCGACCCAGCATCCTGCACACTACTAGTGACTTCACCAACGGATTGGTGGTCCGGGCCGTGGCTGGGGCCCTCGGCATCCCGTGGGTCTACGAGGTTCGCGGACAGCTTGCCGACACGTGGGCCTCCACACGCGGGCCGGAGGCAAGGAACAGCGAACGTTATCACCTCTTCCAACAACGCGAAACCGAAGTCATGCGTGATGCGGACCTCATCGTCACCCTTGGCGATTCCATGAAGGCCAACATCATTGCTCGGGGAGTCCAGGAAGCGAAAATCATTCTCGCTCCAAACGCTGTTGGCGAGGCCTTTCTCGACGCGCCTGTCGACGTCGCCACAGCCCGACGGGCCCTGGGCATGCCGGAAACCGGAAAATATTTCGGAACTGTCAGTAGCCTCGTGCCGTATGAGGGGATCGACGATCTGATCGCGGTGTTCGACATGCTCGCACCCAGTATTCCGGAACTTCACTTGCTTATAGTTGGAGATGGTGTGTCACTGCCGGGCTTGAAAGAGCACGCCCGCCTGAGCACATTCGGAGACCGCATCACATTCACGGGGCGCGTCTCCCGGGCCAAAGCGCGCCTGTACCATCAGGCGTTGGACGTGTTTGTAGTACCTCGTCTAGATCTTGAGGTCACTCGCTCAGTGACGCCGCTTAAACCGGTCGAAGCGTTAGCGTGCGCTCGTCCGGTTCTGGCGAGCCGGCTTCCGGCACTGCAGGAGATTGTGAACGATGGCGCTAACGGTCTGCTTGCTGCTGCAGGCGATCGTCTCGACTTCGCCACTAAACTGGAACGGTTGTTCAGTTCCGGGGAGCTCAGGGACCGTCTGGGACGGGCGGGAAGGCAAGGCGTGCTGGACCACCGCACATGGCAAGCAAATGCTGACACTCTCAACGTCGCATACCAGCAATTGATGGAGGCTCCTCGTTGAGCACAAGTACTTCAGCGGCCCCGCTAGGGCCGCAACCTACCGCAGTAGCAACTTCCGTTAACCTGCGCGGGCTCCGCCGGGTCGGGGCCCGGCCACCCTTTCTCGATTACTTAGTGTCTCTCTGGGACTATCGGCACTTCATCTTTTACGACGCGCAGTCACGCGTGCAAACCGGAAATGAGCAGGACCGGTTGGGGCGGGCTTGGCTCGTGCTCAGCCCGCTGTTGAATGGTCTCATGTTTTACCTGATCATGGGAGTTCTCCTGAAGTCAGGCGGGGGAATCGAGAACTTTATCTCCTTTTTGATTATGGGCGTTTTTTTGTTTCAAATGTCAACGCGATCCTTATCATCGTCAGCCCGCGTCATTGCTGCCAACAAGAATGTAATTCAGGCATTCCAGTTTCCTCGTGCCAGCTTGGTGTTAGCGGTAAACGTGCGAGAGCTAATCTCAAACGTCCCTGTTCTTCTCACAATGCTTGTCCTCGTGATCATGCTGCCCCCCTCCGAGGAAATTTCATGGCGATGGCTGCTCCTAATTCCCATCGTAGCTCTGCAATTCCTTTTCAATCTGGGCATGGGCCTGATCTTGGCAAGGGCGGTGTCCGTGTTCAACGACGTCAGCCAGTTGATCTCCTACGCATTGCGTCTGTGGATGTATGCATCCTGCCTGTTCTTTTCTATCGACCGTTTCAACGACGCCCCCGGGATCAAGGCGGTGATGGAGTTCAATCCGCTGTACAACGTCCTGCATCTAGCCAGGGAGGCTGTACTGTACGGCCACTCTGGTGAATGGCGCGGATGGGTCATCCTCGGGCTATGGGCTGTTTCGGCCCTTGCAGTAGGAATAGTCGTTTTCTGGCGCGGGGAGGAGACTTATGGGCGAGATATCTGACCTCAATTTTGTGCAGGACACCCCGTCAGTCGTGATCGACAAAGTCAGCATGAACTACCAGACGACGTCGAGGTCACGTGATTCCGACGAAACACGGGGGTCTGCCTGGAAGTCGCTGACGGCCACTATGCGAAAAACCAAAACAGTGAAAGTCGCGGCCCTAAAAGAATTGTCCTTGGTCGTCGAACATGGGGAGTCGGTTGGCATCGTCGGCAGGAACGGCTCCGGCAAAAGTACTCTGCTCAAGCTCGTCGGCGGCCAGGTGCCACCAACTTCGGGGGCGGTCTATGCCACTTCCACTCCGGTCATGCTCGGCGTGAACGCTGCTTTGATTCCTGGGCTGTCAGGTGACCAGAACATCGTGCTGGGCTGCCTTGCCATGGGTATGACGCGTAGGCAGATCGAAGATAAATACGAGGCTATCGTGGAGTTGTCCGGCTTGGAGGACGCCATCCATATGCCAATGAAATCGTATTCCGCTGGGATGGGGTCGCGGCTGAGGTTCGCCATAGCGGCAGCTATAGACCCGGAAATCCTCATTATTGACGAAGCGCTCAACACGGGCGATGCCCAGTTCAAGGACAAAACTCGCAAACGCATGCTGGAGCTCCTAAACCAAGCGGGTACGGTGTTCCTCGTCAGCCACAGCATGTCTACTGTTCTCGATCTCTGTAACCGAGCGATCTGGATCGATCAAGGTGAGCTGATTGCGGACGGCAAGCCGGCGGACGTGGTCAAGTGGTATCGCCTTTTCACACAGAAGCTCGCTGACGGTGACCGGGTGGGGGCTCTGAAGTTGCGACGGCGAATGCTTCACGACCTCCAAGTTGCCGATGTCAGCGACCGAAATTCTCTCCGTCGGTCAAAAGGATGAAAGCCGAGCTCCAGAAGCTGAGAACACTCCTTTGGCACCTCCGATCGGGGGGGCCGCGNCGCGCCAGGTCCGGACCTGGCTGGAACGCGAAGCATTTGAAGCGGGCCACCGTAAACTTGAGACCGTTCGGGGTGCCGAGGGTGTATGGGTCGGGCGCGGGAAGCGACGTCGGCTGAAGTTTCGTCCCGCGGTCATCCCTTTGCGGCCGACTACGTTAACGCCGTCAGCCCGCGTCGGTGTGGTGCTCGATGACTTCTCGGCGGCGGCCTTCGATGCTGAGTGGGTCTGTGTGCAGCTCTCACCAATGTCCTGGCGGGAGCAACTGACAGACAACCCGATAGATTTCTTGTTCGTTGAATCGGCCTGGAACGGCGATCAAGGGCAGTGGTCAGGGAAAATTGCCAGGCAGCACCACTCGCGTTCGTCAGCGTTGGGACAACTGACGGCGTGGTGCCAAGAGCGCGGGATTCCAACCGTCTTCTGGAACAAGGAAGATCCGCCGCACTACGACGATTTCTTACCGGCTGCGAAATTGTTCGACTTTGTGTTCACGAGCGACTCCAACAGGCTGGACGCCTACAGAAGGGACCTCGGACACGACCGTGTGGGAGTCTTGTCGTTCGCTGCCCAGCCGGTCCTCAATAATCCGGTACGTCCGAAGCACGGTTGGCACGAACGAGACGTAGCCTTCGGCGGAATGTACTTCACCGAGAAGTATCCCGAACGCCGCGAACAGCTGGACGTTTTGCTAACCGCGGCGGAGGCCGCCTCCTCCTCCATGTCGACCGGGCTCGAGATTTTTTCTCGACAAATCGATGGTGACCCAAAATACCAGTTCCCGGAGCCATTCGCTGGCAGAGTCGTGGGCGCCCTCGACTATCCCGAGATGTTGACCGCGTACAAGGCCTACAAGACTTTCCTCAACGTGAACTCGGTGGTGGATTCACCCACCATGTGTTCGCGGCGCATCTTCGAAATAATCGCTTCCGGGTCCAACGTCGTCACCACGCCCAGCGCGGCAATCGGCACGCACTTCACTGCCGACGAAATCTTCTGTGTTTCCACAGAAACGGAGGCGGAGCAGTTGCTACGTGCTCTTCACCGAAATCCCGAATTGGGGGAGCGGCAACTCCATCGAGGTCAACGGAGGATTTGGCGAGACCACACTTACCGTGCCCGAAGTGAGCAGATAATTAGCGCCGTCGTACCCGAATTGCGGCCGAGGGTTGAACGTCCATCGGTATCAGTTCTGGTGTCCACCATGCGGCCGTGGCAACTTGAGCACGTCTTCCAAAATATTGGGCGTCAGAACCACGTCGAAACAGAGCTCGTCCTGCTAACGCATGGCTTCAGCGCGGACGTCAAAGAAATTAGCCGAATGAAGGTGCAGTTCGATGTTTCTAATGTGACTCTGCTCTCAGCTACTCGTGAAGTCTCGTTGGGGGAATGCCTTAATATGTGTGTGGCCGCAGCAACGGGAACCATACTCACCAAGATGGATGACGACGACTTCTACGCAGCCGAGTACCTTAGCGATCAGCTCTACGCGCGTGACTACTCGGGCGCCGACCTCGTCGGCAAGCAGGCACACTACATGTACCTTTCGGACCTCAATGCCACCCTGCTCCGCTTCCCGGAGTGGGAGCACCGGTATACTCGGACCGTCATGGGCCCGACAATCATGGGATCCGCGGACGTTTTCCGCAACAACCCCTTTGCCGCAGTGGGCAGCGGAGAAGACACTCGGTTTCTCCGGGACGTCGTTGCCAGCGGCGGCGTTGTTTATGCGTCCGACAGGTTCAACTACTGCCAGCAGCGCGGCCCTGAGGGCCACACCTGGAAGATAAGCAACGCAGAGTTGTTAGCCAGCGGGACATTGAAATTTTATGGAAACTACAGAGACGAAGTCTCTGTCTAACCGGGGGTTTATCCTTGAACACGATTGAAAGCGTAGCTGTCATCGGACTTGGCTACATTGGACTGCCCACTGCAGCGATCTTGGCTGGCAACGGCATCAACGTCACCGGCGTGGACGTCAACTCTGACACCGTAGATTCCGTTAGGCGCGGAGAAGTGCCCTTTGTTGAGCCTGATCTGGCATCCTACGTGGCCGGCGCCGTCAGCCAGCACAAGTTGAGCGCGTCTACCGAGACACCGTCCGCACAGGCCTATATCGTTGCTGTCCCCACGCCGTTCAACGCCGACCATACTGCCGACGTGACATACATCAAGGCCGCAGCGCGTGGCATTGCGCCCCAGCTGGTGGGTGGGGAACTCATCATTCTTGAGTCCACGTCGCCTCCGGGAACCACACAACTCCTCGGGGACTACCTCGTCAGCCTAAGGCCGGATTTGAGCCTCGACGGAGTCGAGGGAAAGCCTTCCATCCACGTAGCTCACTGCCCCGAGCGTGTTCTGCCCGGCCGAATCATGATTGAGCTTGTCACCAATGACCGCATTGTCGGGGGACTAACCCCCGAGGCCGCCCAGCTGGCGAAAGCTCTCTACACGGTCTTCTGTCAGGGCGAGATTCTCGTTACCGATGCCGCCACAGCGGAGATGGCCAAGCTGGTGGAGAACTCCTACCGGGACGTCAACATCGCCTTCGCCAACGAGCTTTCGGTCATCAGCGACAAGCTCGGCATCAACGTATGGGAACTCATTAAACTGGCGAACCACCACCCACGCGTGAATATTCTTCAGCCAGGTCCCGGAGTGGGCGGCCACTGCATCGCTGTCGATCCTTGGTTTATCGTGGCAGCCGCTCCGGACGAAGCCCGCCTAATCCGGCAGGCACGCGAAACCAACGATTCGAAACCGGACTGGGTAGTGAAGAAGGCCCTGGAATCCGTTGGTCACATTCTCTCGCCCAAGATTGCCGTGCTGGGATTGGCCTTCAAAGCGAACATTGACGATCTCAGGGAGTCACCTGCTGTGGCCATAGTTGAACGGCTCAGCGCGAAGCTAGACGGCGGGGACCTCCTCGTAGTTGAACCGCACGTAGACCAACTGCCGCGCCAGCTTGCCGGCGCGGCCAATGTCTCTTTGCACGCGTTGGAGCCAGCGATTGCGATGGCAGACATGGTTCTGCTTCTTGTGGACCATGACGACTTCAAGGAACTCAACCGCGAGCTTCTTGCTGGCAAGCCATTGCTGGACACCCGCGGAATTTGGGAATAAGGGGAATGGCGCGGAACGGACAGGTCGACCCATGAAGCATCCGGACGAAATCGCGCAGATCTCTGCTATCCAGCTCGCCAAGCGTAGGCGTTACGCGGAGAATCTCGACGCAATAGTTAGCGACTACGAGCGACTGCAGCGCGGCGAAAAGTTAGCCGCCCGAAAAGCAGCCGCTCTGGAGAATGAACTCGGTGCCATGCGCCGGGCACGAGACGGATTCAAAGTCCGCGTCGCAGCCCTGCAAAATGAAAATCAAGAGCTCAGATCCAAGCTGAGCGCACTTCGGCGGTCGAAGAGCCTCCGATTGGGGCGGATGATCACCGAACCGACCAGTGCGGCTATAGGCATATCCTCCCGGCTTGCCAAATCGCTGATGCCTTCGCCGAGATCCGTCAGCGTGGAAGGCAGCCGGCTTGAGCCCAGTACGGTGCAAACGAGTGTCCCCTTACCGGTGCAGCGGAGGACTCAACCTGAGGGTGACCCGCAATCTGGGCAACTCGAGCAGCTGGCCATGCTGGTAAGCGAATTTCAGCGCTCACCCTCCAAAGGTGCACTGATGAAACTCATCTCGCACGAATACTTCGTCCATGGTGCCATTGCCAGCCCGGCTGCGCGGGTAAGAGAGAATAGCGAACTTCTTACCGAGGCGTCCGAGGCTGACGGTCAACTCATTCAGAATATTTTGGGCCAGGATAAGCTCCTTGCCTCCCAACCGTTTTTGTCTCCGCGGCAGCCCAATCCCGGATATCTCGTTGAGCAAGACCGCGTCATGTACTGCGCCCACAGCACCGGCAATTACAACACTAACGGCTACGCAACCCGTACTGCTGGTCTTGTGGAAGGCATGGGCGGCCGGGGTGAGGACGTATTTGTCGTGGCGCGTCCCGGGTACCCGTGGGACGTCAAAACTGACGTTTCGGCGACGGAACAGCGAAGGTTCGAGCGAAGCATTTCCGGAGTTCCGCACATTTTCAACCCCGGACCGAGCTGGACGAGTGACCGGCTGGACTACTACATGGCGGACGCGGCGGACATCTTCGTCCGCGAGGCGCAAAGAAGCCGTGCAGGAATTATTCATGCCGCATCAAACTACGTCACCGCTATCCCCGCACTGACGGCCGCGCGCCGTCTCGGGATCCCATTCGTATACGAGGTGCGGGGCCTCTGGGAAATAACCGAGCTGTCCGATAAACCGTGGTGGGCTGAAAGCGACCGATATCGACTCGCCGTGCAGCTGGAGTCATGGGTCGCGCAGGAGGCAGATGAGGTCTTTGCTATCACCAGCCAGGTTCGGGATGAGCTCGTCAGCCGCGGTGTCGAGCCCGCAAAAATCTCCCTGCTTCCGAATTCGGTGGACACTGCCAGATTCAAGCCAATGCCCCCAAAGCTTTCGCTGCGGAACAAGCTAGGACTTTCGGCTGAAACGCTAGTGATCGGCTATACCGGAAGCTTGGTCGCCTACGAAGGAATTTCCGACCTACTTTCTGCGACTAAACTCGTGACTGAACGAGGCCTCGACGCACGTCTGGTTGTCGTCGGAGATGGCAAACAGTTGAGTGAGCTCAAACGTATGGCAGTAGAACTTGGCATCGGCGACCGGGTTGTATTTACAGGGCGTGTGCCAGCCAAAGCTGTGCCAGATTACGTCAGCCTCTTCGACATCATGCCTTGTCCCCGGCGCCGCCTACCGGTGACTGAAATGGTATCTCCCCTGAAGCCCCTCGAATCCATGGCCAGTGGAAAGGCTGTAATTCTAAGCGATCTGGGTCCACTCCGGGACCTAGCTGGGGACGGCCAAGAACGGGCGCTGCTCTGCACGCCTGGGAGCCCCGAGTCTTTAGCGGAGGTACTGATGCGGTTGGGCAGCGATCCCGACTTGCGGCTGGCACTTGGGCGCCGCGCCCGCTTGTGGGCGGTAAAGGAACGGACCTGGACACTCACCGGCCAGACTGCCGCTGCTAGCTATCGTCGCCTCCGGGGCCGCAGACCACCGGTTACCGGAGCCCGGGTCAGGGACCTCAAGATCGGCATTATTGCGGATCAATTCACCCTCGAAAGCCTCTCGCCGGAGGCAGACTTCGTGGTCCTCCGTCCCGCGACTTGGAAAGAACAGTTGCAGGAATGCCCACTCGACGCCTTATTCGTCGAATCTGCCTGGGAGGGCACTGAGGGGTTGTGGCATCGGAAAGTCGGTTACTACGACGACAACGAATTCGCAACCCTCAAGTCACTGCTCGCCCACTGCAACGCGAATCGAATTCCGACCATCTTCTGGAATAAAGAAGACCCGGTGCACTTCAATCGTTTTCGGGTCACGGCAAAGCACTTTGACCATGTGTTCACAACTGACTCTGGCTGTATTCGGAAATACGTTGTTAACGCCGGCGCTCGGCTGAAGACCGTTGCATCCATGCCCTTCTACGCACAACCGCAGCTCCACAATATCCTTCCATCGAAAAGACTCTACGAGCACGCCGTCAGCTATGCGGGTTCTTATTACGGGGACAAATATCCCAAGCGCTCAGCGGAGCTATCCAAATTGTTGACTGCAGCCAAGCCATTTGGGCTCGCGGTATACGACCGCCAGCATCTCAACCCGGACAGCCCCTATCACTTCCCGGCTGG
Source organism: Arthrobacter sp. TB 26 (assembly GCF_000427315.1). Lineage (GTDB taxonomy): Bacteria > Actinomycetota > Actinomycetes > Actinomycetales > Micrococcaceae > Arthrobacter. The sequence continues at coordinate 23,445 of NZ_AUPJ01000365.1, forward strand.
CCTGGACCAGTGCCTCCGTGGAGGACTCACCTACACCGAGACAGTCGAGTCTTATAAGGCCCACCCTGTTCACATTAATGTGAACTCGGTTGACGCCTCTCCGACGATGTTCTCCCGTCGTGTCATGGAAATCGCGGCTTCCGGTGGAGCTGTGGTGAGCGGAACTGGCGAAGGCGTAGAGCAGGTGCTGGACGGGCTCGTGCCCGTGGTGCAGGGTGAAGATGAAGCGCGCTGGCTGATGGGGGAATGGATGGGCCATGAAGAAACCCGGGCTCGCGACGCTTGGCTGGCGTATCGATTGGTCTACCGGGGTCATACGGCCGCCCACCGGCTGGCGTATGCCCTCCGCACCGCGGGCCTGGCGGTCCTTGCGCCAGAACCTCCGACCTATGCGGTTTTTACGGATCACCCTTCCGCCGAATTGATGGCCGCCTTAGCGCGACAGACCGTGCCACCTCGTTACGTCTTCGCTTCTCCAGGCGCATCGACTTCACCGGCGCCTGCCGGCGTGGTGGAGGTCACTGATCTTGACGATGCGAGGCGTGCGGCGCAAACGGCGGGCATGCAGTTTCTCGGGACTCTGCAGGACGGAATCGAGGACCGCACAGTATTCGAGGATCTCCTAACGACCGCTAACTTCGGCGACTGGGGTAGCGTCGGATATTCCGAGGACAACCTGACAGTCTCCGGACTGGGTTTGGCGCAGCATATGATCTCGGGCTTCGATTTGCCCCGGATTGAAGCAGTTCAGGAGCCCACAGTGCCCGCTGATCTGACACTCCGCCGGCCGTTGGTGCGGCCTCCAAGTCAGCCAATGTTCGAGAATTCCTCGGGGATTGACCCTGCGCGGCAAACGGTTCTGATCGCAGGGCACGACCTCAAGTTTGCCTCGGGTCTGGTTTACGAACTCAGGCGTACCGGGCACACTGTTTTATTCGATCGCTGGCTCGACCACAACAAGCATGACGAAGAGCAAAGCCTGAGTCTCCTCGCGCAAGCAGATACCATCTTCTGCGAATGGACCCTGGGCAACGCGGTCTGGTACGCCCGCAACAAGATGCCGCACCAAAGACTCGTTACGCGAGTCCATTCCCAAGAGATCTTTAGACCATATCTAAAGGATGTGGAGTTTAGTAACGTCGACCAGCTTGTCTTCGTCGGGCAGCACATCGTGGACATAGCTGTCCGTGACCATCGAGTCCCCGCCGAAAAATGTGTCGTGATTTCCAATGCCGTCGACGTCGAGGGGCTGACGCAGCAGAAGAGAGCAGACGCTAGGTTTAACCTGGGCTTTGTCGGCATGGTGCCTGCGCAAAAGCATCTTGACAAGGCTCTAGACGTGCTGAAATTGCTGCGTGAGTCGGATGACAGGTTTACGTTGTTCGTGAAGGGAAAGGGACCAGAGGACTTTCCGTGGATGAGCGGCCGGCCGGCCGAGATGAAGTACTACGAAGTGCTACGCGAGAGAATCTCTTCGGATGCCGCTCTCACTGGCGCCGTCATTTTCGATCCCCACGGAGACGACATGACGGACTGGTACGCCAAAATTGGTGTCGTCCTCTCCACGAGCGATTTTGAGTCGTTTCATATGACGTTGGCCGACGGCGCTGCTTCCGGAGCAGTCCCGGTCAGCCTAGCGTGGCCCGGGGCCGATCAGATATACCCGACCACATGGCTACATGCGGACACGGACGCGATGGCCCGCCACATCGTTGAAGTCTGCCGCGACGAAAAGATGTGGCACGTCGCTGCCAGTGCTGCCAGAGACTTCGTTGCTGACCGGTTTGACCGTGAGCTGTGCTTGCCAGCACTCGCGGCTCGAGTTGTCGGCAGGGAAGGTCCAGGTTCCGTGGACTCCACTAGTCGAAAGATGGGTGGGTCGTGAGCGTCCCCCCGGTGAATAGCGGCCTGGATGAACTCGTCGTGCGGATTTCGGAAGAGGTTCAAGGACTCCGTGCCGAAAGAACGTCGGATCAGTTGCGACGTGAAGTACTTAACGCCAAGAAGGCCCACGGGACCGGGGTAGACGACATTTGTGCGCGCATCATCTCAGCGGTCCTCGCTGCGCCGGGATCGCCCCGTCACCGCGCCGAATTGATGGACGAAATGCTTAGCCTGCACGCTTGGTACAGGCTGCACCGTGGGCTGATGTGGCAAAAGATCGACGGGGCCGCCCGGTATGCCCCCGTTTCGGCTCAGTTTCAGCGTCTGGAAACCACAATCAGACGTTGTTCCAGCAATGGCCTGGTTTCCGTCGGTGTGTCGAACCACTTACTCGGGATGCTCCGGTCAGCATTCGAGGACTACGAAGCGGCCGCGGGGCTTTTCCGCCGAGAGATATTCAATCCATCCACGTTCATGTCAGGCTTCTACAACGGATCTTCAACTTTTCAGCCGCCCTCGGTAGCATGGCGGGGCCTACACGAAATTGCGGCGCCCCTTGAAAAGTTCTTTTCTGTTAGCCGCACTTACACAACGCAGCTCACTCAAAATTCCGGCCCGCTGTTCGTGTTCTCCGCAGATGCAAACTATTTCAATGGGCTGGCAGGGGACATGCTTGACTCATTACTGCAGTCGGGCATAGAAATTGATGTGGATATTGTCGTCATCGCTGATCCGGGCGACGTCCACATTGTAGCCAATCAATTCATTGCCGCGTTAGATCGGGCGGGCGCCTCTGGGCGAGTGATGGTTGCCCAGACGGAATACGACATCCGGACGATGTCCGCTCTAGCAAGATACCTCTGGGCGGGTGAGCAACTGTCCCGGAACGCGCGCTCCTGTGCGATCTTCGACCTGGATGTTCATTTCACCAAGGATGCCTTTGAAGACCTGGGGCTACTCACGGATGGTGCAGACTTAGGGCTAAGCTACGGCGTTTATGGCCGGGCTGTCGCGCCCTGGTCCACATACTTGGCGGGTGCCACTTTTGTCCGAAGCGGAAGCCTTGGAAGATTCTTCTTTGACCGCTTCCGCTGGTTCGTTGGAAAGAGCCTGGCCGTGGGTCAAGGCCAGTGGTTCATCGATCAGAACGCAATCTTCGCCGCGGAGTACCTGACCACCAGACTGTTCCCCGCCGGAAACCGAACCAACCTAGGCGGCCTTCTCAACAAGATACTTGCCAATCTCGAAGTGGATAGAGTCACCGCGATTAAACGGAATGCGGTTCGCTAGATCCACTATTCGGGCCCGTGATCTTTGCGACAAAACTGCGGTATTCCTGCGTCTTGGCTTCCTCTGGAGGTTCACTCCAGTAACTAGAATGGGGAAGTATTACAGACCAAAAAGGGTCTCTGAGTGAGCGATTATACCACCGGTAACTATTCTTACGGACGGTCGGATATCGAGTCGCGGGCCCGATAAATCAGGAGCCCTCGTGAAATCAAGATCCAGAAGCGTCCATCTCATTGGGACCGCGCTTTCCCGGGTTCGTCCTGACGCTACTCCGGTCAGGACGGCGGGAATTCTGATATTTTCATTGCTCTTAGGTGGAGCGAGTGCTGCTCCGGCCACCGCTGCAACGCTGAACGAACAGCGCGCGGTCTTGCGGCAGGCACAGTACGCTGCAGCCCAGGATTACGTGGACTCCCGCACCTTCGTTCCTCTACTTCAGCGGGCCAACGGATTGGCAGTCAAGAACTCCATCGCTTCCGGGTCGGCATCACTAACAGTTGTCGGCGACGAACTCTTGGCCGCCGCTACACAGTCGGCTATGGATGCTGCGGCGGTTAAGTTGAAGGTTGAGGTGCAGCGGGCTGCGACCGTGAAGAAGAGTGGGCAGCAGCTGGTGGTGTTGAAGGATTTGCGGGCGAAACACCAGGGCGTTGCCACGACAGCTTTGGCGGATGTTCTGGCAGGCCGGATCACGTCCGCGGCGTACCAGGAGTCAAAGGCCCGGGCGGGTGCTTTCAGCACCCAGCTGGCTGCGGACACAGGCAGGCAGCTGGGGGTGTTAGGAAAAGCGGTGGAGGCCCCGGCGCTTGGAGCTGCGGGGTATGTAACGGCACTAGAGCTCAAAACGGGCAGTATCCCTGCGGTGCCCGGTTGGGTCGGATTTGCCGGCGGGTGCGCGCTGCCGGTCGCAGATTCAACGTACATTCCCAGGCTGGCCACATCTGGTCCGAATGTGGCGACGACGGCTGCGATGGCTGCGGATGCGACAGCGAAATCCTCGCTGGACCCTGCCCTCGGCACAGTTCACGCGCAGCTCTTGCGCGCGGCGTCGAATGAGGCGGGGCTGGTGTTGAGCCTGGACGCACTGCGGGCGGCGTATGTGTTGAGGGTGCCGCGGCTGGGGTATGGCTGGTTGTCTGGTGGAGACACAAGGGCGAAGAGTGTTTTGGCTTCGGATGCAAAAAAAGTGCTTGTGGCAGGGCCGACGGGGATGGACACCATGGCGGCCTCGCATTTGTTGATGGCGGCGTCGTCTGCGGTGGACTGGGTGAAGTTGGCGGGGTTGGAGGAGACGGTGCTGGTGCGGTGGCTGGGGCCGCAGACGTGTCTTTATGAGGATCGGGATTCGTTTGTGACGACGCCGACGAATATGGCGTCGATTCATAACGCGGCGAATTTTGTGGCGGGGGCGGTGTTTTTGAAGCGGTGGCCGGAGCAGGCGGCGGCGTTGGCTCAGGTGTCGTTGAAGTCCATCCAGCCTGCGCTGCAGATGATCACTGCCGACGGCGGGACCCAGGAGGGGCCGGGGTACTGGAATTACCAGAGCAGGGCTGTGGCGGTGTTGTATTCGACGCTGGCCAATGCGTATCGAAGTGTTCCGGTGGCGATGCCGTCACTGGCGAAGGTTTCGGGGTATGCGTTGAACAGCACCAGCCCGGACGGGCTGCCCACCCCGTTTGGGGATGCGCTCCCGCAGGAGTTGAGTGCGCTGATGCCGGCGTGGGACGCGCGGGTGCGGGGTGATGCGGGGGTCGCGGCGTGGGTGGCTGGACGGTTCGCGCAGAAACCGGACGCGTATCTGATGTGGTGGCGGATTGCGCCGGGTGCTTTGCCTGCGAAGCTGACCTCGGTGTATCCGCAGACCGGGTTTGCGGCATTGCACGTGCCCGGGAGCACGGCGACGTTGAAGGGCGGGTCGAACGTCTTGACCCACGCGCACCTGGACCTGGGCACGGTGTCGTTCTTCCGCAGGGGGATTCAGTGGGCGGTGGATCCGGGCATGATGCCGAGCAGTACCTCGGGGTACTACTCGGCGCTGCAGCGTTACACCTACTGGAAGCCGGGGACCTCGGCGCACTCCACGCTCACGATCCCGGGGGTGAACCAACCTGTCACGGCATCTGCGGCGATCAAAGCAGTGTCGACAATCGCGGCGTCGGTGGATTTGCGGCAGGCTCTGCCGGGTACCAGTACCGCGACGAGGACCGTGACCCACGGTAGTACGAGCATGGTCATCAAGGACGTCATCCGGGCTGCCACTGCCAAAGACTTGACCTGGCAGTGGGTTACCGATGCGAGTGTGAGTATCGGGACGAACCGGGCGGTGTTGCGGCGTGACGGGCAGGCGATCACGATCGTTTTCAGCGGAGTCCCGGCCGGATCCGCCCTTACCGCGGTCCCGGCACCGGATACCGGCCCTGACGGCAAGGCCTTGACCATCCTCAAACTCACCATGCCCCAGATCACCGCACT
>NZ_AUPJ01000366.1:0-4065 GCF_000427315.1 Arthrobacter sp. TB 26
CGACCGTGTCGTCTTTAACGGGAGAACCTCGAACCAACAGGAAGTACGCGCAGGGGCAGAAGGATGAGTTCTTCGTCGTGTTCGACCGGCTCAAGAGCACGGGGGCGGCGGCCAGGGAGCTGGGATTGAGCCCCGATACGTGCGCCGGCTGGGTGCGTAAAGCCGGACTGAAGAGCCATGGTAAACCGGGGGCGCGCCCTCACCGGGGCCGGGATGAGTACTTCCGGTTACGCAAGGCCGGCTTGAGTCGGCGGGAGGCGGCCGCAGCGGTCAGCGTGCATCCCAGGACCGCGGCGGAGTGGGACCTGGGGATTCGTAAGTCAGGCGGCCGACGCATTTACGCTGATGGGCGGGTGGTCGATTACAAACGTGGTGTGACCACTATGACCTCGCCGGCCCTCGCCCCACCGACAGCGGCTCTCGAGAAACTCATCGACCCGCGATTTCTTAGCGTGCAGGAGCGGGAGATGATCCGGGACCTGAAAGCCTCGGGTTCATCGATGCGGGCGATCGCCAGCGTGCTTGGCCGTTCGGCTTCAACGATCAGCCGCGAGCTGGGCCGAAATGCCGATGCCCTGTTGGGCTATCTGCCCCACGGGGCGCAGCGGAAGGCCGCTGCCCGGCGGCCACGACCCAAAAACGCCAAGCTCGCTGGCGAGTCGGACCTGCGCGACTATGTGAAGGCCAAGCTGCTCATACGCTGGTCTCCGGAGCAGATCAGCCACACCCTGGTCAAAAAGTTCCCCGACCAACCGGAGATGCGTGTGAGTCCAGAGACGATCTATCAAGCCCTCTACGTCCAGGCCAGAGGCGGACTCAAACGCGAAATACAGGCAGCCCTGCGCACCGGCCGGACCCGCCGGAAACACCACCAGAGCGGGGAACAGCGCACCTCCCGGTTCGTGGATCCGATGGTCATGATCTCCGAGCGTCCACCCGAGATCGAGGACCGCGCAGTACCCGGTCATTGGGAGGGGGATCTCATCACCGGCGCCTACAACCAGTCCGCGATCGGAACCCTGGTCGAACGCACCACCCGCTACGTGATGCTCGTCCACCTGCCAAATGACCACACCGCCGAAACCGTCCGGGACGGGCTCATCAACACCATCTCTGCCCTGCCGGCACATCTGCGAGGCTCTCTGACCTGGGACCAGGGCGCGGAAATGGCCGCCCACAAGACCTTCACCCTAGCCACCGAAATGCAGGTTTACTTCTGCGACCCAGCCAGCCCCTGGCAGCGCGGTTCGAACGAGAACACTAACGGGCTGCTGCGCCAGTACTTCCCCAAAAGCACCGACCTGTCCGCCTACGGACCTGAAGACCTCGAACACGTCGCTCAGGAGCTCAACGGCCGCCCACGCAAAACGCTCGGCTGGGATACCCCAGCCGAGCGTCTACGTGATTTACTACTAACCACCTAACCACCAGGTGTTGCAACGACCCCTAGAAACCGCCTAGTAGGACAACGGGGCATTGACGTGAACGAACCAGATAAAGGACTCATTGCTGCAATCGCGGAGCAGCGCCAAGTCGTTGCGGTGCACGCACCGGAAGACATGCCGACCTTCGAACGAGTCCTGGAACTCCTGCCAAAGTTGCAGGAGCAGCTGGGTCTTGGCCGGTTTCTAGGCGCGCTGGCCATCGATCACAAGCCCAGGCTGCTCTACCACTTCGTCCTAACGACGGGCTCGCCCGTCGCAGTGCTCGGACCCCAAGTGGTTCTCAAGGTCTATGGGGACAGCCCCCGGGGTGAAGGGCCGCTCCAACAGGCCTGGCGGGATAGGGGCCTGGATGTTCCGAGGCTGGTGTGCGGCGAGGCGGGCGATTGCAGCTGGCTGCTAATCGAGCACCTGGAACTGCATCCGGCCGCGACCCTCCTTACCGATCAGTTGGCGCTCGTGGACCAACTGGCAAGTATGGGCAGGACCATGCACCGTCCGACCCGCGATGTAGAGCCGCTACTCCGACCCCTCGACGAGGTGATGATCCCGCGTTGGAAAAAAGCGGTGGCCGCACTCCTCGGATCCGGGCAAAACGTTCCCTCCTCATGGCTGGGCAGGGCCGTTGCCGCATATGCCAGCGGGAGAGCGGTTCCTCTGCACGGCGACTTGGCTCCGGCCAACCTGGGCAAAAGTAGAAGCGGGCGCTTGATCGTCTTCGACGCGTCAGCGCTTCAGGGCCCCGCCGCCTTCGACGCGGCGCGATGGTCAGCGCGGGCAGGCCCGGGGGGATTTGGGCCCGAAGCTCTACTCAGGCGTTGGATGTCCGTCGAGAACCTGCCGTCGGATCGGGAGCCGTGGGACCTGCTTGCTGCCGAGTGCGTGTTGGAAGCCGGCTCACGCGAGATCGTTCGGTCGCGCGGCACGCACGGGAGCCTTCGGACGCCCCAAGGAGCTGCTGCGGCCGGTGTATCGGAGCTGCTCACGGTTGCCTCAACACACTGGTTTTGAGTCACAGTGTCTTGTCCGGTTGACTCAGGGGGACCCGAATTCCCGAAAATTTGCGCAGGATCGGTTTAGTCGCAAGTCCTTTTGTGGGGTATCTAACACTGGTCACGCGGAATGGCCGTCCAGTCCTCAGGGTTGTGGCGAACATGAAGATTGAGATCTGGTCCGACGTCGCGTGCCCCTGGTGCTACATCGGCAAACGCCGCTTTGAAACCGCCCTCGCGGCCTTCCCGCACCGCGAGGCTGTGGAGGTAACGTGGCGCAGCTACCAGCTGGATCCGTCCCTGCCGGACCACTACGACGGCACCGAACTGGATTACCTGAGCACCCGCAAGGGCATGGCCCCGGCCCAGGTCGTCGGAATGTTCGCGCACGTGGCAGCGCAGGCCAAGGACGAGGGCCTCAACTACCGCTTCGACGACGTCGTAGTCGCCAACAGCTTCACCGCCCACCGGCTGATCCACCTGGCCGCCACACACGGGCGGCAGGACGCCGCGAAGGAACGATTGCTCAGCGACCACTTCGAGCGGGGCTTGAACATCGGCAGCCGGGACTACCTGACTTCATTGGGGGTGGATCTGGGAATCGGTGCCGCCGAGCTGGACGAACTTTTCACCACCGACAAATACGCCGACGACGTCCGGCTGGACTTCGAGGAAGGCCGCGCGCTGGGCATCACCGGCGTCCCGTTCTTCGTGATCGACCGCAAGTTCGGGCTCTCCGGCGCCCAGCCCGTCGAGACGTTCACCACCGCCCTTGAACAGGCCTGGCAGGACAGCCGCCCGCTGGAGATGGTCAGCTCAGCCGGGAGCGGAGACACCACTGGAACCGCTGCGGCCTGCGGCCCGGAGGGCTGCGCCACCTAAAGATTGCGGCAGCCCGGCGACAAACCGTGTTTTGCTGACAGATCGCGCTAAAGTGTCCGTATGCCCAGGATTTCGGCCGCGAGCAACGCCGCCCAACGCGCCGAGACCCAACGCCGCATTTTGACTGCGTTCGGCGAGCTCCTCTTCACGCACGGGCTGCCGGGGCTGACCATGACCGACGTCGCACGGCATGCCCGGATCGGCCGCACCGCCGTGTACAACTATTACGCGGACATCGAAGAGCTGCTCATCGCCTACGCGCTGGATGAGACCGAGCGTTTCCTGGTTGACCTGAGGGAATCCCTGGATTCGCTGGAGAACCCGGTGGACCGTCTGGCCCTGTATGTGCGGGCCCAGGTCGAGGACCTCAGCCGGCGCCACCTGCCGCCCGGCCCCGCGATGGGCGCGGTGCTGTCCCCGGCGTCGTTCGCGAAACTTGCCGACCACGTCGGGGAGCTCAGCGTGCTCCTGCAGGGCATCCTTCGGGACGGAGTCGCCCAGGGATACCTTCCGGAGGCGGACATCACCCAGCTCGCGCAGCTCATCCACGGCACCCTGTCCTCCAGCGCGGCCCGTGGTGACGGCGCAGGCCAGAACGCCGAGGCGGAGGCCCGGCTGGCCCGCACCGTGCGTTTCGTCCAGCTCGGTGCCGGCGCACGGTTCGACGACGACGGCCGCCCCCTCCGCCTGCATTCCTGACGCCCGGGTACCGGCCGTGCCGGCGGACGGGACTAGCCGCCGGGGGCGGG
>NZ_AUPJ01000366.1:4070-6382 GCF_000427315.1 Arthrobacter sp. TB 26
CGGGGTCACGGTCCCCGGCTCGTCGACTATCCGCCGGTCCTCGCGCGGGCAGCTGAGCTGGCCGGGTGTCTGGTCGACCAGTTCCGGCTTCGCGAGTTCCTTGAAGTCTCCGGTGAGGATAACGTCCACGCTCGGGTCCGTCCGGGCGTCCTGGAAATAGTCCGAGCCCGGCAGGTTGCGCTGCACACTGAACGCCGCCGACTGGCCGGCAGCGCCGGACACGACCAGCGCCACCCCGCGGTAGCTCGACGTCGTGTTAGCGACGGCGCCGACCATGAACTTGCGGGCCACGAACTCGTCGGCCACCGTCCGGGCCAGACCCGGACGGGACGTCGAATTGAAGACATTGAGGTTGATTTTCTCCGGCGGCGTGTAGTCAAAGCGCGCCTCCGGGCAGACGGAGGCCGCCGCAGCCTGGCTGCGCTCCGCCGTCGGAACCTTGATCTGGCCGTTCATGATCGCGAGGGCAACCACAATCGCGGCGGCAACCAGCCCGACGAGGAGCACCAGGACGGCGCCATGCAGGATGCGTCGGCGCATCCTGACGGGGTTGTCGTGCAGCTCGTCATCCTCCACGAAGGTGGCCCGCAAGTCCGATCCGGTAATGACCTGGTGCCCGTGCAGTACGGTGACGTCCTTCGGCTTTCTAGCCATTTATCACCAGCACGCGCGCGTGGATCGCTGTGCGCTGGTGCAGTGCGGTCCGGACGGCGCGGTGCAGGCCGTCCTCGAGGTAGAGGACGCCGCGGTATTCCACGACGTGCGGGAAAAGATCGCCGAAGAACGTGGAGTCTTCTGCCAGCAGCGCCTCGAGGTCGAGCGTGCGCTTGGTGGTCACCAGATCGTCCAGCCGGACCGGTCGCGGCGGCAGTGCCGCCCAGTCCTTGGGCGTGCTGTAACCATGGTCGGGGTACGGGCGGCCCTCGCCCACGGCTTTGAATATCACCATGCAAGCCTAAGGAACTTGGACGGCCAAAGGAATCCACCACTCCCGCTGCCGGGAGGTTGTAGCCAAACGGTAACCATTTGTCACACCATCTTGTCCTTACTGTCACAGCCAAGACCTTGCCGGCGGCACGGTCCACGCCACATGCAAAGATGCCTGCCGGCTGGGAGAATGGAGCCATGACAACTCCCGAGACCTCAGCTTCCCTCTCGCCGTCGGCTCCTCCCCTGGCGCTGCTGCTCGACGTCGACGGTCCTGTGGCGAGTCCCGTCACCCGTACGGTGCAGCCGGCGATCATCGCGGACCTGCTGGCGCTGGCCGCGGCGGGAATCCCGGTGATCTTCAATACCGGCCGTTCGGCTGCGTTCATCCGCGAACAGGTGATGGAGCCGATGATCGCGGCGGGGATGCCGGCCGGCACCCTGATCCATGCCGTGTGCGAGAAGGGCGCGGTCTGGTTCAGCTACACCGCCACTGGCCCCGGGGCAGTCCACGTCGATCACGAGCTGGCCATCCCGCGTGCGTTCGGGGACGACGTGCGCCGGCTTGTGGCCGAGGATTACGCCAGCCACATGTTCTTCGATGAAACCAAGCTGGCCATGGTCTCCGTCGAGCAGCACATCGCCGTCGAGAACTCCGACTACCGGGCCGAGCAGCAGCTCTTTGACGCAGATGCCATGGAACTGATGGCCCGGCACGGCCTCGGAGTGGTGCGCCTGGACCACCATGCACCGGACTCCGATGACCGGATCGATTACCGCGTGGATCCGACCATCATCTCCACCGACATCGAGTCGGTCCGGCTCGGCAAGGACCTCGGCGCGAGCCGGGCCGTTGAGCTGCTGGCGGCGCAGGGCGTCACCCCGCAGGCCTGGCGCACGGTGGGTGATTCACGGACCGACTACGCTATGGCCGACTGGCTGCACCACAACGACCACCCGGTGAAACACGTCGACGTCCGGCCCGCCGACGGAGTCCCGGTGAAACCGTACGAAGTACTCACGGCGGCGGATCTGGGGCTGGGCGAGGACGTCATCCACGACGACGCCGGGGCCGCTTTCCTTCGCAGCTGGCGCCTGGCCCTCCTGGGCTGACCAGGCCGGCTGAACCCTCGCCGAACCCCGGTTTCCGGGGTGGACGAGGGGCTCTCGCGGCCCACACTGGCGGCGTTTCAGCCGCGGATAATCAAGGCGATTTTGGGGCGGACGTTATCATGCAAGTAGGGACACATTCACGCAAAGAATCACGGAGAATCGAAATTACAGACGCATTGGTCCAGGACGAGATCTACTACGGCAGCCAGGCATCCGTTGACGCCCACGATGAGGTCACTTCCGCGGCTGCCGTGGCGAGATTCCGGACCCGC
>NZ_AUPJ01000366.1:6392-8365 GCF_000427315.1 Arthrobacter sp. TB 26
GGGGCCGGTATGGCCTGATCAACGAGAACCGTACGCCGTACCAGGCCATGGTCGAGGATTTGATGTTCATCCGGTCGGTGCTTGACGCCGCCGGCCTCGACTATCTCCTGGTCCGCGGCAACAACCACAGGCCCGTCATCGCCGTGGACTGGAAGGACCGCAAGGAACTCCGCGACGCGCTCGTGGAGGCCTGCCACGACGAGCCTCTCTACTCGATGAGCGTCGACGCCAAGAAGAAGTCCTCGGTGCTGGTGGCCGACGGTGAGCTCTCCCCCAACCGGCAGTCCCGGATCTTCCGGCTGTACCGTCCCCGGGTCGAGCCGGAGGGCGGCTTTGAGTTCGGCGCCTCGGCTGGCGTGCAGCTGGAGCTGTGGAGCTTCGAAGGCGACCAGCTGATCCTCCCGATCGAAAACTCGCTGACCCGCCGGACGCTGCTGGCCCAGGACGCGGTCCGCGGCACAGTGGAGCGTTACGGCCACACCTGGCCCACGATCGAGAACATGTTTGCGGACCACGCCAGTGACATCAGCTTCGACATCGACCTCGTCTTTTCCTGGGTGGACGGCAGCTCCCCGGAGTACATCGCAGCGCGGCGCGCACGGATGGCCGGCGTCGTGGTGGGCGAAGGTGACGACCACGAGGCCCGCTTCCGCCAGATCGACGAACTCAAGTACGCGCTGCGCTCTGTGTACATGTTCGCGCCCTGGATCCGCCGGATCTTCATCGCCACGGACTCCCCCACTCCCGCATGGCTGGCCGACCACCCGGGAGTGACAATTGTCCGCAGCGAAGAGTTCTTCGCGGATCCCTCCGTGCTGCCCACCCACAACTCGCAAGCCGTGGAGTGCCAGCTCCACCACATCGAAGGCCTGTCCGAACACTTCCTGTACTCGAACGACGACATGTTCTTCGGCCGCGCCGTCGGTCCGGACATGTTCTTCACGCCCGGCGGCATCACGAAGTTCATCGAAGCAGAGACCCGGATCGGGCTCGGCGACAACGACGCCGAGCGTAGCGGCTTCGAGAACGCCGCCCGGGTGAACCGCAAGCTGCTCTGGGATCGGTTCGGCCGGATCACCACCCGACACCTGGAGCACACAGCCGCGCCGCTGCGGCGCAGCGTCGTGGCCCAGATGGAGCAGGAGTTTCCGGCAGAATTCGCCAAGACGGCGGCCAGCACCTTCCGCGCGGCCGACAACATCTCGGTGACCAACTCGTTCTACCACTACTACGCGCTTCTGACCGGCCGGGCCGTCACCCAGACGGCGGCAAAGGTGCGCTACGTGGACACGACGGCCAGGGCCGGACTGAACTACCTGCCCAAGCTGCTCGCCAAGCGGAACATGGACTTCTTCTGCCTCAATGACGGAAGCTTCCCCGAGGTTGCGGCCGAGGAACGGGCCGAGCTCGTGACGGACTTCCTAGAGAAGTATTACCCGATCAAGGCGCCCTGGGAAAAGTAGTCAGGCGGGCAGAGGCTGCGGGCCGGGCCAAACGCTGGCCGCGCCCGCTGTCGCCCGGGTGCGGGCCAGCGCTAGTTGCGCGCGGTCAGCCGCCGGCTATCCGGCGTCCGGGCCGGGTCCTCGAGCTTCGCCTTGCTCGGGATGCGAATCCCTGCCGCCGCAATCCGCCGCTGCGCTTCCTCGGCGGAGACAAACTCGCCGACGGCGGGGGTGTCGCCGAGCAGAACCACGGAGTGCACGATCGTGTGTTCATAGACATGGACGAGGTTGAACGCCTGTCCGCCGTCGCGTCCGCGGGTTCCGCCAACCGGAACATTGAGGTCCTGCGTATAGCAGGTGGCTGACGCCACCGAGACCGGAATCCCGGCGAACGTCGCTGTTGTCGAGTAGTGCAAGTGGCCGCCCAGAATCGCACGGACGTCGGAGTTCCGCAGAACCCCGGCCAGCGCCGCCTGGTCCCGCAGCTCCACGAGGACCGCGAGGTCCAGGACCGAAGGCACCGGCGGGTGG
>NZ_AUPJ01000367.1 GCF_000427315.1 Arthrobacter sp. TB 26
GAGCCACTCCAGCTGCTCCGGACTCAGCTCACCGTGGTGAAAGCCCGGGACTGAGGTGTCGAGGGTGATGATCCGCAGCCCGTCGATGAAGTAAGTGTGGTCCACCGGGGCATCGTCGGCAGGCAGGTCCAGCAGGCCGGTACGGAAGTTGGCGCGGTTGTCGTGGTTTCCCATCGCCCAGATGACTTTCGCGCCCAGGGCCTTGCAGGCGGGATCGACGATGGCCCGCAGCTTCGCGTACGCCTCGGGCTCGCCCCGGTCAGCGAGGTCGCCGGTGAAAATCACGGCTTCCGGGCGCGCGCCGGACGCCCGCACTTCGTCGAAGAGTTGTTGGAGCAGGGAGTCGCTGTCGACCACACCATGCAACGGTGCCGGACCTCCCAGCAGGTGGGGGTCACTCAGATGGAGTAGAAAATGACGTGGCCGGGGGTGTTCGGCCTCGATGAGCTCCATTGCTACCTTCCTGGTTGGGTGGAGGCTGTAGCCCCCAACTTCCCTCTCAGTAATGTCTATCCAACCAGACATTCGGCCAACAATGTGCAAACTCCAGTAGGCATGTTTGAAAAAATGACAACAACGAGTAATCCGGCGGACACATACCTGCTCCGGTATGTGTCCGCCGGAATGTGCTTACTCAGGTACCTGGCGGCTAGCTCAGGTAGCCGTTCGGGTTCAGCACGTACTTCGTGGCTGCGCCGGCGTCGAACTCCGCGTAACCTTTCGGCGCCTCTTCCAACGTGATCGCCTTCGCGTTAACGTTCTTCGCGATATGGACCTTGTCATGCAGGATCGCCATCATCAGCTGGCGGTTGTACTTCATCACGGGGCACTGGCCTGTGGTGAAGCTCAACGATTTGGCCCAGCCGGTGCCGAGGCTGATCGAGAGCGCCCCCTTCTTGGCCGCCTCGTCCACGCCGCCCGGGTCCCCTGTAACGTAGAGGCCTGGAATGCCCAGGGCGCCGCCGGCGGCGGTGATTTCCATCAGCGAGTTGAGCACCGTTGCCGGCGCTTCCTTGGCGTCATGTCCGTGGCCTCTGGCCTCGAATCCGACGGCGTCAACGCCGCAGTCGACCTCCGGGACCCCCAGCAGCTGTTCGATCTGTTCGGCCGGGCCACCCTCGGTCAAGTCCACGGTTTCACAGCCGAAGCTGCGCGCCTGTGCCAGCCGGTCAGCGTTGAGGTCCCCCACAATCACGACGGCGGCACCCAGCAGTTGCGCGCTGGTCGCCGCAGCCAGCCCAACGGGACCCGCTCCCGCGATGTAGACCGTGGAGCCCACTCCAACGCCGGCGGTGACGGCACCGTGGAAGCCGGTCGGGAAAATGTCCGACAGCATCGTCAGGTCCATCATCTTCTCAAGGGCCTGGTCCCGGTCCGGGAACTTCAGCAGGTTCCAGTCGGCGTACGGCACCAGGACGTAGTTGGCCTGGCCGCCCACCCAGCCACCCATGTCGACGTAGCCGTAGGCGCTGCCCGGGCGGTCCGGGTTGACGTTGAGGCAGATGCCAGTCTTGCGTTCCTTGCAGTTGCGGCATCGTCCGCAGGCGATGTTGAACGGGACGGAACAGATGTCCCCCACCTTGATGAACTCGACGTCTGGCCCAACTTCCACGACTTCGCCGGTGATTTCGTGGCCCAGCACCAGGTCCGACGGGGCTGTGGTGCGGCCTCGGACCATGTGCTGGTCGGAGCCGCAAATGTTCGTGGCAACGGTTTTGAGGATTACCCCATGGCGCACCGACCGGCCCACGTTGGCGGGGTTGACCCCCGGGCCGTCTTTGAGTTCGAAGCTGGGGTAGTCAATGTCGATCAGTTCGACCTTGCCCGGCCCCTTGTAGGCAACGGCTTTGTTCCCTGTCATCACTTTCCTCCTGGTTTCACGGACCCCGATATGGGTGTCCAGTTGTGATTCACGAAGCGTGCTGAAGCACCGTCCCCCGGGCAGATGTCGGCGCGACGCACACGGGAGCGTCTGCGCCCGTGGCTGTGCCCGGTTTATTTGGAAGGTCCGGCCAGTCTAGGCGGTAAGCATGCTTAGGGATAGAGGCCGTTGGCCCCTTGTGGTCAGGGAGCCGACTCTCAGCTGAGGGCGTACTGGACCGCTTCAATGACCTCGGGCGAGTCCGGCTCCACGGTGGGGGCGAAACGCGCCACCACGTCGCCGTCGCGGTTCACCAGGAACTTCTCGAAGTTCCATTTCACGAGTCCCGGCAGGAAGCCGTTCTTGAATTTCGTGAGCTCGGCGTACAGCGGGTGCTGGTTCTTGCCGCGGACGTCGGCTTTGGCCGCGAGCGGGAAGGTCACGCCGAAGTTCCGTTCGCAGAATTCAGCGATCTCGGCGTCGGCCGCGGGCTCCTGTCCTGCAAACTGGTTGCAGGGGACGCCGAGCACTTGAAATCCCTGCTCCCGGAACTTGTTGTGGAGCGCCTCGAGTCCCGCATACTGCGGCGTGAATCCGCACTGCGAAGCCACGTTGACCACCAGCACTACCTCCCCGCTGAACCGGCCAAAGTCCGTGTCGGTGCCATCGATAAGGGTGAGCGGAATGCTGTGAAGAGAGGTCATGGCGGGGTTCCTCGCGAAGTCGGTAGTGAAGTTCGTGTCCGGAAGTGGTCACGAGTGTCCTTCGATACCAACGCGCGCGGGTATGGGTTTGTGCCTGCTACGGGCCAGGAGTCAGTGACGGGTCCGTGGTTGCCGATGGGCCCGCGG
>NZ_AUPJ01000368.1 GCF_000427315.1 Arthrobacter sp. TB 26
CGACCGTGTCGTCTTTAACGGGAGAACCTCGAACCAACAGGAAGTACGCGCAGGGGCAGAAGGATGAGTTCTTCGTCGTGTTCGACCGGCTCAAGAGCACGGGGGCGGCGGCCAGGGAGCTGGGATTGAGCCCCGATACGTGCGCCGGCTGGGTGCGTAAAGCCGGACTGAAGAGCCATGGTAAACCGGGGGCGCGCCCTCACCGGGGCCGGGATGAGTACTTCCGGTTACGCAAGGCCGGCTTGAGTCGGCGGGAGGCGGCCGCAGCGGTCAGCGTGCATCCCAGGACCGCGGCGGAGTGGGACCTGGGGATTCGTAAGTCAGGCGGCCGACGCATTTACGCTGATGGGCGGGTGGTCGATTACAAACGTGGTGTGACCACTATGACCTCGCCGGCCCTCGCCCCACCGACAGCGGCTCTCGAGAAACTCATCGACCCGCGATTTCTTAGCGTGCAGGAGCGGGAGATGATCCGGGACCTGAAAGCCTCGGGTTCATCGATGCGGGCGATCGCCAGCGTGCTTGGCCGTTCGGCTTCAACGATCAGCCGCGAGCTGGGCCGAAATGCCGATGCCCTGTTGGGCTATCTGCCCCACGGGGCGCAGCGGAAGGCCGCTGCCCGGCGGCCACGACCCAAAAACGCCAAGCTCGCTGGCGAGTCGGACCTGCGCGACTATGTGAAGGCCAAGCTGCTCATACGCTGGTCTCCGGAGCAGATCAGCCACACCCTGGTCAAAAAGTTCCCCGACCAACCGGAGATGCGTGTGAGTCCAGAGACGATCTATCAAGCCCTCTACGTCCAGGCCAGAGGCGGACTCAAACGCGAAATACAGGCAGCCCTGCGCACCGGCCGGACCCGCCGGAAACACCACCAGAGCGGGGAACAGCGCACCTCCCGGTTCGTGGATCCGATGGTCATGATCTCCGAGCGTCCACCCGAGATCGAGGACCGCGCAGTACCCGGTCATTGGGAGGGGGATCTCATCACCGGCGCCTACAACCAGTCCGCGATCGGAACCCTGGTCGAACGCACCACCCGCTACGTGATGCTCGTCCACCTGCCAAATGACCACACCGCCGAAACCGTCCGGGACGGGCTCATCAACACCATCTCTGCCCTGCCGGCACATCTGCGAGGCTCTCTGACCTGGGACCAGGGCGCGGAAATGGCCGCCCACAAGACCTTCACCCTAGCCACCGAAATGCAGGTTTACTTCTGCGACCCAGCCAGCCCCTGGCAGCGCGGTTCGAACGAGAACACTAACGGGCTGCTGCGCCAGTACTTCCCCAAAAGCACCGACCTGTCCGCCTACGGACCTGAAGACCTCGAACACGTCGCTCAGGAGCTCAACGGCCGCCCACGCAAAACGCTCGGCTGGGATACCCCAGCCGAGCGTCTACGTGATTTACTACTAACCACCTAACCACCAGGTGTTGCAACGACCCCTAGAAACCGCCCAGTGAACACACCGGGCATTTCTCTCAGCAACTGGGCTGGAGCGTCAACCCCAGCCGCGGAACGGGCCTCAGGCCACGTTGTTGGTGTACTCCAGGTCGCGGGTTTCCTTGCTGACGAAAAGTGCAATCAGCGTCAGCACGGACATGGCGGCGAGGTAAACGCCGACGAGCACCGGGCTGCCCTTCCCGATTTCCCAGAGCCAGACGGCGATGAACGGGGCCACGGCGGCACCGAGGATGCTCGAGAAGTTGTAGCTGATGGCGGAGCCGGTGTACCGGACATTCGTCGGGAACAGCTCCGGCAGCAGCGCACCCATGGGCCCGAAAGTCAGCCCCATCAGGGAGAACCCGATGATCAGCAGGGCCATCGTTCCGGCGAAGCCGGCGCTGAACAGCGGGACGAAGAGCAGGCCGAAGGCGAAGATGCCAAGGGTCACGGCGATCAGCATCTTGCGCCGGCCGTACTTCTCAGCCAGCGGGCCGGAGACCAGGGTGAAGATACCGAAGAACACGACGCCGGCAATCAGCATCCAGAGGAAATCGTTGCGGGTGTAGCCCAGGCCGGGGACGAACGCAGCCGCGGCGGCCTCGGTCATCGGCTTGCCGGCCTTCTCGGCTGCGGCCTTGGCGGCGTCCAGGCTGGCGGCCCGGGTGCCGTAGGTCAACGTGAACGTGGTCATCAGGTAGAACAGCACATACGTGGCAAGCATGATGAACGTGCCCAGGATCAGCTGGCGCCAGCTGGTCTTGAAGACCCGGGCCAGCGGCAGCTTGGCGACCTCGTTGGACTCCAGGACCTTGGTGAAGGCCGGGGTCTCGATCAGTTTGAGCCGGACGTAAAGGCCGATGATGACCATAACGGCACTGAGCAGGAACGGCACACGCCAGCCCCACGCCTCGAATGCGGCCGGCGTCAGGGTGTAGCTGAACACCAGGAAGATCACGTTGGCGATGATGAAGCCGATCGGCGCACCCAGCTGCGGGAACGTGCCGTAGATGGCACGCTTGTTCGCCGGGGCGTTCTCGGTGGCCAGCAGCGCCGCGCCGCTCCATTCCCCGCCGAGGGCCAGACCCTGGGCGAAACGCATGACAACCAGCAGCGCCGGCGCCCAGAAGGTCCAGCCGGGAACGGTCGCCGTCGGCAGGCAGCCGATCAGGAAGGTGGCAATACCCATGGTCAGCAGCGAGGCGACCAGTGTGCCCTTGCGGCCAAACTTGTCACCAAAGTGGCCGAAGACAATCGAGCCGAGCGGCCGGGCGATGAACGCGACGCCGAAGACGGCGAAGGATGCCAGCAGCTGGGTGGTCTCGTTCTGGCCAGGGAAGAAGAGCTTCGGGAAGACGAGCACAGCGGCGGTGGCGTACACGTAGAAGTCGTAGAACTCAACGGTGGTGCCAATCAGGCTGGCGACGATGACGCGGCCGCGCGAGTTCACCGGTTCGGCGGACCCCTGCTCTGCGGAAGTGGCAGTGGATGACATGTAGTAGCGCTTTCATAAAGACCGGACCGGTGATGATTGAGACCGCCCGGATGTTGATAAGTAGGATTACATATTAGTTCCAGAAGTCCATTCAATGGACAAGCGTTCCACTATTTGGACACTTAGATTCGTCTCACGTGGTGGTCATCACACTACGCCCCACCCCGCCCCTAACACCGCCACAAACGCGCCGATAGGCAAACTTCACAGCACGTTAACAAACGGCGAGGCTCCCGGAAACGCGGCTTACCTAACTTGGAGGGACAACATCCCCAAGGAGGTCCCCGTGACTGCTGAACGCACTGCAGATGCCCCGACCGGCATTTCCCCCGGCATTTCGCCCGCCGTCAATGCCGGCACCACCCTCGGCGGTTCCGCCCTTGAATTCCGTCCCGGCCGCTGGATCGCCAACTGGGATGCCGAGAACAAGGAACAGTGGGAGGCCCAGGGACGTTCCATCGCCCGCCGCAATTTGAACTGGTCCATCTTCGCCGAGTTCCTGGGCTTCGTGGTGTGGCAGCTGTGGTCGATTGTGGTGGTCCAGCTGCCTGCGGCCGGCTTCACCTTCACCACGTCGGAGATCTTCTGGCTGATCTCCATGCCCAGCCTGGTGGGCGCAACCCTCCGGATCCCCTATACCTTTATGGTCCCCCGCTTCGGCGGCCGGAACTGGACCATCGTCTCGGCCCTGCTCCTGCTGATCCCCTCGATCGGCCTGGCCATGTGCGTCGCCAACCCGGAGACCCCGTTCGGGACCATGCTGTTCGTCGCGGCGCTGGCCGGCTTCGGCGGCGGCAACTTCGCCAGCTCCATGGCCAACATCACCTTCTTCTACCCGGCCCGCGAGAAGGGCTGGGCGCTGGGCCTGAACGCCGCCGGCGGAAACCTCGGCGCCGCCGTCGCACAGCTTGCCGTCCCGATCGCCATCACCCTCCTGGCCGCCGGCACCGTCAACCTGCCGGTCGCCGGGCTCATGTGGGTCCCGCTGATCCTGCTCGCCGCGTTCGGCGCCTGGAAGTACATGGACAACCTCACCAGCGCCAAGGGCGACGTCGCGGGTTCACTCGCCGCGCTCAAGGAACCGCACCTGTGGATTATGGCGCTGCTGTACATCGGCACCTTCGGCTCGTTCATCGGTTTCGCCGGCGTTTTTCCCAAGCTCATCAAGGACTACTTCCCGGCGTTCTCCTCCATCGGCGTCGGCACAGTTGCCCTGTCCCTGGCCTTCCTGGGTCCGCTGGTCGGCTCGCTGGCCCGTCCCTACGGCGGACGCATGGCGGACCGCATGGGTGGCGCCCGGATGACCGTCGCCGCGTTCGCCGCGATGGCCGTCATCACCCTGACCATGATCTGGACGCTGCCAATGAAGAACTTCTGGCTCTTCCTGGTCCTGTTCCTGTTCCTGTTCACCGCCAGCGGCTTCGGGAACGGCGCCACCTACCGGATGATCCCGGTCATCTTCGCCACCTCCAGCCGGGCAGCACGGGCCGGCGCCAGCACGGTGACCACCCAGCGCCTGGCCTCCTCCGCCCTCGGCCTGATCTCGGCCATCGGAGCGTACGGCGGGTTCGTCATCCCGCAGGTCCTCAACGCCTCCAACACCGCCAGCGGCTCCTACACCCCCGCGTTCTACGGCTTCGTCGGTGCCTACGTCCTGATGCTGGCCGTGTGCTGGTTCTGCTACATCCGCAACGCCAACCGCAACGCGATGGGACATGTCTAACATGACCACCGGCGCCGACACGCACTGCCCCTACTGCGCCCTGCAGTGCGCCATGACGCTCACCACCCCAGCGGCTCTGACCCCGGCTACCCAGCCGGGGTCAGACCCCGTGCCGGAGCAGCCGGCCGCCGCCATCCCCGACGCGCCCCTCGACGCGCCCCTCAATGTGACGGGCCGCGACTTCCCCACCAACCGCGGTGGACTCTGCCGCAAGGGCTGGACCTCGGCGTCGCTGCTGAATCACCCCGGACGCGTCACCGAACCGCTGCTCAAAGGCGCCGACGGCGTCCACCGTCCGGTCAGCTGGGACACAGCCCTGGAACTCATCACCACCGCGGTCAAGAACACCCGCG
>NZ_AUPJ01000369.1 GCF_000427315.1 Arthrobacter sp. TB 26
CGACCGTGTCGTCTTTAACGGGAGAACCTCGAACCAACAGGAAGTACGCGCAGGGGCAGAAGGATGAGTTCTTCGTCGTGTTCGACCGGCTCAAGAGCACGGGGGCGGCGGCCAGGGAGCTGGGATTGAGCCCCGATACGTGCGCCGGCTGGGTGCGTAAAGCCGGACTGAAGAGCCATGGTAAACCGGGGGCGCGCCCTCACCGGGGCCGGGATGAGTACTTCCGGTTACGCAAGGCCGGCTTGAGTCGGCGGGAGGCGGCCGCAGCGGTCAGCGTGCATCCCAGGACCGCGGCGGAGTGGGACCTGGGGATTCGTAAGTCAGGCGGCCGACGCATTTACGCTGATGGGCGGGTGGTCGATTACAAACGTGGTGTGACCACTATGACCTCGCCGGCCCTCGCCCCACCGACAGCGGCTCTCGAGAAACTCATCGACCCGCGATTTCTTAGCGTGCAGGAGCGGGAGATGATCCGGGACCTGAAAGCCTCGGGTTCATCGATGCGGGCGATCGCCAGCGTGCTTGGCCGTTCGGCTTCAACGATCAGCCGCGAGCTGGGCCGAAATGCCGATGCCCTGTTGGGCTATCTGCCCCACGGGGCGCAGCGGAAGGCCGCTGCCCGGCGGCCACGACCCAAAAACGCCAAGCTCGCTGGCGAGTCGGACCTGCGCGACTATGTGAAGGCCAAGCTGCTCATACGCTGGTCTCCGGAGCAGATCAGCCACACCCTGGTCAAAAAGTTCCCCGACCAACCGGAGATGCGTGTGAGTCCAGAGACGATCTATCAAGCCCTCTACGTCCAGGCCAGAGGCGGACTCAAACGCGAAATACAGGCAGCCCTGCGCACCGGCCGGACCCGCCGGAAACACCACCAGAGCGGGGAACAGCGCACCTCCCGGTTCGTGGATCCGATGGTCATGATCTCCGAGCGTCCACCCGAGATCGAGGACCGCGCAGTACCCGGTCATTGGGAGGGGGATCTCATCACCGGCGCCTACAACCAGTCCGCGATCGGAACCCTGGTCGAACGCACCACCCGCTACGTGATGCTCGTCCACCTGCCAAATGACCACACCGCCGAAACCGTCCGGGACGGGCTCATCAACACCATCTCTGCCCTGCCGGCACATCTGCGAGGCTCTCTGACCTGGGACCAGGGCGCGGAAATGGCCGCCCACAAGACCTTCACCCTAGCCACCGAAATGCAGGTTTACTTCTGCGACCCAGCCAGCCCCTGGCAGCGCGGTTCGAACGAGAACACTAACGGGCTGCTGCGCCAGTACTTCCCCAAAAGCACCGACCTGTCCGCCTACGGACCTGAAGACCTCGAACACGTCGCTCAGGAGCTCAACGGCCGCCCACGCAAAACGCTCGGCTGGGATACCCCAGCCGAGCGTCTACGTGATTTACTACTAACCACCTAACCACCAGGTGTTGCAACGACCCCTAGAAACCGCCGAGCCGGACAGGGGCCCGGAATGACCGCGATGCTCGCTGGCACCCTGGCTCTCGCGGTGTTCCTGGCGCTCTCGGCTCCGGGAGCCCCGCGCCGCCGGATCCGTGCGGCGTTGGCCGGGGCACGGAGTGTTCCTGCCGCCGGCTCCCCAACGGCTCACCGCGGAGTCCGCCGTTGGCGGCGCCGGGACGCACCGCCGGTCTCGATGACATTGCTCGTGCAGCAGATGTCGGCGTTGCTGAAAGGCGGCCGCACCCCCTCGCGGTTATGGGACGAGCTATGGCTCCTGCATGGGGGTGAATCCTCCGCGGCCCTGACCGGGGAGGAAGCGTCGGGCCGGACGTCGGCGCTGGCCCCCGGATCCGTGCGGATACTGGCTG
>NZ_AUPJ01000370.1 GCF_000427315.1 Arthrobacter sp. TB 26
CGGGACAGGCGCCGGGAAAATCCGGCGAAGCCGTGCAGGCGCGGGCGTGCGTGAGCACCGCGTCTGGGTCCAGCTCGCCGCGTGCTTTGACGTCGCCGAGGCCGCGGGTTCCCCGCTGGCGGACGTGTTGACGCGCTTTGCGGCCCAGTTGGAGGCCGAGAACGACGCCGAGGCTGCCCGCCAGACGGCGCTGGCCGGGCCCCGTGCGACGGTTCGGCTGCTGACGTGGCTTCCGTTTCTCGGGCTGGGCTTGGGTTTGCTGCTGGGAGTGGATCCTGTCGAGGTGCTGGGAACCCCTTCCGGGGCCGCGGCGCTCACGGCGGGACTCGCCCTCACCATGGCAGGCCGGATCTGGTCGGCACGGCTCGTCCGGGCGGCTGAAGGAGCTCGGCCGTGACAGCAGACGCCGCGGGACTTGGGGTGCTGGCGATCCTGGTGGCCGCGGCCGCCACCGCGTATTCCGACCATGGCGTGGCAAGGCGGCGACTCCGGCGCCAGACGCAGCGCGCCCCCGACGCCGGAAGCCGGGGCCGCTCAAACGACGGGGTCGAGCTGCCCGGGGCTTCCGGAGGGCACGGCCTCGATGATGCCGCCATGATGCTCGAACTGATCGGCGCGATGCTCGATGCGGGATCCGGACTCTGCCGTGCCCTGGCGCTGCTGGCCGCACTGGCAACGCCCGAAATCCGTGGTCCGCTGCGCCCGGTCGTCGCGGCGCTCACGATCGGCGCCGATTGGGACACTGCCTGGCGCGGCGCCGACGTCCGGTCGCCGGGACTTCTCGCCGTGCGCGATGCGCTGGGATTTGCCGCCCTCACCGGCGCCCCGTCCTCCGCCATCCTCTACGCCCAGGCGGCACGCATGCGGCGCGGACAGTTCCGGGCCGCGGAGAAACAAGCCGCCGCCCTCGCAGTGAAGCTCGTCGTTCCCCTCGGATTGTGCTCGCTGCCGGCCTTCGTATGCCTGGGCGTCATACCGGTCCTGCTGGCGATGCTCCCGGGCTGACCCCAGCGGTGGAAATCGGCGGTGCGAAAGTCTTCCTCCACAATGCGTGTCCGGAAGGGGTTTTCCACTTGGAGGGACGAGCCCCTTACATGTCACCGGCCTGGCCGGAAGAGTCCAGGAACAGCCGGCGCTCCCGCCGGAACCGAACGAAAGGAAAAGACCATGTCAATCCAACGCCCTGAGCCGGCCGGCACACGGAGGGCCCAGCAAATCCATGCCGGGACCGGGACTGCCGGGATCCGGGAAATTTATCCGGGGGCCAGCATTCCTGCCCCGCGCCGGGCACGAAGGCTGAGAAGGCTCTTTGGCTCCGAGGAAGGAATGGCGACGGCCGAGTATGCCATTGCCACGCTCGCCGCTGTGGGGTTTGCCGGCATTCTGGTGTTCATCATGCGCAGTGACGAGGTCCGGGGGTTTCTGTTGAACCTGATCCGCACGGCGCTCGCCTTGCCATGAGCTGCCGATGG
>NZ_AUPJ01000371.1 GCF_000427315.1 Arthrobacter sp. TB 26
GGCGGTTTCTAGGGGTCGTTGCAACACCTGGTGGTTAGGTGGTTAGTAGTAAATCACGTAGACGCTCGGCTGGGGTATCCCAGCCGAGCGTTTTGCGTGGGCGGCCGTTGAGCTCCTGAGCGACGTGTTCGAGGTCTTCAGGTCCGTAGGCGGACAGGTCGGTGCTT
Organism: Arthrobacter sp. TB 26; assembly: GCF_000427315.1. GTDB lineage: Bacteria > Actinomycetota > Actinomycetes > Actinomycetales > Micrococcaceae > Arthrobacter. Next base: position 168 of record NZ_AUPJ01000371.1, read on the forward strand.
TTGGGGAAGTACTGGCGCAGCAGCCCGTTAGTGTTCTCGTTCGAACCGCGCTGCCAGGGGCTGGCTGGGTCGCAGAAGTAAACCTGCATTTCGGTGGCTAGGGTGAAGGTCTTGTGGGCGGCCATTTCCGCGCCCTGGTCCCAGGTCAGAGAGCCTCGCAGATGTGCCGGCAGGGCAGAGATGGTGTTGATGAGCCCGTCCCGGACGGTTTCGGCGGTGTGGTCATTTGGCAGGTGGACGAGCATCACGTAGCGGGTGGTGCGTTCGACCAGGGTTCCGATCGCGGACTGGTTGTAGGCGCCGGTGATGAGATCCCCCTCCCAATGACCGGGTACTGCGCGGTCCTCGATCTCGGGTGGACGCTCGGAGATCATGACCATCGGATCCACGAACCGGGAGGTGCGCTGTTCCCCGCTCTGGTGGTGTTTCCGGCGGGTCCGGCCGGTGCGCAGGGCTGCCTGTATTTCGCGTTTGAGTCCGCCTCTGGCCTGGACGTAGAGGGCTTGATAGATCGTCTCTGGACTCACACGCATCTCCGGTTGGTCGGGGAACTTTTTGACCAGGGTGTGGCTGATCTGCTCCGGAGACCAGCGTATGAGCAGCTTGGCCTTCACATAGTCGCGCAGGTCCGACTCGCCAGCGAGCTTGGCGTTTTTGGGTCGTGGCCGCCGGGCAGCGGCCTTCCGCTGCGCCCCGTGGGGCAGATAGCCCAACAGGGCATCGGCATTTCGGCCCAGCTCGCGGCTGATCGTTGAAGCCGAACGGCCAAGCACGCTGGCGATCGCCCGCATCGATGAACCCGAGGCTTTCAGGTCCCGGATCATCTCCCGCTCCTGCACGCTAAGAAATCGCGGGTCGATGAGTTTCTCGAGAGCCGCTGTCGGTGGGGCGAGGGCCGGCGAGGTCATAGTGGTCACACCACGTTTGTAATCGACCACCCGCCCATCAGCGTAAATGCGTCGGCCGCCTGACTTACGAATCCCCAGGTCCCACTCCGCCGCGGTCCTGGGATGCACGCTGACCGCTGCGGCCGCCTCCCGCCGACTCAAGCCGGCCTTGCGTAACCGGAAGTACTCATCCCGGCCCCGGTGAGGGCGCGCCCCCGGTTTACCATGGCTCTTCAGTCCGGCTTTACGCACCCAGCCGGCGCACGTATCGGGGCTCAATCCCAGCTCCCTGGCCGCCGCCCCCGTGCTCTTGAGCCGGTCGAACACGACGAAGAACTCATCCTTCTGCCCCTGCGCGTACTTCCTGTTGGTTCGAGGTTCTCCCGTTAAAGACGACACGGTCGCTGCAACTCCCAAAAATTCTGGGTGTTGCAACGACCGCTAGAACCCAAGCTGAACACGCCGGGCATTTCCGTGTCGGCAGGAGGATCCGGGAAGACAACTGGGCGGGAGCGCGGACGGACGGGCTGGGCGGGCGGGGCCGGGCCTAGCTCGCGTAGCGCTCGACGAAGTTCCGCAGGATCTTCATCGGTTCCGAGGCGGAGAACCGCCGGGCGTCCTCGATCAGCATCTCGGCCGATTCGGGCGGGAAGTAGCCTGCATGGCGGTAGATGTCGATCCTGGTGACCAAACCCCGCGCGTCGAGCTCGGGGTGGAACTGGGTGGCGTACAGGTTGGTCTTGATCCGGAACATGTGCACGGGGCAGGCGGCGGAGCTGGCCAGGAGCACCGCGTGGGAGGGCAGGAGGGTGCAGGCTTCCTTGTGGCCGGTGAAGGCCGTGAAACTCTCCGGCAGACCTCGCAGCAGGGGGTCCACCATCCCTTCCTCGGTCAGCTTGATGGTCACGCCGCCAAGCCCTTCGCCGTAGGTCCGGTCGATCACGGCGCCCTGGTGCCGGCCCAGCGTGCCGACCCCGTAGCAGGCGCCGAGGAACGGGAAGTCCGCAGGCACGATCCGGTCGAGCAGGGCCGCGAGCTCATGCTCCACCCGATGCTGGACGTCGCTTTTCTGCCCGGCCGGGTCGCTGGACGTGAACGGGCTCCCGCCCACAATCACACCGGAGTACTCGGTAAGGTCCAGTGGGGGCAGCGGCGCGGCTTCCATCCGAATGCGCCTCAGCTGCGCGGGTTCGAGGCCGCCGTAGCGAAGGTAGGCTTCATATTCGTCCTCGGCGGCGGCGTCCTCGGCCCGGGAGGCGAGGAGCAGAAATGGTTTCACAGACCAAGTCTGCACGGGCGGGACGCGGGGGCACCAGAGGCGCGCCTGCGTCCTGTGAGTCGAGCGGCTACTCGGCAGCCGCGTCCTCAATCAGCGCGATGATGGCGCCGGCGGAGACCGTCTCGCCGGCCGCAGCGGCCAGCCCGATCACGATTCCGGCGCGGTGCGCGGTGAGCGGCTGCTCCATCTTCATGGCCTCGAGCACCACAACAAGATCACCCTCGGCCACAAGGTCACCCTCGCCGACGGCCACTTTCACGATGGTTCCCTGCATGGGGGAGGTCAGGGCGTTGCCACTGGCTGCCGCCACGGCGCCGCCGCTGCGGGAACGCTTCTTCACCTTGGCCGGCTTGGCGGCACCCGAGCCGGCTCCCGTACCCAGCGACGCCGGGAGGACGACCTCGAGGCGCTTGCCGCCGACCTCGACGACGACGCGCTGGCGCTCGCCGCCGTCGGGCGCTTCGGCCTCGGTGCCGGTCGGCGTCCAGGCGGGGATATCGTTGACGAACGCCGTCTCGATCCAGCGCGTGTGGACCTTGAACGGGCCCTCGGCGGGGGCGAAATCCGGGTTGGTGACGACGGCGAGGTCGAACGGGATGACGGTAGGGATGCCCTCAACGACCATCTCCTCAAGGGCGCGGCGGGCGCGCTGCAGGGCCTGCTGGCGGGTGGCGCCAGTGACGATCAGCTTGGAGAGCATCGAGTCGAAGTTGCCGCTGATGACGTCGCCCTGCTCCACGCCGGAGTCGATCCGGACGCCGGGGCCGGTCGGGTTCTTCAACAGGGTGATGGTGCCCGGGGCGGGCATAAAGTTGCGGCCCGGGTCCTCGCCGGTGATGCGGAACTCGATCGAGTGGCCGCGGACTTCGGGGTCGCCGTAGCCAAGTTCCTCGCCGCGGGCCAACCGGAACTGCTCGCGGACGAGGTCAATGCCGGTGACTTCCTCGGAGACGCAGTGCTCCACCTGGAGGCGGGTGTTGACCTCAAGGAAGGAGATGGTGCCGTCCTGGCCCACCAGGAACTCGCAGGTGCCGGCGCCGAGGTAGCCGGCCTCTTTGAGGATGGCTTTGGAGGACTCGTAGAGCCGGCGGTTCTGCTCCTCCGTGAGGAACGGGGCCGGGGCCTCTTCGACGAGCTTCTGGTTCCGGCGCTGCAGCGAGCAGTCGCGGGTGGAGACCACCACAACGTTGCCGTGCGCGTCGGCGAGGCACTGGGTCTCGACGTGGCGCGGGGCGTCCAGGAAGCGTTCAATAAAGCATTCGCCGCGGCCGAAGGCGGCGACGGCCTCGCGGACGGCGGATTCGAAGAGTTCGGGAATTTCCTCGCGGGTGCGGGCCACCTTGATGCCGCGTCCGCCGCCGCCGAAGGCCGCCTTGATGGCGACGGGCAGGCCGAACTTGTCCACGAACTCAAGGATTTCCTCGGCGGACTCCACCGGGTCGGCGGTGCCGGGAACCTGCGGTGCGCCGACATTTTCGGCGATGTGGCGGGCCTGGACCTTGTCGCCCAGGGCGGAGATCGCAGCGGGGGATGGCCCGATCCAGGTGATGCCGGCGTCGATCACCTTGGCGGCGAACTCGGCGTTCTCGGCGAGGAAGCCGTAGCCGGGGTGGATGGCGTCGGCGCCGGAGCGGTGGGCCACCTCGATCAGCTTGTCCATCACGAGGTAGGACTCTGCGGCGGTGTTGCCGCCCAGGGCGTAGGCCTCGTCAGCGAGTTTGACGTGCAGGGCGTCGCGGTCCGGGTCCGCGTAGACCGCCACGGAGGCCATGCCTTCATCGCGCGCGGCGCGGATGATGCGCACCGCGATTTCGCCGCGGTTGGCGATCAGCACCTTGCTCAGGGGACGTGTGCCGGGCGGGGCGACTACGGCGGTCCCTTCTTGGGCTGATCGCTGCACGGGATTTGCGGACTGCTCCGAATTTGCTGACAAGGCGTCTCCTTCTTTCCTTCAGGGAGCCTAGCGCGGTTTTGTGGGTTCCGCCGATATTACTTGCGGATTCCGCGGGTAAAGCGCCCTGCCTTTGTAGGGTTGCTACAAAGGCGTGCGAATTAGCTCACTCGGCCCGGAGCAGTGCGGGATCCGCGGCACCGGTGGTCCACAGTTCGGTGATGCCCACCTGCGCCTGTCCCAGCAGCCCGCGGAGGGTGGAAATGGACAGCCCGACGACGGCGTGCGGGTCGCCGTCGACCTTGCGGATGAAGGCCCCACCGTAGCCGTCGATCGTGAAGGAGCCAGCGCACTGCAGGGGCTCCCCGGTGGCGATGTAGGTGTCGATTTCCTCGGGGGTCATCTCCATGAAGTGGACCTCGGCGGAGGTGACATGCCCGAGGGTTGCGCCGGAGCCGGCGGCCTGGGACTCATCGGTGCCCTCGGTGTCCCGGCAGTCGACGAGCCAGTGGCCGGTGTGCAGCACGCCCTTGCTGCCGCTCATCCGGAGCATCCGCTCTTTGGCGACGTCGGCTGTGTACGGCTTGCCGTGCGCCTCGCCGTCGAACTCAAAGACCGAATCGCAGCCAATCACCAGGGCGCCGTCGGCGTCGGGCAGGGAGGCGACGGCCTCGGCCTTGGCCCGGGCAAGCAGCAGGGCGGTGTCGTGCGGGTCCGTCGCGCCGTAGCGGGCCTGGACAGCGTCCTCGTCGACGTCCGAGACGAGGATTTCGTGCCGGATGCCGGCATCGGTCAGCAGCTTGGTGCGGGCGGGGGACTGGGAGGCAAGGATGAGGCGGG
>NZ_AUPJ01000372.1:0-2022 GCF_000427315.1 Arthrobacter sp. TB 26
GCCCGCGGACAGGCCGCGGACGGCGGCGGATTGTCCGGCTGTCCGGCAGCTCCGGAACCTGCATGGGCCGCGTTGCCAACGTCACCCTGGACACCGCTTCTGCATATCGATATTTGTCGATATGCTGGAAGGGTCGCAATCATGACGGTCACGTCCCCGCCGGGACCGGGGCCTGAATGCGTGGGACCGGTGGTCCGGTATCTCATCGAACCGCCACGACAGTCAAGGAGAACCGCATGCCTGCTATCCGAATCTACGAATCCGCCCTCTGCTGTGACACCGGTGTCTGCGGCCCCGACGTGGACCAGTCCCTGGTGGCTGTGACCGCGGACGTGCGTCATCTCCAGGGCCTCGGTGCCGACATTGCCCGCCACAACCTCGCCAGCGAACCGACCGCCTTCGCGGAGGACGAAACGGTCCGTGGATTCATGCACTTGGTCGGATCCAAGGGACTTCCGCTCACCATCGTCGACGGCGTTACGGTCGCCACCGGGAGCTACCCGAGCCGGGGGCAGTTGCTCGCATTCGCCGGACTGGGCGAAGCCAGCGTTGAACCGCAGTCCCGCCCGGACCTCGGCCTGAGTGAAAAGTCCGGCGGCTGCTGCGGCGGCTCGACGAGCTGCTGCTAGGTTCCGGCGTGAAGTTTCTCGAGAATGCGCCCCGGTTCCTGTTCTTCACCGGCAAGGGCGGCGTGGGCAAGACCTCCGTAGCGTGTGCCACAGCGCTCACCCTTGCCAAGTCCGGCAAGAAAGTGTTGCTGGTCAGCACCGACCCCGCATCCAATGTCGGGCAGGTCTTCGGCGTGACCATCGGGAACACCGTCACGCCCCTTCAGGATGTGCCGGGTGTATCCGCGCTGGAAATTGACCCGGAGCAGGCCGCCGCGGCGTACCGGGAGCGGATCATCGCGCCCGTCCGCGGGCTGCTGCCCGAGACTGAACTGGCCGGCATTGCCGAGAGCCTCTCAGGTTCCTGCACCACGGAGATCGCCTCCTTCGACGAGTTCACCAACCTGCTCGCCGACGACAGCTCGTACGGGGACTTTGACCACATCGTCTTCGATACAGCCCCGACAGGTCACACGATCCGCCTGCTGCAGCTGCCCGGCTCGTGGACCGATTTCCTCGCGGCCGGCAAGGGGGACCCGTCCTGCCTTGGCCCCCTGTCAGGACTGGAGAAGCACAAGCAGGTGTACGCCAAGGCGGTCCAGGCCCTGACGGACCCGGCGAGGACCCGGCTTGTCCTGGTCACCCGCGCACAGACATCGTCACTGAGCGAAATTGAGCGGACTTACCTCGAACTCAATCAGATCGGGATCGGGGGAGGATACGTCGTCGTCAACGGCGTCCTGCCGGAAGCCGCCGGCGACGAGGACCTGGCGCAGGCCCTGCGCGCCCGGGAGGCTGCCGCCATCGCGGCCATTCCCGACGCCGTCGCGGCTTTGCCCCGCGATGTTCTGGATCTGAAGCCGGGCAATATGGTCGGCATTCCGGCGCTTGAATCGCTGTTCGCGGCCACTTCCGGCGCCGATGTCACGGCTGACGGCGCGCTGGTCCCGGACATTGAGGACGCCCCGCTGGCTGCCCTGGTGAACGAGGTGGAGCTTGACGGCCACGGCCTCGTGATGTGCATGGGCAAGGGCGGGGTCGGGAAGACCACCGTTGCAGCCGCCATTGCGGTCGCCCTGGCCAAACGCGGGCATGCGGTCCACCTCACCACGACCGATCCCGCAGCCCACCTCACCGAAACACTCCATGGTTCCATCCCGGGCCTCACGGTTTCGCGCATCGATCCGGAAGCGGCCATCCAGGAGTACCGCGATCATGTGATGGAGACCAAGGGCAGGAGCCTGGACGACGACGGACGCGCGGCGCTCGCCGAGGACCTGATGTCCCCGTGCACGGACGAGGTTGCTGTTTTCCGGCAGTTCTCCAAGGTGGTCCAGGAATCCCGCCGGCACTTTGTCGTGATCGACACGGCACCGACCGGCCACACCCTGCTGCTCCTGGACGCCACCGGCTC
>NZ_AUPJ01000372.1:2028-6353 GCF_000427315.1 Arthrobacter sp. TB 26
ACCGGGAGATCGCCCGCCAGGTCGGCGACACCATGGGATTCGTGACGCCGCTCATGCGGCTGCAGGACCCGGCCCAGACCAAGGTTGTCCTCGTTACGCTGGCCGAAACGACGCCGGTACTGGAAGCCGAAGAGCTGAACAGTGACCTGGAACGGGCCGGAATTCATCCGTGGGCCTGGGTCATCAACAACTCGATCGCCGCAGCACACCCGCAGACGCCGTTCCTGCAGGCCCGCGCCGCGAGCGAAATCGAACAGATCACGAAGGTGCACACCCTGACGGGCCGGGTAGCGCTCATTCCGCTGCTGCCCGACGAGCCCATCGGCGAGGAGAAGTTGTCGGCCCTGACCGCCCTCAGCTCCCTGCCTGCCTGACGGGGATCGAGCCTCCGCCGACGCTGGTGCGGCGGGGGGCGTCGACGCGTCTGGCCTGCTAGCCGTCCAGGCGCCCGGCCAGCAGTTCTTCGATGTCCCGGACGGTAGCGTCCAGCCGGGCGATCGTGTCCCGCTGGATGGCCCGCAGGTACTCGGCATCGGACTCGCCGTCCTGGACCCAGTTCTCGTCGCCCGGGGAGTCCATCGCCTGGCGTGTGTTGGCCGTTGCCGCCTGGACGTTCTGCAGCATCGCGCGCAGCCGGTCTTCTGTGGTGGGAGCCTCGGTCATGATGTCCTCCTTGGTTGCGGTCCTGTTCTCAGGTCCTGGGGGCGACTCTGTCGACGTGTGCGTCGCAGGAACTAAAGGACCTGCGCCAGGAGGCCGGGCCGGCCGGAGGGTGCGCAGCAGGCCTCGTCGAGGGCCGGCACAACAGTTGGCAGGGAATTCATGCGTCTATTATGCACACGGATTGACATTCATCGATATAGTTGGGAATACTCCATATCGACAAGCATCAATCTAAAGCTGAGCAGCACAGGAGTCCCGTGAGCACCCAGACTGACCCGTCGCCCACCCTTGAAGGCGAAGGTGCCGTTGTCGGCAAACTCTCCACCCTGGACCGATTCCTGCCGGTGTGGATCATCGCCGCCATGGTCCTGGGGTTGGTCCTGGGCAGTTTCATCCCGGGCCTGAACACCGCACTCGAGGCGGTCAAGATCGGCGAAGTCTCGCTGCCAATAGCCATCGGGCTGCTGGTGATGATGTACCCCGTGCTGGCCAAGGTCCGTTACGACCAGGCCCACCGCGTCGTCGGAGACCGCAAGCTGATGATCACCTCGCTGGTCCTCAACTGGGTGCTTGCCCCGGCGTTCATGTTCGCCCTGGCCTGGATCTTCATCCCGGACCTGCCCGAGTACCGGACCGGCCTGATCATCGTGGGCCTGGCACGCTGCATCGCCATGGTGATGATCTGGAACGACCTCGCGTGCGGGGACCGCGAAGCCGCCGCCGTGCTGGTGGCCATCAATTCCGTCTTCCAGGTCATCGCGTTCGGCGCGCTCGGCTGGTTCTACCTGCAGCTGCTGCCGGGATGGCTGGGCCTGCCGACCACCAGCGCCGATTTCTCCTTCTGGGCCATCACAGCATCCGTCCTGGTCTTCCTGGGGATCCCTTTGCTGGCCGGTTTCCTCACCCGCACGATCGGCGAAAAGGCCAAGGGCCGCGACTGGTACGAAGGCACGTTCCTGCCCAAGCTCGGCCCGTGGGCGCTGTACGGCCTGCTCTTCACCATCACGCTGTTGTTCGCCCTGCAGGGCGGCACCATCACCTCCCGTCCGCTGGACGTCGTCCGCATCGCCCTGCCCCTGCTGGTCTACTTCCTCGTGGTCTTCGGCGCCGGGATGCTGATCGGCAAGTGGCTGGACCTCGGCTACGCCAAAACCACCACGCTGGCCTTCACCGCCGCGGGCAACAACTTCGAACTCGCCATCGCCGTGGCGATCGGCACTTTCGGCGTCACCTCCGGCCAGGCCCTCGCCGGCGTCGTCGGGCCCTTGATCGAAGTCCCGGTCCTTGTTGCACTGGTGTATGCGGCCCTCTGGGCCCGCACACGCTACTTCACCCCCAGCCCCCTTTCCGCCTGACCCGCACAAATTTCAGGAGAGACCCCCATGAACACCGAAACCGCCAAGAAACCCTCCGTTTTGTTCGTCTGCGTCCACAACGCCGGCCGCTCCCAGATGGCCGCCGCCTTCCTCACCACCCTCGGCGAGGGCCGGATCGAGGTCCGCTCGGCCGGCTCCCAGCCCGCGGACAAGGTCAACCCGGCCGCCGTCGAGGCCATGGCCGAACTCGGCATCGACATGTCCGCCGAAATCCCCAAGGTCCTCACCACCGAGGCCGTGAAGGAATCCGACGTCGTGATCACCATGGGCTGCGGCGACACCTGCCCGATCTTCCCCGGCAAGCGCTACGAGGACTGGGAACTCGAGGACCCGGCCGGCCAGGGCGTCGAGTCCGTCCGTCCGATCCGCGACGACATCAGGGCCCGCATCGAGGACCTCATCGCATCCCTCACCCCCGCCGCCAAGTAGGAGCAGAACCATGACCGAACAGCTGATCATCATCGGGTCCGGCCCCGCCGGCTACACCGCGGCAATCTACGCCGCCCGGGCCGGACTCAAGCCCCTCGTCATCGCCGGAGCCGTCACTGCGGGCGGTGCCCTGATGAACACCACCGAGGTGGAGAACTTCCCCGGCTTCCCCGCCGGGGTCCAGGGGCCGGAGCTGATGGACGGGCTGCAGCAGCAGGCCGAGAAGTTCGGCGCCCGGGTGGTGTTCGACGACGTCACCGAAGTGACGCTCACCGGGCACCTCAAGCGCGTGGTCACCGGAGCCGGCGAGACCCACGAGGCAACCGCCGTCATCCTCGCCACCGGCTCCGCCTACAAGGAACTCGGCCTCCCCGAAGAGAAGAAGTTCAGCGGCCACGGGCTCTCCTGGTGCGCTACGTGTGACGGGTTCTTCTTCCGCGACCAGGACATCATTGTGGTCGGCGGCGGAGACTCGGCCATGGAGGAAGCGACGTTCCTGACCCGGTTCGGGAAGTCCGTCACGGTGGTGGTCCGCAAGGGCGAGCTCCGTGCCTCCCGCATCATGGCCCAGCGGGCCAAGGACAACCCCAAGATCAGCTTCGCGTGGAACGCCGCCGTCACCGCCATCCACGGCGACGCCAAGGTCACCGGCGTCACCCTGACCGACACGCGCACCGGGGAAACCCGCGAACAGGCCGCCACCGGAATTTTCGTCGCGATCGGCCACGTCCCGCGCACCGAACTGCTGCACGGCCAGGTGGAGCTCGACGCCGAGGGCTACATCAAGGTCGATTCACCCACCACGGTCACCAACCTCTCCGGCGTCTTCGCCTGCGGGGACGCCGTGGACCACCGCTACCGCCAGGCCATCACCGCCGCCGGCACCGGCTGCGCCGCGGCACTGGACGCCGAACGCTACCTCGCCGCCCTGGACGACGCCGACAGCATCGCCACCGCGCTCGTCGAGGACCCCACCCACGCCTGAACCCCACCACCCGACCCGCCCAACTCACTCGCAGCAGGGGCCGTTTTGAGCCCTCAAAACGGCCTTAAGTGACAGCTAGTTGGGCCTCGACCCGCCACTCCACCGGATGAAACAGAGGACACCATGGCTGTCACCACCACCCTTCCCGTAGCTGTCATCGGAGCCGGCCCGATCGGCCTCGCCGCCGCGGCGCACCTGATCGAACGCGGCATCGAACCGCTCATTCTCGAGGCCGGCCCGACGGCGGGCGCAGCCCTCGGGCAGTGGCGCCACATCCGGCTTTTCTCCCCGTGGCAGTACAACACCGACGCCGCCGCCGTCCGTCTGCTCACCGCCACCGGCTGGGTGTCGCCTGAGCCGACGGCGCTGCCCACCGGCGGCGAACTCACCGACCAGTACCTCACCGCGCTCGCTGCGCTCCCGGCGATCGCGTCCCGCCTGCACACCGGAGCCCGCGTCGTGGCAGTGACCCGGCAGGGCATGGATAAAACCCACAGCCGTGACCGCGACACCACACCCTTTGTGGTCCGGGTCGAACTCGCCGACGGGGAAGTCCGTGACTACCAGGCCGCCGGTGTCATCGACGCCTCCGGCACGTGGTCCACCCGCAACCCGCTCGGAACCTCCGGACTGCCCGCCCTCGGCGAAGCCGCGGCCGCTGACAGGATTTCCGCACCGCTGCCGGACGTCCTGGGCCGGGACCGCGGGACGTTCGAGGGCCGCACGGCGCTCGTAGTCGGCGCCGGCCACTCCGCCGCCAACACCCTGCTCAACCTCTCCGAACTCGCAGCCCAGGCGCCCGGGACGAAGATCGTGTGGGCCATCCGCGGCGACTCCGCAGCCAAGGTCTACGGCGGCGGCGACGCCGATGG
>NZ_AUPJ01000372.1:6363-8614 GCF_000427315.1 Arthrobacter sp. TB 26
CGGCCAGCTCGGCAGCCGGCTCCGCAGCCTCGTCGAGTCCGGCGCCGTCGAACTTCACACCGGGTTCGGGATTGCCGCCCTCGCGCCGGCCGACGGTGCCGTCACCCTGACCTCCACCGACGGCCGTACCCTCGAGGCCGACGTCGTGGTTCCGGCCACCGGCTTCCGCCCCGACCTGGACATCCTCCGGGAACTCCGGCTCGAACTGGACCCCGGTGTGGAAGCCCCGCGCGAGCTCGGCCCGCTGATCGACCCCGAATTCCACTCCTGCGGCACCGTCGAACCGCACGGCGCCAAGATGCTCGCCCACCCGGAGCAGGACTTCTACATCGTGGGCATGAAGTCCTACGGCCGGGCCCCGACCTTCCTGCTCGCCACCGGCTACGAGCAGGTCCGCTCCGTCGTCGCCGCCCTGGCCGGAGACCGTGAAGCCGCCGACGCGGTCCAGCTCGAACTCCCCGAAACCGGCGTCTGCTCCTCGGACATCGGCACCAGCTGCGACGTCCCCGCCGCCACCACGGGTTTCGTGGCGGAAACCTCCGGCGGCTGCTGCGGGGCGCCCGAACCGGTCCTCGTCGGGTTCCCCACCGGACTGGCCCACGGCCGCTCCGGCGGGAACTGATCGCCTCACGCATGACCGAGACCACGAAGCAGCCCAGCGTCCTGTTCGTTTGCAGCAAGAACGGCGGGAAGTCCCAGCTCGCCGCCGGACTGATGAACCAGCTCGCCGGCGGGGCCGTCACCGTCTACTCCGCCGGGACCAAACCCGGTAAGTCGCTGAACCCACAGTCCGTGGACGCCCTGACAGAACTCGGGATCGACATCACCGGCGAGCACCCCAAACCCGTCACCGACGACATACTGGACGCGGTCGACGTCGTCATCGTCCTGGGCAACGAGGCAAAGGTCGAAGCCCCCGAGGGCAAGCGGCTCGAGGTCTGGAATACGGACGAGCCCTCCGAGCGCGGCGTCGAAGGCATGGAACGCATGCGCCTGGTCCGGGATGACATCAAGGCCCGAGTCCAGAGGCTGTATGCGGAGCTCACCGGGGACTGATCGTGCCCGCGCAGCGCGTCGTCGGGGCCCTCTGACAGCGTTCACCGCCACCGGGACCGCGGCGGCCATCGCCGCCATCCGCTCACGACAAAGCCGCCCGCCGATCAAATGATCAGCGGGCGGCTTGTCCATCCCGGATTGGCGGCCGGTGACGACTACTGGGCGGTTGCCTCAGCGGTTTCCGTGACGGCATCGGGGAGGGAAGCCGCAGGTTTGCGCAGCTTGGCGCCTTCAACATCCACGTCCGGCAGGATCCGGTCCAGCCAGCGCGGCAGCCACCAGGCCCTTTCGCCAAGCAGGTACATCACGGCCGGGACGATCGTCATACGGACCACGAAGGCATCAATCAGCACCCCGAAGGCCATGGCGAAGCCAAGCGGCCTGACCATGTTCAAGTGCGAGAAGATGAAGCCCGAGAACACGCTGACCATGATGATCGCGGCCGCGGTGACCACGGCGGCGGCGTGGCTGAAGCCGGAGCGGACCGCGTGCTTGGCCGATTCGCCGTGCATGTAGGACTCGCGCATGCCGGAGGCGATGAACACCTGGTAGTCCATGGCCAGGCCGAACAGCACGCCGATCAGGATAATCGGCAGGAAGCTCAGCACAGCGCCCGGGTTCTCGACGCCGAAGATGGTCCCCAGCCAGCCCCACTGGTAGACGGCGACAACGGCACCGAACGCGGCGGCGAGCGAGAGCAGGAATCCGCCCGTGGCCAGCAGCGGCACCCAGATGGAGCGGAACACGAGCAGCAGCAGGATCAGCGAGAGGCCGACGACGATCGCCAGGTAGGGCGGCAGCGCGTCACCGAGCTTGGTGGACACATCGACGTTGCCGGCGGTCTGTCCGGTGAGCCCGATGCTGACGCCGGTGGAGTCCTTGATCTGGCCCTTTTCGGCGCGGAGTTCGGAGACCACCCGGACGGTGCTTGCGCTGGCAGGTCCTTCCTTCGGGATGACCTGGAACACCGCGGTGCGGCGGTCCTCGCTCAGGGCCAGCGGCACGGCGGCGCTGACGTTCTCGGTCCCGCGCAGGATGTCCGCGACGTCGAACTGTTTGGCCTGAGCCTCGGCTTCGCTGAGCCCCTCGGGGAAGTCACCCACCACGATGATCGGGCCGGTCATGCCCTCGCCGAAGCTCCGCTTGGTGACGTCGTAGGCCTTGAAGGCCTGCGATGCGACCGGCTCGGAGCTGG
>NZ_AUPJ01000372.1:8623-22310 GCF_000427315.1 Arthrobacter sp. TB 26
AAGCCGCAGCTGGCTCGCGGGCAGCGCCACTACACCGAGCAGTACCACTCCTGCCAGCAGGGCAAGCCACGGGTGGTTGGTGACGATGCCGCCCCAGCCGTGGCTGCTGCGGTATTCGTCCTTGGTGCGGTCCTCGGTTTCGTGTCCGGGGGCGGCGTTGTGCTGCTCCGCCTTGGCCCAGGCCCGCTTGGAGACTAGTTTGCGGCCCACCAGGGACAGGACAGCCGGCGTCAGGGTCAGGGCAACGACGACGGCGACGGCTACCGTCGCGGCGGCCGAGAGACCCATGACGGCCAGGAACGGAAGGCCCGGGACCACCAGGGCCGCGAGGGCGATGATGACGGTAAGGCCGGCGAAGAGGACGGCGTTGCCGGACGTGCCGGTGGCCAGCGCCACGGACTCCTCGGGGTCCATGCCGGCGAGCAGCTGGCCGCGGTGCCGGTTGACGATAAACAAGGAGTAGTCGATCCCGACGGCGAGGCCGAGCATCAGCGCCAGCATCGGGGAGATGGAGCTCATGTCCATGGCGCCGCTCAGGGCGAACGTGCCGCCCACACCGACGGCGACGCCGACGACGGCCATCAGCAGCGGAAGGCCGGCGGCGATCAGGGTCCCGAGCATGATGATCAGGACCAGGGCGGCGACCGCGATGCCGAGAATCTCGGCGGTGCCAAAGAGCTCGGAGATGTCCTCGCTGATTTCCTTGCTGGGCAGGGCGGTGACGTTGGCAGCGGAAACCTCCTTGACGATGTCCTGGACTTCCTGGCGGACCTCGGGCTTGAGGCCGTTGATGGAGGTCTTGAACTGGACCTGCGCGATCGCGGCCTTGCCGTCCTCGGAGACGAACCGCAGGCCCTTCGAGGCCTCGAGCTGGCGTGTGCCGAGGGCCAGCTTTGCCTCGCCGGCTTCCAGTTCCTTGGTGCCGGCGTCGAGCTTTGCCTGGCCTTCGGCGAGGGCAGCCTTCTGCTGGCCGAGCTGCGCCTCGATGGCGGCCGGCGGCATGCCGGCGGCCGCCATCTGCTGTTCGGCAGCGTCCAGCTTGGCCTTTCCTGCGGCGAGTTCGGCTGCGGCCGTCTCCAGCTGGGCCTTGCCGGCAGCGGACTGCTCCTTGCCGGCGGCGAGGTCGGCGGCGGCCTTGTCCAGTTGTGCCTGGGTGGCGAACGGGTCAACCGTGCCCTGGACATCCGGGAGGGTCTTGAGCTTGGCCAGCGCAGCCGTGACGGCGTCCTTTCCGGCCGGGCTGAACTGGGCGTCGTTGGCTTCGAACACAACGCTCGCCGAACCGCCTGAGGACGAGGGGAGCTCGCTCTTGAGCTTGTCCGCCATCTGCTGCGTCTCGGTGCCGGGGATCTGGAAGTTGTTGGACAGGGTGCCGTGGAAGGCAGCTGCCGCGCCACCGACGGCCACCATCACGGCAAGCCAGACGGAGATGACGAGCCAGCGGTGCCGGTAGGAGAACTTGCCGAGGCGGTAGAGCAAAAGTGCCATGTCAGTGCCGATCTGGGAAAGGGGTGGCGGTGGAATTGGTGGCCACCATAGTGGCCTGGTGGGTGTCGGGGCGGGCGAATCCGGAGCCCAGCAGGCCCATGGAATCGATCAGGAGTTGCCGGAGGGTGGAAAGGGATTCCGCGGTGAGGGATCCGCCGCACCGCAAGAACCAGACGTCCATGGCCGCTTTGCCGCAGGAGATGACTGAGCCGGCCAGGGCGCGGAGGTACAGTTCGTCGAGCTCGACGCCGCCGGCCCTGCTGACGCGCTCGCGGGCCGCGGTGATGATCTGGGCGGTGCAGTGGTCCCAGGCTTCCAGCTCGGACCGGCTGAGCTGTGGATTGGCCTGGCCGAGGCTGTACAGCTCGGCCAGCGGAGCTACCGTCATGGGATCTGCGAGCTCCACGAGGGCTGCCCGCGCCGATTCCAGGAAGGGTTCCCCTGCCGGGCGCAGCCGGAACTGCTGAAGCGCGTTGTCCAGGAATCCGAAGGTGACGGCAGCAATGGCGGCTTCGGTGCTGCCGAAGTAGTTGAAGAAGGTGCGACGGGAGATCCCGGCAGCGTCTGCGACATCCTCGACCGTGAAATTGCCGGGCCCGTTGGACCGGAGCAGGGCAAGGGCGGCATCGGTGATGGCCTGGCGCGTTGCCGCCTTGTTCAGCTCGCGGCGCGACGGCACGGACGGAAGTTCGGGGAGCGCGGTGGCGGATGCCGGGGGCGCGGCTGCGCGAGAAGGAGGCAAGGTGGACACGCAATTACACTACGTGCATTTTTGCACTCAGGGCAAGTTTGTGTCCGCGCCGGACTTCGTCAGGAAAACGGACTGTCCGGTGGCGCCCGGTTCGCCTGCCGGGATGGGGACAGCGAACACGGCCGTGCCGTAGGCGCAGACCTCGGTCCAGGTGGTCCCCAGCTGTGAGTTGTCGAAGCGCATGGCAACAATTGCGTTGGCCCCGCGCTGCTCCGCCTCCGTGACCATCCGGGCCATGACCTGTTGCCGGCTCTCGTAGAGCATGCGGGTCATTTCGGGCAGTTCCCCGCCGCCGATTGAGCGGAAGCCGGCCATCACCTGGCCGCCGATATCCCGGGCACGGACCGTCAACCCCATCACCTCGCCGAAGACAGCGTCGATCCGGTGGCCGGGGATGTCGTTGGAGGTCACAATCAGCATGCCCTGAGCCTACCCAGTGCCGGACGCTCCGGACCGGAACGGCGGCGGAAACCCGGCCCGAAGAATTGCCCGGGCCCTCACCAACCTTCACAGGAAGATGAAAGGTTCCGAACAGCTCCTGCCGAAGCGGCCGGCGGAGACTGGAACCACGTCTTGGAAGAGACAACCACCAATCGCAGCCGTCACCAGGCTGCAGACCAGGAGACAGCACATGTCACGTACGAAGAGAATGACGCTCGCCATTTCGGCCGGGGCACTGGCACT
Source organism: Arthrobacter sp. TB 26 (assembly GCF_000427315.1). Classification (GTDB taxonomy): domain Bacteria; phylum Actinomycetota; class Actinomycetes; order Actinomycetales; family Micrococcaceae; genus Arthrobacter. The sequence continues at coordinate 11,547 of NZ_AUPJ01000372.1, forward strand.
GGGCGCCGGCCTTGGAGTTACCGGGATGGCGTCAGCCGCCACCACCCCCACCCCCAGCTCCAGCGCCTCGGCAGATGCGACGCCCGGCACCACTGACGGCCCGGGCATGCGCGGGCCGGGCATGCCCGGCGGACATGGACACGGTGGCGGAGAGCGCGGCGGCGCCCAGGCTGCAGCACTGGCAGCGAAGCTCGGCGTTGATGAGGCCAAGGTGACCGAGGCCCTGCAGGCCTTCCGCGAAGCCAACAAGCCGACCACCCCGCCGGCCGAAGGCACCAAGCCCGACCGCGCCACGATGGACGCAGCACTGGCGAAATCCCTGGCGGCGTCGCTGGGAATTGACGAATCCAAGGTCACTACGGCCCTGGAGGAGCTGCGGAGCGCGGCCCAGGCTGACCGCGCTGCGGAGCTGAAGACCAGGCTGGACAAGGCTGTCACCGACGGCACCCTGACCCAGGCCGAGGCAGACGCCGTCACCAAGGCCGTGGAGAAGGGCGTGATCGGCGGAGGCGGACACTAGGACCGCCTTCCCTGATGCGGCACAACTAAAAAGAAGTCCCCGGGAACCTCCCGGGGACTTCTTGTGTCATGCCTGGCGCAAAGGGCTACGCCCTGGCGCCGGTCAGCTCGCGGCCTTCCGGCGACCCTGCGGGAGCAGGGGCGGCGGAGGGGTCAGCGGCTGCGGTGTCGACCGTGCCGTCGACTTCGTCCGAGAACGGGTCACCGTTGCGCGGCGCGTTGTACAGCGACTCGTCCAGGATGCCCTGGCGCTTGGCCACGATTGTGGGGATCAGGGCTTGCCCGGCCACGTTGACGGCCGTGCGGCCCATGTCCAGGATCGGGTCGATCGCGAGCAGGAGCCCGACGCCGGCCAGCGGCAGTCCCAGCGTGGAGAGCGTCAGGGTCAGCATCACGACGGCGCCGGTGGTCCCGGCGGTGGCGGCGGAACCGAGCACGGAGACGAGGGCGATCAGCAGGTACTGGGTGAAGTCGAGCTGGATGCCGAAGAACTGGGCCACGAAGATCGCCGAGATGGCGGGGTAGATCGCGGCGCAACCGTCCATCTTGGTCGTGGCGCCCAGCGGCACGGCGAAGGAGGCGTAGGCACGGGGGACACCCAGGCTGCGTTCGGTCACGCGCTGGGTCAGCGGCAGGGTGCCCACCGAGGAGCGGGAGACGAAGGCAAGCTGCACGGCCGGCCAGACGCCGGAGAAGTACTGCTTGACGGACAGGCCGTGGGTGCGGACCAGGACCGGGTAGACCACGAACAGCACGAGGGCCAGGCCCACATAGATGGCAAAGGTGAACTTGCCCAGGGAGCCGATGGTGTCCCAGCCGTAGATGGCCACAGCGTTGCCGATCAGGCCGACGGTGCCGATCGGGGCGATGCGGATGATCCACCAGAGGACCTTCTGGATGACGGCGAGGGCGGAGGCGTTGAGGTTCAGGAAGGGCTCGGCCGCCTTGCCCACCTTCAGCGCCGCGATGCCGACGGCGACGGCGATCACCAGGATCTGCAGGACATTGAAGCTCACCGCGGTGGTGGCGACGCCGTCGGTGACGGTGGTGCTGGCGCCGAGGCCCAGGAAGTTCTTCGGGAACAGCCCGGTCAGGAAGGCCCACCAGTCACCGGACTTGCCGGCGTATTTGGCTTCCTGGGTGATGCCCGTGTTGGCGCCGGGCTGCAGGAATACGCCCAGGCCGATGCCGATCAGCACGGAGATCAGCGCGGTGATGGCGAACCAGAGCAGCGTGTTCCAGGCCAGCCGGGCGGCATTGGAAACGGCGCGGAGGTTGGAGATCGAGCTGACGACGGCGGTGAAGATGAGGGGCACGACGGCGGTCTGCAGCAGCGAGACGTAGCTCGAGCCGATGGTCTGCAGGGTGGCGCCGAGGGCGTTGGGGCTCGCCTTGGTGCTGCCCGTGTACTTGGCCAGGAGGCCAAGGCCCAGGCCCACGATCAGGGCGGCGATGATCTGGAAGCCGAACGAGCCGGCCCACTTGGGCAGCTGGATGCCGGTCTTTCCGGCGGGNTGCGGGGGTGCTTGTCTGAGTGCTCACCGGAACACGCTAGAACCGGCGCGTCTATCACGACGAACGGATGTTGAGAAATGTTACGCGGCAGGGTTATGGCCCCAGTTGCGGAAGCCTTGGAATTACGCCGCAGGACTGCCCGTTTGTGAAGTTATTCCAGCCCCGGGTGTGGCGATTGTCTCGCTGGTCTGCGCCGAGTCGGCAGTTCGCGGCAATGTTTCGGAAAACACTGCCGCGAACTGCCAACTCGCGCATGGTGTCCGTCCTAGAGTGGTGGCCATGGCTATCGCACGCTTCCCGGTCGTCGTCATCGACTGTCCTGACCCCAAGTCCCTGGCCGAGTTCTACGGAGCCCTGCTCGACTGGAAAGTCGAGCAGAACGAGGACTGGTGGTCCGCCCGCGCCGAGTACGGCGATTCGATAAGTTTCCAGAGGGTCGAGTCCTTTAGGCCGCCGCAATGGCCCGGCCAGGAGGTGCCGCAGCAGATGCACCTGGACGTCGTGGTCGACGACCTCGACGCTGCCGAGGCTGCAGTGCTCGAGCTCGGCGCGACCAAGCACGATTACCAGCCGGGAACGACGTTCCGGGTTTTCCTTGACCCGGCCGGCCACCCGTTGTGCCTCTGCCTGAGCTGACGGCTTCACCTCCGGGAACAGAGCGGCGATTATCCCGCCGGTCTGCGCCGAGGTGAGAGTTTACGCCCATGACATTGAAGGGCATGGGCGCGAAATCTCACCTCGGCGGGGCCAGGGTGCCGGCTTAGCCCAGCAGGGCGCGCTTGAGGGTGTCGAGGCCGACGGAGCCGATGTTGAGGGCCTTCGTGTGGAAAGCCTTCAGCTCGAAGCCGGGGCGGGATTCGAGCTCGGCGCGGATCTGCTCCCAGAGCCGCTGGCCCACCTTGTACGACGGCGCCTGGCCCGGCCAGCCGAGGTAGCGGGTGAACTCAAACTTCAGCTGGCCCTCGCTGATCGCGAGGTTCTGCTTCAGGAACGCGTACCCCTTGTCCGGGGTCCAGGTGCCCGACCCCCAACGCTCGGGCACCTCCAACTCCAGATGGACACCGATGTCGAACACGACGCGCGCGGCCCGCATCCGCTGCATGTCCAGCATGCCCATGTGGTCGCCCGGGTCCTTGAGGTAGCCCAGTTCCTGCATCAGCTTCTCGGCGTAGAGCGCCCAGCCTTCGCCGTGGCCGGAGGTCCAGCAGACGTTCCGGCGCCACTTGTTCAGCAGCTCGCGGCGGTACGTTGCGGTCGCGACCTGCAGGTGGTGGCCCGGTACGCCCTCGTGGTAGACCGTGGTGGTCTCGGCCCAGGTGGTGAAGGTGTCCTCGCCCGGCGGTACTGACCACCACATGCGGCCCGGGCGGCTGAAGTCGTCCGAGGGGCCGGTGTAGTAGATGCCGCCCTCGTCGGTCGGGGCGATCTTGCACTCCAGGGTCTTCATGACCTCCGGGATGTCGAAGTGCACGCCCGCGAGGTCCGCCACTGCCTTGTCGGAGAGCTCCTGCATCCAGACACGGAGGGCATCGGTGCCCTTGAGCTGCCGGGCGGGATCGTCGTTCAGGACCTCTTTGGCTTCCCCGATCGTGGCACCCGGGCGGATCTCGTTGGCCACACGCTCCTGTTCGGCGATCAGCCGGTCGAGCTCCTGCACGCCCCAGGCATAGGTTTCCTCGAGGTCCACCGTGGCACCCAGGAATGCGCGCGAGGCCAGTGAGTAGCGCTCGCGGCCCACGGCGTCCTTCTCCGGGGCGACGGGCAGCAGCTCGGATTCGAGAAAACCGGCCAGCCGGGAGTAGGCCACGCGCGCGGCGGCAGCACCGGCGTCGAGCCTGGACTGCACGTCTTCGGGCAGCGGCCCGTCCGCGGTCTTGGCGTTGGCAGCGAGGTGGGCGAAGAAACCGTCCTCCGCGGCGTGCTTCGTGGTCTGTTCGATCACGATCCTGACCTGGCGTTCGGCGGCAACCTTGCCGTTGTCCTTGGCGGCGCGCAGCGACACGATGTAGCCGTCCAAGGCGGCGGGGACGTTGTGCGCGCGTCCCGCGATGTGGCCCCACTGCGCGGCGGTGTCCGTCGGCATGAGGTCGAAGATCGCGCGGATCTCCTGCGCCGGGGAGGCGATGTTGTTCAGCTCGGCCAGGTCCCAGCCGGATTCGTGGATTTCCAGCTGCAGGCCCAGGCGCTCGCGCATGGCATCCAGGGTGACGGCGTCGACGTCGTCCGCCGGCTCGAGCCCGTCCAGCGCGGCGAGGGCCCCGCGTGCGGCCGCGGCGAATTCCTCGTGCCCGGCGGGGGAGAAGTCCTGGTATTCGGTCTCGTGCCCGGGAAGCCCGAGTTCCGTGGCGAAGCTCGGGTTAAGCCGGATCAACGTGTCCGTGAAGGCATCGGCGACGGCATCGATGGCAGTGTGCGGGCGCATTGGAACCGTGTTGTTGGCGGCAGTGTTTTCAGTGGGTTCGATAGTCACCCGAAAGACACTAGCCCGGCCGCGCCAGTTATGAAAGGGTTACTGAACTTTTCTTAGCCTCGGCTGCGTTTCCAGGAGCCTGGGCCGGGCTTCGGTGCCAGCTGCAGCTGCTGCCGGCGGATCCAGTGCCGGGCGCTCGGCTTTTCCGGGGCGGCCGGTCCGCCGCTGTCCAGGGACAGCACGACGGCGGTCAGGGCCGCGAGCTCCTCAGGCGTCGGCTCGCCCTTCATGACGGCGAGCAGGGGCTGCTCCGCCGGCTGGTTGTCGGCCGGCCCGGCCGGCGGATCCGCGGGTGGGCCCACGCCTGCTGGGTTCCCTGGCCGAGCTTGCGAGGTTAGGGGGCGGGTGGGGATCACAGCGGGATGTTCCCGTGCTTCTTGGCGGGCAGGCTGGCGCGCTTGTCCCGCAGGGCACGCAGGCCCTTGATGATCTGGACCCGGGTCTCGGACGGGGCGATGACGGCGTCGACGTAGCCGAGCTTGGCGGCCTGGTAGGGGTTGAGCAGCTCCTCCTCGTATTGCCGGATGACCTCGGCGCGCTTGGCCTCGACGTCGCCGCCGGCCTCCGCGACTGCGGCGAGTTCGCGGCGGTACAGGATGTTGACCGCGCCCTGGGCGCCCATGACGCCGATCTGCGCGGTGGGCCAGGCCAGGTTGAGGTCGGCGCCGAGCTTCTTGGAGCCCATCACGATGTACGCCCCGCCGTAGGCCTTGCGGGTGATGACGGTCAGCTTCGGCACGGTGGCCTCGGCGTAGGCGTAGAGCAGTTTCGCGCCGCGGCGGATGATGCCCTGGAACTCCTGGTCCTTGCCCGGCAGGAAGCCCGGCACGTCCACGAGCGTGATGATCGGGATGTTGAAGGCGTCGCAGTGCCGGACAAAACGTGCCGCTTTCTCCGAGGCGGCGATATCCAGGGTGCCGGCGAATTGCATCGGCTGGTTGGCCACGATGCCCACGGTGTGGCCCTCAACCCGGCCGTAGCCGATCATGACGTTCGGCGCGTAGAGGGACTGCATCTCCAGGAAATGCGCGTCGTCCACGATCTGCTCGATGACTTTGCGCATGTCGTAGGGCTGGTTGGCCGAATCCGGGATCAACGCGTCCAGGGCGAGGTCCTCGTCGTCGAGCTCCAGCTCCTGGGAGTGCTCCAGCACGGGGGCCTCGGCGAGGTTGTTGGACGGCAGGAAGTCCAGGAGTTCGCGGACGAATTCGACGGCGTCGGCCTCGTCGGAGGCGAGGTAGGTGGATGTTCCCGTGTTGGCGTTGTGCTGCCGCGCGCCGCCGAGGGTCTCCATGTCCACGTCTTCACCCGTGACGGTCTTGATGACGTCCGGGCCGGTGATGAACATGTGCGAGGTCTTGTCCACCATGACCACATAGTCGGTCAGGGCGGGGGAGTAGGCCGCGCCGCCGGCGGAGGGGCCCATGATGAGCGAGATCTGCGGGACAACACCGGAAGCGTGGACGTTGTTGCGGAAGATGTCCGCGAACATCGCCAGCGAGGCGACGCCTTCCTGGATGCGGGCGCCGCCGCCGTCGAGGATGCCCACCACGGGGCAGCCGTTGCGCAGCGCGAACTCCTGGACCTTGACGATCTTCTCGCCGTTGACCTGGCTCAGCGAGCCGCCGTAGACGGAGAAGTCCTGGCTGTAGACGGCCACGGGCCTGCCGTCCACGGTGCCATAGCCGGAGACCAGGCCGTCGCCCAGCGGTTTCTTCTTCTCCATGCCGAAGGCGGTGGAGCGGTGCACGGCGAGGGCATCGAACTCGACGAAGGAGCCGGCGTCCAGCAGCAGGTCGATGCGCTCGCGGGCGGTGTTTTTGCCCCGTGCGTGCTGCTTCTCGATCGCTTCCGGGCCGGAGGGCTGTTCGGCACGGGCCTGGCGGTCGCGGAAATCGGCAATCTTTCCCGCGGTCGTGGTCAGATCGTGGCTCATCAAGTGTCTCCGGCTCTGTAGCTGATGTTCTGCTGAATCGTGTGGTGCGGTGGCCCTGCCTGCGTGGCGCTTTAGCTGGTATCCACAAAAGCCGGGCCTTGATGGCAAGTCTAGTGAGGCTACTGGCCCAGGCCGCTGTAGAAAACCTACAATATTCGGCCCGACTCCCGCCGGCACCGCCACGTCGGAGCCGGCGGAATCTGCCGGCACCCCGCGGCGCGCCATTGTTACTCGCCAGTAACATAAGTCGGCTAGAGTGTCCTCATGACTTTGAGCAATGATGCTTCGGCCGCCGCCCCGCAATCCCAGCAGCCAGGGCCGTACCAGGCCGCCGGTACCCTCCAGGGCCGCACCATCCTCATCTCCGGAGGTAGCCGCGGCATCGGCCTGGCCATCGCCACCCGCGCCGCCCGCGATGGCGCCAACATCGTCCTGATGGCCAAGACCGGCCAGCCGCACGCCAAGCTGGAAGGCACGGTCTACTCCGCCGCCGAACAGATCGAGGCAGCCGGCGGCCAGGCCCTGCCGCTGGTCGGCGATGTGCGCAACGACGCCGACGTCGCCGGCGCCGTCGCCGCCGCCGTCGAGCGCTTCGGCGGGATCGACATCGTCATCAACAACGCCTCGGCCATCGACCTGTCCAAGACCGACGACGTCGACATGAAGCGCTACGACCTCATGCAGGACATCAACGTCCGCGGCACTTTCCTGCTCTCCAAGCTCGCCCTGCCCGCGCTGCGCGAGTCCGATGCGGGGCAGATCCTGACGCTCTCACCGCCGCTGAACCTCGACCCCAAGTGGGCCGGCCTGCACCTGGCCTACACGATGGCGAAGTACGGCATGAGCCTGACCACACTGGGCCTCGCCGAGGAGCTGAAGGTCGACGGCATCAGCGTGAACTCGCTGTGGCCCTGCACCCTGATCAACACCGCCGCCATCCGCAACATGCCAGGCGGCGACACGATCGTCCAGGGCGCCCGCGCCCCCGACATCATGGCGGACGCGGCCCACGCCGTGCTGACCAGCAGCAACGCGATCCCGGAATCCGGCAGCTGGAGCGGCAACTTCTACACCGACGAGCAGGTCCTTGCGGCCGCCGGGGTCACAGACTTCACCCCGTACAGCCTGGGCGCCCCGGAAGACCGGCTGATCCCTGACATCTTCCTCTGAGTTCCCTGTGGTTCCGTGTCCCCGGCCGGGCGGGAAGAGCCACCGCGGCGGTAACTCGGTAGGATTCAAAGCATGGAAGCCGCGCAGGAAGCCCCGGACCGTCCGCCCCTCGATGTGAAAGCCCTCAGCGAAGAGGCGTTCCTCTCCGCCAACGGCATTCCGCAGCTCACGGTGGTGGACTCCACCGGCTCCACCAACGCGGACCTGTTGCGCGGGGTCACCGAGGATCCCCGCGCGTATCCGGACCTCACCGTGCTCACCGCCGAATACCAGAGCGCTGCCCGCGGCCGCCTCGACCGCCGCTGGGAAGCGCCCGCCCGCAGTTCGGTCTCCGTCTCGCTGGTGCTGCGCCCGGTTACCGCCGGGGGGCGCCCGCTGCCGACCCAAAGCTACTCCTGGCTCTCGCTGCTCGCGGCACTTGCCCTGCGCGAGGCGCTGCTGGAAACTGCCGGAATACCCGCGGAGCTCAAATGGCCCAACGATGTCCTGGTGCGCGGCCGTAAGATCGCCGGTATCCTGGCCCAGCTGGGCCCCATGGGGGGCGGCGCCGTGCCGCCCGTCGTCCTCGGGACCGGACTGAACGTCACCCTCACCGAGGCGGAACTTCCCGTGCCCACGGCCACCTCCGTCCTGCTGGAACACCCGACGACGGTGGACCGGACCGAGCTGCTCAAGAGCTACCTGTCCCGGTTCGCCACGCTCTACCGCGGCTTCTGCAACGCCGACGGCGATCCCACCGCCGGGCTGGCCGGCGGTCCCTCGCTGCACAAGCGGGTCGAGCACCTGCTGACGACGCTGGGAAAGCAGGTCCGTGCCCAGCTCCCCGGCGACCACGAAATCATCGGCCACGCCACACGGCTGGACGACTATGGCTCCCTCATGGTGGTGGACTCCGGCGGACACGAGCACGTGGTGACGGCCGGCGACGTCGTGCACCTGCGGCCCTGGACGCCGCCGGGCGAGGGAAGCGGCAGCAGCGCCGAAAGCGGCTATGCGTAAAGAGCTCCTCCCGGGCGAACAAGTGATTGTGGTGACCCGGCCGCAGCCCCGGACCCTGATCGTTCCGGCGCTGCTGTTCATTGTTGTTCCCGCCCTGGCCGCTTTTGCCTGCGCCTGGATCGTCAAAGGCGGCCCGGCCAAGCTGGCCCCGATCATCGCGAAGGAGACGAAGGAGTGGACGCCCTGGCTGATCGGGATCTGCGTTGCGCTCGCCGCCTGGGTGCTGCTGGGCTACTGCCTGCCACGGGCCATGACCTGGCACGCCACGAAGTACACCCTGACCAGCCAGCGCCTCCTTGCCCGCTACGGCATGCTCAGGCGGCGGGACCAGCAGGTTTCCCTGGCCACCGTTCGTAATGTGGTCATCCACCAGTCGTTGCTCCAACGCGTATTGCGGTCCGGGAATATATCCTTGGAGACCGGGCACCCCGCCAGCATGGTGGTTCCCGACGTCCCGGAGGTCGCGACGTTCCGGAATTTTGTCCTCGACGCCGTCGACGACCTCCCGCGGGAGGTCCTGGGGGCCGCGGACCTGATGCACAACCCCGACGCGGCGTGGCCGTGGGAGACGAGAGAAGGTGGAAGAGATGAGCGCTGAGAACGATCACCGGGATACGGGCCTGCTGGCCGACGAGCCGTCGCACCTTTCGGATGCCTTCGTCGAGACCGCCAGCCTCGAAGCAGCCGTTCTCGATGCCATCGCCGACGGCGGTGTCGAAGACACCGGGGACGTCCCCGAGGAAGACAGCAGTGCCGACGCCAACTCCGAGGCATGGCTTCCCGACTCCGCGGACACTGACATCACGGTAGAGCCGGAGGCGGATGACTCCGATGCCGGTGGCTCAACGGCCGCAGAACCCGCCGCCGTCGGCGCAACGGCAGCTGCGGCGAGCACCGCCGTCGCTCCTCCCACCGGCTCCATGTCCGCCGAACGCATCGCGCTGAAGGCCCTCGAGCAGCGGCTGCTCGGCGGGGAACGCAAGCTCCGCCGTCGTGAAGTCGCCTCCGGCGCAGGCCTGTCACTGCTCTCCGCCCGCAAACTCTGGCGCGCCCTCGGCTTTCCCAATATCGGTGACGAGGACGTTGCCTTCACCGAACGCGACCAGGCAGCGCTGAACACCATCGTGGACCTGGTCCGCGCCGGCAAACTCACCGAGGAAGCCGCGATCTCCGTCACCCGCGCCATCGGCCAGATGACGGACCGCATGGTCGTCTGGCAGGTCGAGGCCCTGGTGGAGGACATGGTCCACCAGCAGGGCGTCTCAGACGCCGTCGCCCGCAAACGCCTGGTCAGCGAGCTGCCGTCCCTCGTGGACGCGCTCGAGGAAATGCTGGTCTATTCCTGGCGCCGCCAGCTCAACGCCGGCGTCCAGCGCCTGGCTGTCCGTGCCGAGGCCGGACTGGCCTCCAGTGAGGAAGGCCGCGAAGGCGACGAGGACGACGCACCACTGCCGCTGGCCCGGGCGGTCGGCTTCGCGGACCTGGTTTCCTACACGAGCCTGTCCCGCCGCATGAACGAAAAAACCCTTGCCCAGCTGGTGCAGCGCTTCGAGAACAAATGCGCCGAGATCATCTCCGTTGGCGGCGGCCGCCTCGTCAAGACGGTGGGCGACGAAGTCCTCTACATTGCGGAAACCCCGGCGGCCGGGGCGGAAATCTCCCTGGCCCTGTGCCAGGCCTTCACTGAGGACGAGATCCTGCCCGAGGCGCGCGTCGCCATGGTCTGGGGCCGCATCCTCTCCCGCCTGGGCGACATTTACGGGCCCACGGTCAACCTGGCTGCTCGGCTCACGGCACTGGCGGATCCCGGAACGGTTCTGGTGGACTCGATGACTGCAGCCGCGCTCGAAAACGACGAACGATTCGTCCTGCTGCCGCGGCCGGCCGAGGACGTCCGCGGCTTCGGCGAAATCCACCCGGTCCAGCTGCAGCGCGGCAGCGGCCGCGGCCTGGTGCTCGACTAAGCGCCCCTGACCTGCGCCGATGCCGGGGCCGCCGGACTTGACGCCGCCGGGGTTTCTCTAATCGATGGGTAATATGCGATAGTCGAGGCTATCCGGCACCACCACAGGCGATGCGCCCTGCGCGGTGGCCGTGACCTTCTGGGGGACACAGCAGACATGAAGACCTTCCTTGCAGCCCTGCGGCCAAAAAC
>NZ_AUPJ01000373.1 GCF_000427315.1 Arthrobacter sp. TB 26
GCCTGCGTTTCCGGCCGCGGCGCCCGGTAAGGCTCGTGACCCCTGCGGGCAGGGATTCCGCGCCGGGACCCGCTGCGGCGGCGGCTGTCGGCATCGCCGTCGTCGGGCTTGGGTCCGGGCTGTCGGCAACGGAACCGCCGGCGGCCAGCAGTGCCGCCAGGTCGGCGCGGGGCGCGGGCGCCCGGTCCGGGACCAGGGCGTTGAGCTGCTCCAGTGAACCACGGAGCTCGGTGGAACCGTCGAGGCCGGCATCACGGAGCATCGCCTGGATGCGGCCATCCTGCTGGGGTTCGCGTGTGCCGGTCATGATGCTGCGTGGTCCTTTTCGGTGACGAGTTCGCGCAGGGCGCTGAGCCCGCGTCGTTGAAGCTGTTTGATGGCACCCGGCGTCTTGTCCATGATGCCGGCCACCTGGTCGATGGAGAGGTCCGCGACGATCCGCAGGACCAGGACTTCCCGTTGCTCTTCGTTGAGCCGGGACAGGGAATCTGCAATGCCGCCCAGGGAGCCTAGGGCCTCGTCCTCGGCGGAGGGCGCGTACCGCGTGTCGTCCCGGGGATCGTATTCGGCCAGGTACGGCGTGCGGTCTGCCCGCCGGTGGTGGTCGACCAGCCGGGCGTGGGCGACGGAGAAAATGAAGGTCCGCAGGCCGGCGTGGCCGCCGGTGACCTTGGCGAGTTTCGGCAGGATGTCCACGAAGACGTCCTGGGTGAGCGCCTCGGCGTCTTCCACGCCGCGGGCGCGGAAGTAGCCGAGCACCGCGGGTGAAATGACCGTGTAGACAGCGCTAAACCCTGATGGCTCGCCAGCCAATGCTGCTGACAATTCATCATCGCTTAGCTGTTCTGCCAAGAGGCTGTCCTTCCGGTTACTGCTGGGGTGCGGCCCCGGCAAGTCTAGCGGCCGCACCCCGGGTGCCTCCAAAGAGGCGTTCAGTGCCTACTTGTCGAGCTCAGGCTGCACGTCCGACGGCAGGGTCGGAACGGCCGGAACAGCAGGAACCGCCGGGGTAGCCGGAACACCCTTGGCGCCCGGGACGGCGACGGTCACGCCGGCATGGGCCTCGGCCTCGGCAGCGCCCTTGGCGTTGGCGGCGCCGTCAACGGAAACGCCGTCGTTGTCAGCCTCGACGGAACCTTCGGCGGAGCCGTCGGTGCCCTCGACGTCGCCTTCGGCGGAGCCGTCAACGGACGGGGAAGCCGGCACGGCCGGAACGGCCGGGACAGCCGGTGCGGCGGGAAGTTCAGGAGTCGCCGGAACCTCGGGGGTTGCCGGGACAGCGGGCGTAGCGGGGGTCACTTCAGCCTGCTGGGTGGTCGAAACCTGGGCCGCGTTGGCCAGGCCGATGCCGGAGAATCCTCCAATAGCGAGAATCGCGGCGCCGACAGCAATCTTGGTGGTCTTGCTAACACTCTTCATAAGAAACGTACATCCTTTGTTTTTTGTGTGAAGGCTGGCTGGAGCCTGATGGGGGCAGTCAACAGCCCGCTCGTTCAGTGGAAGGCTGGCCGGCGCCCGATGGGGGCGGGCGCCGGCCTGCACTTGCAGTGGAAGGCCGGCCGGATTTCTGGTGGGGGGTCCATGTTCCGGCGGCGCTTACAAAGGAGTAATCGCTGGAGTGCCCCGAAAGGTTACGCACTGTTCGGAAGTTTCTTTTTTCTTTTCCGGACAGTCGCTGCGGGGGACCCGGACAGCGGCTTAACGACGGCGG
>NZ_AUPJ01000374.1 GCF_000427315.1 Arthrobacter sp. TB 26
CCGCCGGGCGTCAGTCTGAACGGCTAGTCGTTGATCAGGTCGTTGATGACGATGGTCTGGTCGCGGTCCGGCCCGACGCCGATCGCCGAGAAGCGGGTGCCGGAAAGCTTCTCGAGGGCCAGCACGTAGTTCTTGGCGTTCTCCGGGAGGTCGTCCAGGGTGCGGGCGCCGGTGATGTCCTCGGTCCAGCCCTCGAAGTACTCGAAGATCGGCTTGGCGTGGTGGAACTCGGTCTGGGTCATCGGCATTTCGTCGTGCCGGACGCCGTCGACGTCGTAAGCAACGCAGACCGGGATCTGCTCGATGCCGGTGAGCACGTCCAGCTTGGTGACGAAGTAGTCGGTGAAGCCGTTGACCCGGGAGGCATGGCGCGCGAGCACGGCGTCGTACCAGCCACAACGGCGCGGGCGGCCGGTGTTGACGCCGAATTCGCCGCCGGTCTTCTGCAGGTACATGCCCATCTCATCGAACAGTTCGGTGGGGAACGGCCCGGCGCCCACACGGGTGGTGTAGGCCTTGATGATGCCGATGGAGCGCGAGATGCGGGTGGGGCCGATGCCCGAGCCCACGGAGGCGCCCCCGGCCGTCGGGTTCGAGGAGGTCACGAACGGGTAGGTGCCGTGGTCGACGTCCAGGAACGTGGCCTGGCCGCCCTCCATGAGGACCACCTTGCCCTCGTCCAGCGCCTTGTTCAGCACGAAGGTGCTGTCGATGACCAGCGGGCGCAGGCGTTCGGCGAAGGACAGGAAGTAGTCCACGATCTCGTCCACCTCGATGTCCCGGCGGTTGTAGACCTTGACCAGCAGTTCGTTCTTCTGCCGGAGCGAGCCTTCGACCTTCTGCCGGAGGATGGAAGCGTCAAAGACGTCCTGCACGCGGATGCCGAGGCGGGCCACCTTGTCCATGTAGGCGGGACCGATGCCGCGGCCGGTGGTGCCGATCGCGCGGCTGCCGAGGAACCGTTCGGTGACCTTGTCCAGCACCTGGTGGTAGGGCGCCACGAGGTGGGCGTTGGCGGAGACACGCAGCTTGGAGGTGTCCGCGCCGCGGGCCTCGAGGCCGTCGATCTCCTGGAACAGCGCTTCAAGATTCACCACGCAACCGTTGCCGATCACCGGGACTGCATTCGGGCTCAGGATGCCGGCCGGAAGGAGCTTGAGCTCATACTTCTCACCGCCTACGACGACGGTGTGCCCGGCATTGTTGCCGCCGTTGGGCTTGACGACGTAGTCGACTCGGCCACCAAGCAGGTCAGTGGCCTTACCTTTGCCTTCGTCGCCCCATTGGGCTCCGACGATCACGATTGCTGGCATGGGATCCTCCCCCATTCGTTCGGGCCGAAGTCCGTGTGATTCACCAGGGTGGTCACCGGAGCTCAGCGCCGTTCATGAGAATGCCCCGAATCTACCGCTGTGCTCTTACCATCAACGCCAGAGTCCGGGGCTCTTACCACCCAAGTTTAGCCGATCGCGGTGGCGGCAGCTCATTTGACCATCCAATGGACTTCCTGCCGGTTGCGCCCGCGACGCGGTGTCCAGCCAGCGGGACTACGCCGGAAAGACTTGCGCAGGGCTGCCGGGTGGAATTAAGTAAGAGTTGACCATCCCGAGCGGCCGAGGGACCTGGACCGTTGACGCCGCAGCAACCCTGCCCGGACACAGCCCGCTTAGCCGCGGCCGCTGGGACGGCAAAGGTGCTACCGCCAGGACCGATGGAAAGGAAGCGCCCCCATGCAGCCGAACGCGCAGCAGAACACCGACCATATCCGCGCCACCCACGCCGGCTCGTTGCCCCGCACCCCCGAGCTCATCGCCGCGAACGAGGCCAAGGAAGCAGACGGCATCACCCCCGAGTTCCTGGACCTGCTGGAAACCTCCGTGGCTGACATCGTGCAGCGGCAGAAAGACCTCGGCATCGATATCCCCAACGACGGCGAATACGGGCACACCATGTCCAGCTCGGTGGACTACGGCGCGTGGTGGAACTACTCCTTCAGCCGGCTTGGCGGCCTTGAACCGACCGATGTGGACCGCTGGGCTGACTCCGCGGTTCACCGCTCCAGCCCCGGCCACATCGTGCTGACCACCTTCCCGGACCGGCGCGACCGGCAGAAGTTCAACGACGCCTACAACGACCCGTCCTCCGGGATCCTGGCGCACCGCAAGAGCGTCACGCAGCCGAAGATCGCCGGCCCGCTGCGCTACACCGGGCAGGCTCTGGTGGGCTCGGACATCGCCAACCTCAAGACCGGCATGGCCGCAGCCGGGCTGTCCGAGGGCTTCGTCGCTTCCCTGTCCCCCGGCTCCTGCGCCCGCGTCGCGAACGAGTACTACAAGACCGATGAGGAGCTCCTCTACGCCTGCGCCGACGCCATGCGTGAGGAGTACAAGGCCATCATCGACGCCGGTCTCACTGTCCAGCTCGACGACCCGTCGCTGGCCGAAAGCTGGGACCAGATCAATCCGGAACCGAGCCTGGCCGACTATCTCAAGTTCATCCAGCTCCGGGTCGAGGCCACAAACTGGGCCCTGCGCGACCTCCCCCAGGAGCAGATCCGGCTGCACGTGTGCTGGGGTTCCTGGCACGGACCGCACACCACGGACATCCCCTTCGCGGACATCATCGGCTCCGTACTGCAGGTCAATGCGGGGGGCTACTCCTTCGAGGCCGCCAACGTCCGCCACGAGCATGAATGGCGCGTCTGGGAGGACACCAAGCTTCCCGACGGAAAAGTCATCATCCCCGGCGTCGTCTCCCACGCCACCAACGTCGTCGAGCACCCGGACCTGGTGGCTGACCGGATCGTGCGCTTCGCCCAATTGGTGGGCCGGGAAAATGTGATTGCCTCCACAGACTGCGGTCTCGGCGGCCGGGTGCACCCGCAAATCGCCTTTGCCAAGCTGGAATCCCTGGGCGAAGGCGCCCGCCGCGCCACCGCGCGGCTCTGGTAGATCGCCTGCGGCCGGCCCGTCATTTCGCAGGGCTTGATAGACTAATAAGGATCGACCAGGAATCGGTCCACACCACATTTTCAAACCACACCGTATTCGGCGTGCCCCGGTGCTCGGCGTGCCCGCGTACGGTCTGGCAGCTTCACCAATCCCGCAGGAGACTCAGCAATATATGACAGCCTTGGCCACTGAAAATTCCCGCGAACAGCTTTTGAGCCGCCGCTACGAACCTAGCGTCGCGGCCGTCAACGAGCTGTGCGACACGCTGCAGGCAACCAAAGCTGGCACGAATGTTCCCTATGTGGACCCGATGCACGACATCGATGAGTGCCGCATCATCAGCCTCTTCTCCAACATCGGAACAGAGGATGAATCGGGTTTCATCACCGCCGGTGACGAGGAAGCCGCCACCCGCCTGCTCGGTGTCCAGTGGAAGCTGGGCCTGCGCCCGGAGTACGTGATGCCCTGGAACGTCCACCCCTGGTACGTCCCGGGCGAGCCCAACGGCAAGTTCACGCCGGACCAGATTTCCGCAGGCCTGAAGCCGCTGCTGAAGTTCCTCGCCGTTGTGCCCCGCGCCTCGGTGATCGTGGCGCACGGCACCGAAGCCAACCGCCTCGCAAACCTCCTCCTCAAGACCGAGGTGCCCATGATCTGGCGCCGCGGCCTCAAGACCTACAAGGTCCGCTCGCTCAGCGGCCGCGCCTTCGCCGGCACACCTGCCCGGCAGGAGCAGTACCTCGATGAGATGGCAACGGTCTACCTGGACGCGATGGCCCGCACCGGCCTGGCCAAGACCAGCTGATCCCCCACTTTCCGCACCGACGACGGCGNCTTCCGGCCCATCCCAAGGGGTGGAATGGGCCGGAAGTGACCCCGCGTTGCTTCTCGGTGCCGTGACGGTCAGCGTTTCTCTGCTTCGATGGCTGCCTTGGCAGTGGGGTCGGAGTCCTTGAGGAACTTCTCGATCCGCTCCGGCTCCTCGGCTTCGCCGATTGCCGCGGAGGCGCGGCCCAGCGAGTATAGGGCTCGCAGGAAGCCGCGGTTCGGTTCGTGTTCCCAGGGGATGGGCCCGACGCCGCGCCAGCCGTTGCGGCGCAGCGAATCCAGGCCGCGGTGGTAGCCGACGCGGGAGTACGCGTAGGAGTCGATGGTCCGGCCCTCGCTCCACGCTTCCTCGGCCAGCACGGCCCAGAGCAGCGAGGACGTCGGGTGCTTTTCCACCAGGTCCAGGGCTTCCTGGCCGGCATCCAGCGCCGCGTAGACCTCGGTCTCGGCAGGCAGGAGCGTCGGCTCAGGACCCATCAGGTTCTTGCGGAACTCGTCCGACATGCCTAGAACGTCTTGCCGGTGGAGCCGAGCTGCTGCGCAGCCTCGACGACGCGGGCCGCGAGGCCTGCCTCGGCGGAGGCACCCCAGACGCGGGGATCGTAGAGCTTCTTGTTGCCGACCTCGCCGTCGACCTTCAGCACGCCGTCGTAGTTGCGGAACATGTGGTCCGCCACGGGGCGGGTGTAGGCGTACTGGGTGTCGGTGTCGATGTTCATCTTGATGACGCCGTAGGACACCGCGTCCGCGATTTCCTTCTCGGAGGAGCCGGAGCCGCCGTGGAAGACGAGGTCGAACGGGTTGGCCTTGCCGATCTTGGCGCCGACCTGCTCCTGGATGTCCTTGAGGATTTCCGGGCGGAGTTTGACGCCACCGGGCTTGTAGACGCCGTGCACGTTGCCGAAGGTCAGCGCCGTGATGTAGCGGCCGTTTTCGCCGGAGCCGAGGGCGTCGATCGTGGCCAGGGCGTCCTCGACGGTGGTGTACAGCTTGTCGTTGATGGCGTTCTCGACGCCGTCTTCCTCGCCGCCGACGGTGCCGATTTCGACCTCGAGGATCATCTTGGCGGCGGCGGTGCGCTCGAGCAGTTCGCGGGCGATCCGCAGGTTCTCCTGCAGGGTTTCGGCCGAGCCGTCCCACATGTGCGAGTTGAAGAGCGGGTTGCGGCCGGCCTTGACCTCGGCCTCGGAGGCTGCCAGCAGCGGCAGGACGAAGCCGTCCAGCTTGTCCTTCGGGCAGTGGTCCGTGTGCAGGGCGATATTAACGCCGTAGTTCTTGGCCACCTCGCGGGCAAACGCGGCGAAGCCCAGGGAACCGGCCACCATGTCCTTGGTGGAGGCGCCGGACCAATAGGCAGCGCCGCCGGTGGAGACCTGGACGATGCCGTCGGACTCGGCCTCGGCGAAGCCGCGGAGGGCGGCGTTCAGGGTCTGGGAGGAGGTGACGTTGACGGCCGGGAACGCGAAGCCGCCCGCCTTAGCGCGGTCGATCATCTCGGAGTAGATCTCTGGGGTTGCAATGGGCATACTGACTCCTAAAGTGAATTTCGTCTGCGGGCTGGTTGACCCTGGAGTGAACCTCGTCGGCTAGGAACCATCCTAGCCATTCCTGCGCCGGGGGCAGTGGTTCCGGTCACTCGGGCCTGTAATAACTCGCTGGACCCCCGTCCCCTGCTCCCATTCGCCGAGTAGGCATTTCGCGGCAGTATTGGCGCCCAACACTGCCGCAAACTGTCAACTCGCGCGCCTGCCGCGGCTCTCCAGCGCGCTGCGGACCTTGCGGACGGCAGCGGGATGCTCGCCGGCGAGGTCCAGGCGGGACACGCGAACCTCGATCCAACCGCAACGCGCCGCGGTGTCGGCCCTCCTGATGTCGCGCAAGTACTGGTCCGCCCCGTTGTGGTGTGCCCCTTCGTACTGGAGTCCAACCCGCCACTGCGGGTAGGCGGCATCGGGCCACAGGACGGGAGAGCCCGGGCCGCCCCACGGGTCCTCGCCCCAGACCACGTGGTTCAGTATCGGTTCGGGCAGCCCGGCACGGACCAGCGCCAGCCGCAGCCGCGTTTCGGGTGGCGAATCGGCACCCACCCGGATGAGCTCGACGGCGGACCGCGCCTTCCGCATACCGCGGCTTCCCGGGTGCCGCTCCACCATGACCCGCAACTCGTCGATGCTGCACCGGGCCTGGCGGGGTACAGGGAACTCCGGCCCGTGTTCGCAGACCAGTGAATCGCCGGCTATGACAAGGTCCTCGGCGCTGAGTACCGAGGCCAGGTCCAGCCAGGTCCGGGCCGGCGAGGTGAGCCGGACGCCGTCGAGCTCCACCACCTCATCCGGGAACAGTGCCAACAAATGCCCCACAACGTTGACCCGTCGCGGCGTGCTGGAACCCCGGCGCCGGGCGAGGTGGATGCGCCAGTCCTCCTCGAGCCAGCCGGGCAGGGGCGCGTCCCAGAGGCGCGCCGCCGACCCGAGGCTGAGGGTGGACTCGTCGTCAAGGTCGGTGTATGCCCGCAGGGCGGCAGAACCCGTGGCGGAAGAACCAGTGGGGACCCTGATGCCGCGGGACACGGTCACCAGATCCCGGGCCACGGTGCGGGTGCGGGTGACCCCGGCCTTGTCCGCGGCACGCAGCGAAAATGATCCGGATGTCAGGTGGAGCGGAAGCGGTGCCCTGCGCATGGCCCATTGTGCCTGCTTCCGCAAGACTCCGGAGGACTTATCCACAGTCCTGCGCCCCGCGGCGCATCGAGTTGGCATTTCGCGGCAGTGTTGGTGCGCAACATTGCTGCGAAGTGCCAACTCGCGCGGACCCCGGAGGCCCGGCCTACCCCGGGAGCTGGTTGAACACGTGCCGGCGGATCCAGGCGTGCATCGCGATGGCCGCGGCCGAGGCGGCGTTAATGGAGCGGGTGGAGCCGAACTGCTCGATCGACAAGGTGTCCACCGCCGCCTGGTGGACCTCGGGGGACAGCCCCGGGCCCTCCTGCCCAAACACCAGCACGCAGTCTTTGGGCAGTTCATAGGTTTCCAGCGGGACGGAGTCCGGGAAGATGTCGATGCCGATGATGGCCAGGCCCTCCCCCTGCGCCCACGCCACGAAGTCGTCCACGGTCGGGTGGTGGCGGATGTGCTGGTAGCGGTCGGTGACCATGGCTCCGCGGCGGTTCCACCGGCGTCGTCCGATGATGTGCACTTCCTTGGCCAGGAACGCGTTGGCGCTGCGCACGACGGTGCCGATGTTCATGTCGTGCTGCCAGTTTTCGATCGCAATGTGGAAATTGTGCCGCTTGGAGTCCAGGTCCGCCACGATCGACTCGTGCTTCCAGTAGCGGTATTTGTCCACCACATTGCGCCGGTCGCCGTCCGCGAGGAGGTCCGGGTCCCAGTGCTCGCCCGCCGGCAGTTCGCCTTCCCAGGGGCCGACGCCGACCTCCGCCTTGGGCTCTGCCTCGGCTGCCGCTTCCCCCTCCTGCGCGGTCACGGGAGGGATTTCGCTGGGTATCTCGGGTTCAGTCACGACTCAACATTAGACTGGGACTGGCATCGGCACATTATCGGCGGAGGACAGCATGGCGGAGCAGCAGGCAGACCACAGGGAAGACTCGGACCACGTGCTTTCATCAAAATCCGTGTACCGCAGCGGCCAGGAGATCGAGTGCTGGCTGACCGACATGGATGGCGTCCTGGTCCACGAAAACCAGCCCATCCCGGGTGCCGCTGAACTCATCCAGCGCTGGGTGGACACGTCCAAGCGCTTCCTCGTCCTGACCAACAACTCCATCTTCACGCCCCGTGACCTCGCCGCCCGGCTGAAGAGCTCGGGCCTGGAGATCCCCGAGGAGAACATCTGGACTTCGGCCCTGGCCACGGCCCAGTTCCTCAAGGACCAGGTGCGGGGTTCGGATTCGGGCAACCGCGCCTACACGATCGGCGAGGCGGGCCTCACGACGGCGCTGCACGAGGCGGGCTTTATCCTCACCGACCAGGACCCGGACTTTGTGGTGCTCGGCGAAACCCGCACCTACTCCTTTGAAGCCATCACCATGGCCATCCGGCTGATCCTGGGCGGGGCGAGGTTCATCGCCACCAACCCCGACGCCACCGGGCCCTCGAAGGACGGCCCGATGCCCGCCACCGGCGCCATCGCGGCGCTCATCACCAAGGCGACCGGCCGGGAGCCGTACATTGTGGGCAAGCCGAATCCGATGATGTTCCGCTCGGCCATGAACCAGATCGACGCGCATTCGGAAACCACCGCCATGATCGGTGACCGGATGGACACCGACATCATCGCGGGCATGGAAGCGGGGCTGCACACAGTGCTGGTGCTCAGCGGTATCACCCATAAGGACGACATCGCCGCGTACCCGTTCCGGCCCAACCAGATCCTGAACTCCGTGGCAGACCTGAAGAACCAGATCTAGGACCTGCGTTAGAAGGCGGTTTTCCTGCCTCCGCCGGACGGCAGCGGGAAAAGCTCGTCCTCCAGCCCCTCGATGATCGGCCGGTAGACGAACGGATTCCAGCCCGGGCTGGCGTGCGCCGGCCGGGCGCCGTCGGTCCTCAAACTGTTGGAGACCATATTGTCCTTGAAGATCAGGGACCAGGAGTCCCGGGCTGCCGCGTAGTCCACGGTCCGGTCGCGCGGGTTGCCGATGAAGGCCATCCGCGTCCCGCCGAGCTTTCCCGCAAAGCGGGTTGCGTCGAAGTGGTAGATATAGGCGGACTCAGACTGGATCAGCACGGTGGATGGCGCAATCGGCGAGAGCTGTTCCAAGGTCTGGTCCAGGACCTGTCCCCAGCTGCGCTCGTCCTTGTGCAGCACCCGCTCGCCGAGTTCGTAGCCGCCGCGCAGCACCGTGGGGAAGCGGAAGCCGCTCTCGTAGAGCAGCACCACACCCTCAAACCAGCTCTGGTCCAGCACGTCGTACTTGGTGCACGGACTGGAATCGAGCAGGATGAGCGCCACCTCAATGCCGTGAAGCTCCCGAAGGCGGGCGGCAACCTGGGTTGCCACCATGCCGCCGAAGCTGTGGCCGTAGAAGTACAACGTGGTCAGCTGATGGGCCCGCGCGTGCTCGACCACGGCGATCACGATCTCGTCGATGTCGAGGCCCACGTTGGAGTATCCGACGGCGGCGAGCTGGCCCCGTTTGTTCAGCGCCCCGCGGAGCGCGTTCAGGATCCACTGGGCTTCCTCCCAGCTCGTTTTGTAGCCGGGGAAGAGGAACCAGCTGGCGTGGGGGAAGTACTTCCCGGCAGTCTCATCCGGCACCGTGAGGATCTTGTGGACGCGGCGCTCGGCCTGCACGCGCCGGGTGAAGATCATGTCGGCCGCCAGCACCGAGGCCGAGCCCGCGCCGGCCAGGAAACCACGCCGGGAGAAACGTCGCATTGCGGCGGCGTGCCGAAGCACACGGGCGGCGTCGCCGTCCGCGCCCACATCCTCAACTTCCGGCTCACGCGGCACATCTCTACCGTAGTCACCGGGGAACGCGGATCAGAAACGGCGCCGGATAACAGCTCAGCCACAGTCCGGCGGATGACCCTGGCTAGGCGGGCTCGGACTCGCGGTCGGCACCGGGGCGGACTGCTTCGAGGCCGACGTTGCGGCGGCTGATTTCGAGACCGATTTCGTTATAGGTCGCCAGAAGTTGCGAGCGGGCCATGTCCGCCGGGTTATCCAGCAGCCCGAACACGGAGTCACTCGCCGCCAGCAATTCGTCATCGGAGAAGACGTTCAACGGCCGGGTCCCTGAGGAGTCAAGGGACGCGGTGAAGTCCGTCGAGAGGTCGAGGGACGGCAGCGCGGTGACGGCGCTTTCCAGATAAGGGTTCAGCTCGAGGGAAACCCCGGCCGAGCTGGGCAGGGCGCCGGCGGTGTCGACCAGCCCCGCGGCGCCGTCGATCGCATTGAGGTCGTTGCGGAGGCCGGCCAGGGCCGCGGATTCCACGAAGGCGGCGCGGCCGAGGTTGACCCGGATGTGTGACGTGATGCCCATGCGGCGGACGCGCTGGATCAGCTGCATCAGGGCGGGGCGGGAGTCCTGCGTAAGGCTCCCCCGGACATCGATCCGGAGGACATCTGAAGCGATGTCCAGTTTGGCTTGAGCGTTCAACGATGCGTCCATAGGTACTCCAAAAAAGGGTGTCTATGGCCGACGGCTCAACCGCATTTAGCGTATAGGCCACCGGGGGTGTGCACAAGTCATATGGCGCTACCGGTTCAGCCGACTGCTCGCCGGCCGGGTTCCTCGAAGTGTGTCCGGGATTTGGTGCCGCCCACGGACTGGACCAGCGAGGTGGCGATGTCCCGCAGCTTGACGTTCCCGTTGCTGGAGGCGTCGGTGAGGATCTTGACAGCCGCTTCCTGGTTGCAGCGGTTCTGTGCCATGACAATTCCGATGGCCATGTCGATTACGGTACGGGATTCCAGGGTGGCCCGCAGATTGGTGGCACTGTCCGTGTGCAGGGAGAAGCGGACGGCCAGCCGCAGCGCCTGTGAGATTTCACGGGTGTAGCCGCGCGCCCGGGCGGCGACGTCGCCGTCGAACTTGTGCGGCACATCCGAGTAAAGGTTCAGCGCCGCCTGGGCCTCGCCCTGGAGGTGGAAGGGCACGGAGAGCACCGAGCGAAGCCCGTGGGAAGCGACGGCACTGGCATAGTCGGGTCCCCAGCGGTCCTCATCGAACAGGTCCGGAACGTAGACTTCGCGTTCCTCCTGCGCTGCTGTCAGGCACGGGCCCTGCGAGAGCCGGTACTGGATTTCGTCCACTTCGCGGGCGGAGTCGCTGCTCCAGCCGATGGTCGCCGCCTTGCGGTCGCGCAGCAGCGTGATGCCACACAGGGCGTCATCGCCGGCGCCCGCCACCTGGTGCGCGGAGAAACGCGCGAGCTCGTTGAGGAAGTCCTCAAAATCGGCGCTGTCCAGGATGAGGTTCTGGATCTGGTCGACGGTGCTGAGGGGAACAGATCCGAGGATTTCGTCGGGAAGGAGCATGGCGCGTGGTCTCCGGAGGGGTGTGGTGGATACCTCAAAATGATAATTCACCGCCCAATCCACCGTCCACACGCGTCCGCTGACGGATGAACGGGCTAGCTCAGGCCGAGTTCGTCCTTGCCGAACGCGAAGAGGTAGGGAACACCGGCCTCTTTTTCGATCTTTTCCTTGGCACCGGTGTCGCGGTCCACGATCACGGCGACGGCGACAACGTTGCCGCCGGCTTTGCGGACGCCCTCGACGGCGGTCAGCGCGGAGCCGCCGGTCGTGGAAGTGTCCTCCAGCACCAGCACCTTGCGGCCCTCGACGGAGGGGCCCTCCACCTGCCGGCCCATGCCGTAGGACTTCTGCGCCTTGCGGACCACGAAGGCGTCGACGGGCCGTCCGGCGTCGACGGCGGAATGCATCACGGCGGTACCCACCGGGTCGGCACCCATGGTGAGTCCGCCCGCGCACTCAAAGTCGATGCCGGCGTCCTCCAGCAGCGAGAGCATGACCTGGCCGACCAGCTTGGACGCCTCATGGTGCAGCGTGATGCGGCGCAGGTCGATGTAGTAGTCGGCCTCGGCGCCGCTCGAGAGGATGACCTTGCCGCGGACGACGGCCAACTCCTTGATCAGTTCAAGAAGGCGGGCACGGGCGGCAGCGGTGTCAGCTGCGGGGGCACTGTTGGCAGTCATGGGACCCAGTTTAGTGGCTGGCCGGCGCAGGATTCCCAGCCGCGCCGTTTGATGTCGGGCCGCCTGCCGGCTGCTTCCGAGACCCGCGCGCCGGGTCTTTATCCTCTAGGAACCCTTGCCGGGCAGGAGTGCGATGGAACCATGACGGCAGGAACGGAACCCTCGACCCGCTGGCCCACCATTGCCAAAGACGTCGGCGGCCTCCGGGTCCGGCCGAACCTGGTGGACTATGACGCGGCGTGTGCGGCGTTCTCCTGGGACGAAGCCCGCCATCAACTGTCCGGACTGCCCGGGGGCCGCGGCGTCAACATCGCTTATGAAGCTGTGGACCGGCACGCCGCCGGGGGGCTCGCCGGGCACGAGGCGCTGCGGTTCGTCCGGGCCGACGGCAGCAGCCACTCGCTCACGTTCGCCGACCTTGCAGAGCAGACCAACCGCTTTGCGGGAGTGCTGCGCGCGCTCGGCATCGGGCGCGGTGAGCGCGTCTTCTCGCTCACCGGCCGCGGCCCGGCGCTGTACATCGCGGTGCTGGGCACCCTGAAGAACGCCAGCGTCTTCTGCCCGCTGTTCTCCGCGTTCGGCCCCGAACCCGTCCGCCAGCGGCTGCAGTTGGGCTCCGGCCGGGCCCTGGTCACCACCCGGGCGCTCTACCGCAAAAAGATTGCCCAGCTCCGCGGCTCGCTGCCGGAACTCCGGTACGTCCTGCTGACCGACGCCGACGGCAGCCCGGAGCCGGGAACGCTGGACCTCGCCGCGCTGATGCGCGCAGCGCCGGCCGACGCCGTGATCGCCGCGACGCAGGCCGAGGACATGGCCCTGCTGCACTTCACGTCCGGCACCACCGGAACCCCGAAGGGCGCCGTCCACGTGCACGACGCCGTCACAGCCCACCACGCGACCGGCACCTCCGCGCTGGACCTGCACCCGGAGGACGTGTACTGGTGCACGGCCGACCCCGGCTGGGTCACCGGCACCTCGTACGGTGTGATCGCGCCGTTGACCCACGGGGTGACAACGATCGTGGACGAAGAGGAGATGGACGCGGACCGCTGGTACCGGATCCTCGCCGAGCAGCACGTCACCGTCTGGTACACCGCCCCCACGGCCCTGCGGATGCTGATGAAGGCCGGCGCGGACCGCGCCCGGGGCCATGACCTGTCCGCGCTGCGCTTCGTGGCCAGCGTCGGGGAACCGCTCAATCCGGAGGTCGTCGTCTGGGGCCAGGAAGCCTTTGGCCAGCCGGTGCATGACAACTGGTGGCAGACCGAAACCGGCGGCATCATGATCTCCAACTACGCGGCCACCGAGATCCGCCCCGGCTCGATGGGCCGGCCGCTGCCCGGCGTCGAGGCGGGCATCGTGGCCAGGGACGCGCAGGACAAGCCCATTGTCCGCGACGGCAAGGCGGTCCTTGTGACGGCGCCGGACGCCGTCGGCGAACTGGCGCTGCGGCCGGGCTGGCCCTCGATGTTCCGCGGCTACCTGCATGAGGAGGAACGTTACCGCCGCTGCTTCGTGGGCGGCTGGTACCTCACCGGCGACCTCGCCCGGCGCGACGCCGACGGGTACTACTGGTTCGTCGGACGCGGCGACGACGTCATCAAGTCCTCGGGACACCTGATCGGCCCGTTCGAGGTGGAGAGCTTGCTGATGGAACACGAAGCCGTGGCCGAAGCCGGGGTGATCGGGGTCCCCNNNCCCCGATCCGGTGGCCGGCGAGGTGGTCAAGGCATTCGTGGAACTGCGGCCCGGTTGGGAACCCTCCGAGGAACTGCAGCTGGAGATCATCGGCTTCGCCCGCAAGAGACTCGGCCCGGCGGTGGCGCCGCGGCTGCTGGACTTCACCACGGCCCTGCCGCGGACCCGCAGCGGCAAGATCCTCCGGCGGCTGCTCAAGGCCCGTGAACTCGGCCTGCCGGAGGGCGACACCTCCACCATCGAGACCCCGGCCGGGGCGCCGGAGCCGGACGACGCCGCGCCCGGGCCCCCAGCACCGGAGGCCCGGACATGACCGGGTCCGCGGACGTGCCCGGCAGCCACCTGGATCCGGCCCACGGCCGGCACCTCCTGCTGCAGATGCTCCGCGTCCGCCGGCTTGAGGAGAAATGCGTTGAGCTCTACAGCGCCGCCAAGATCCGCGGCTTCCTGCACGTCTACATCGGCGAGGAAGCCGTCGCGGCCGGGGTGCTGGAAAGCCTGGCCCCGGAGGACGCCGTCGTCGCCACCTACCGGGAGCACGGCCACGCCCTCCTGCGCGGTGTCCCTGCCGGGGCGATCCTGGCGGAAATGTACGGCTTCGTGGAGGGCTGCTGCATTGGCCGTGGCGGGTCCATGCACTTGTTCGACGCCGCCACCCGTTTCTTCGGCGGCAACGCGATCGTCGCCGGGGGCCTGCCGCTCGCCGTCGGGCTTGCCCTCGCGGACAAGATGGCCGGGCGCTCCCGCGTGACCGTGTGCTTCTTCGGCGAGGGCGCCGTCGCGGAAGGTGAATTCCACGAAAGCCTCAATCTCGCCGCGCTGTGGCAACTGCCCGTGCTGTTCTGCTGCGAGAACAACCTCTATGCCATGGGGACGGCGCTGGGTCGCTCGGAATCGCAGACGGACATCGCCCTCAAGGCTGCCGCCTATGAGATCGCGGCGTGGGCCGTGGACGGCATGGACGTCCTGGCCGTCGAGGAAACTGCCCGCCGCGCGGTGGACGCCGTCCGCTCCGGTGGCGGCCCGCACTTCCTGGAGCTGCGCACGTACCGGTTCCGGGCGCACTCGATGTTCGACCCGGAACGGTACCGCGACAAAGCCGAAGTCGCACGCTGGCTCGAACGTGACCCTATCGTCCTGTTGCGCGCCGCGATGGAGGCCGCGGGCCAGCTCTCCGCGCAGGACTGGGAGCAGCTGGAGGCGGACGCCGACGCGGAAGTTGCCGCCGCCGTCGAATTCGCCGAGGCCGGCAGCCCCGAACCGCTCGAGGACCTCACCCGGTTCGTCTACAGCGAGCGCGGCGCCAGCCCGGAAACCGGCGCCGGCGGGGGGGAGTGAGCCATGAAATCAAGTTACCGCGAGGCGCTCCGGGCCGGTATCCGCGACGCGATGCTCCGGGACGAGCGGGTGTTCCTGATGGGCGAGGACGTGGGGGCCTACGGCGGCTCCTTCGCGGTCAGCCTGGGCCTGCTGGAGGAATTCGGGCCCGAACGGATCCGCGACACCCCGCTGTCGGAGTCCGGCTTCGTCGGGGCAGGGATCGGCGCGGCGCTCGGCGGGATGCGGCCGATCGTGGAGATCATGACCGTCAACTTCAGCCTCCTCGCCCTGGACCAGATCGTGAACAACGCCGCCTCCCTGCTGCACATGTCCGGCGGGCAATTCAATGTTCCGGTCGTGATCCGGATGACGACCGGCGCCGGCCGCCAGCTCGGGGCGCAGCATTCCCACAGCCTTGAGGGCTGGTACGCGCACATCCCCGGGCTGCGCATCCTCGCCCCCGCCACGCTCGCCGACGCCCGTGGCATGCTGTGGACCGCGCTGGAGGATCCGGACCCGGTCCTGATCTTCGAGCACGGCTCGCTGTACAACGTCACCGGGGAGCTCGACGACGACGCCGGCCCGGTGGACATCGACACCGCCGCGGTCCGGCGCCCCGGGAACGATGTTTCCCTCATCACCTACGGCGGAACCCTCCCGACGGTGCTTGACGCCGCCGGGCAGCTCGCGAATGAAGGCATCGACGCCGAAGTGCTGGACCTGCGCACCCTGCGGCCGCTCGACGACGCCGCCATCCTCACCTCTGCGCGGCGGACCCACCGGGCCGTGGTGGTGGATGAGGGGTGGCGCAGCGGAAGCATCTCCGCTGAGATCAGCGCCCGGATCACCGAGCAGGCGTTCTATGACCTGGATGCCCCGGTGGGCCGGGTCTGCAGTGCCGAAGTGCCGATTCCCTATTCCAAGCAGCTGGAACTGGCGGCCCTGCCGTCCGTCGAGCGGATTCTCGCCGCAGCGCGGGAGGCGGTCGGCGCGCGTGGCTGACTTCCTGATGCCCTCCCTCGGTGCTGACATGGAGCACGGCAAGATCGTCGAATGGCTGGTCAAGCCCGGCGACTACGTGCGCCGCGGGGACCTCGTCGCGGTGGTGGATACCGACAAGACCGTCATGGATGTGGAGTCCTTCCAGGAGGGGGTGGTTGCCGAGCTGCTCGTGGACCTCGGCGAAACCGTGCCGGTGGGTACCCCGCTGGCCAGGATCACGCAGACCCCGGCCGACGTCGGGGCCCCCCGCCATGAGGCACCGCCGCCCCGGGCCGGGGCCGCCGCCGTTGCTGTCACTGCCAACGAAGCTCCCCCGGTCGCCCCTCCCGTGCGGCACCTGGCGCACCGGCTGGGGGTCGACACGGCCAGGATCCACGGCACCGGCAAGGGCGGCGCCATCACGAGGGCGGATGTGGAGCACGC
>NZ_AUPJ01000375.1:0-6976 GCF_000427315.1 Arthrobacter sp. TB 26
GTCCTGCTGGCGCTGCCGGTCCAGGGCGTCCACCCGGGCCGATTCCAGCGCAACGGTCGAGTTCTTGAGGTTCGCGAGCTGGTCCACCAGCACAGTCCGCTGCGCTTTTGCCTCGGACACAGCCTTCCGCTGGGCATCGCTGGCCCGCTCGGCGTCGAGCTTCCGTGCCTCCGCTGTCCGCGCTGCCTCGTCCGCGGCCCGGTTGGCGTCAGCGGCGGCAGCCGTCAGGGACGCGGCGGCCACAGCGGCGGTTTCCGCCGACTGGAAGGCCCGGGTGCGGCCGGCTGTGACCGCCTCGAGGGTGGCGGCCTGCTGCAGGGCGTTCCCGCTGCCGCTGACAAAGCTGCTCAGGGCCGGATTCAGCCCGCCGTTGCGGTAAAGATCGCCGGCGAGCTGGCCGATCTGTTTGCGCGTTTTCTGCTGCTCGGCCCCGGCTGCCGCAGCCCTGGCGGCGGCAACCGCGGCGGCGTCGCGCCGGAGCTGGAGCTCCACGAGCGCTTCGCCGTAGGCGTTATTGGCCTCAAGGGAGGCGGCGAGGCTGGCGTCCTGGGCCGCGGAGGCGTCCGCCAGGAGCCGGTCGATCGTGGTGACCTGTGCCGCCGTCGCGCTTTCACTGGACTTTGCGGCGGCAATCTCGTCCGGAGAAGGAACGTCCGGCGCAGCCGGGACTCGTTCTGCCGGGACCTGGAAAGCCGGCGGGAGCGGGGCTGCGTTTGCGGGAAGGGCCAGGGTGCCCAAGAGTGCGACGGCGGCGCACAGTGCGGCCGTCTTTCGGCCGGAACCGGTCCAAGTCATGGGCAAACCTCGCTGCAGTGTCGGGCTGGAGCGGGTGGCGTGGCTTCCTGCGCGTGAAAAACCCGCGGCTGAACCCCCAGCACGGTCGAGGCTACGTGCCAATTGCCACTTTGGCAACATTGGTCACATCAATAACATAAACAACAACTATGTCATTTGGTCACATTTCGGCGGGGCGTGTCGGCTGTGTCGTCCGCTGCGCACACCTCTCCGGAGCTTCCGGAGCTTCCGGAGCCTCCGGAGTCAGGCGTGCTGGTGCGATTCGTGCTCCGCGTGGGAGGCCGGTTCCAGCTGGAAGGTGCAGTGCTCGGTGTCGAAGTGTGAGCCCAGGCAGCTGACGAGCTTGTCCAGGACCTGGTCGGCGCCGCGGGCACCCAGGGCCGCGTCCTCCACCACCACGTGGGCTGAAAATACGGGCACGCCGGAGGTGATGGTCCAGATGTGGATGTCGTGCACCGACACCACACCCTCCACGGCCAGGATGTGCTCGCGGATCAATTGCACGTCCACCCCCTTGGGCGTCGCCTCGAGCAGCACATCAACCACATCGCGGAGCAGGTGCCAGGCCCGCGGCAGGATCATCAGCGCAATGACGATCGAGGCGATGGTGTCCGCCGCCTGGTATCCGGTGATCATGATGACCACTGCGGCGGCGATCACGGCGAAGGAGCCGAGCAGGTCGCCCAGGACCTCGAGGTACGCGCCGCGGACGTTGAGGCTTTCCTTCTGGGCGCCGCGCAGGATCAGCAGGGACACGAGGTTGGCGACGGCGCCCAGGACGGCGGCGTACAGCATGACGCCGGTCTGGACCTCGGGGGCGGAGCCAAGCCGGCGGATGGCTTCCGTGAAGATGACCACCGAGATGACGATCAGCACGAGGGCGTTGGCCAGGGCGGCCAGCACCTCGGCGCGCTGGTAGCCGTAGGTCCGCTGGTCGCTGGCGGGCCGGGCGGCGATCCACGCGGCCAGCAGGGCGATGAAGACTCCGGCGGCGTCGGAAAGCATGTGGCCGGCGTCCGCCAGCAGCGCGAGGGACCCGGAGACCAGCGCCCCGACGATCTGGATCAGGACGACCGCGAGGGTGATCGCCAGGACGGCGACCAGGCGCTTCCGGTGCCTGGCAGTGCCAGTGACAGAGAGGCCGTGTGAGTGGCTGTGGTCGTGTCCCATGCCTACAAGGCTAGCCCCAGCCGAGCTCGTGCAGGCGCTCGTCACTGATGCCGAAGTGGTGCGCGATCTCGTGGACCACGGTGACCGTCACTTCCTCGATCACGTCCTCGCGGGATTCGCAGATGTCCAGGATCGGCTCGCGGTAGATGGTGATGCGGTCCGGCAGCGAGCCGGCGTCCCACCACGAGTCCCGTTCGGTCAGCGGCACACCCTCGTAGAGGCCCAGCAGCACGGTGTCCGGGTCCTCGCCGGGCTGGGGTGTGTAGTCGTCCTCGATGAAGATGGCCACGTTGTTCATGGTCTTGGCGAGTTCCGGCGGGATCCGGTCCAGGGCGTCGCTCACCGCGGCCTCGAAGTCGGTCTCGGACATCGGGAACGGTCCGTGACCGTGCCCGCCGTCGTCCGGGCTGTCCGGAATGATGGGCAGGCCTGGCGGCAGGGTAGCGGGCATAGCTGAAACTCTAGCGCCGTATCAGCGGGACCTGCGCCGTGTCAGCCCCACCCCCACGAGGCAGATGGCACCGCCCACCAGGCCCCAGACGGTGGGGATTTCGCCGAGTACCAGCCAGGAGATGAGGATCGTGGTCCCGGGCACCAGGTAGGTGGTGGCGGCGAGCCGGCCGGCGTCGATAAGGGACAGCGCGTAGGCCCAGGTGGTGAAGGCGATCGCGGTGGGGAAGACGCCAAGGTAGACGAGTCCCAGCGTGGCCGGCAGCGGGGCCGCCTGCAGCTCGGTGACCAGCTGCGCGCTGAAGGGGAGGCAGCAGATCGCGCCGACCATGATCCCGAACCAGGTGGCCTGGGCCGCGGGGAACTTCCGCAGCACCGGCTTCTGCACGATGACGCTGACTGCGGCGAGGGCCGCCGCCAGCAGGCAGAGCAGAACCCCGGCGACGTCCGCCGTCGACCGTTGCCCGGAGCCGAGCGCGATCACGGCGACTCCGCCAAAGGCGACGAGGCTGCCGATGATCAGCCAGCGCGGGAAGCCCTCCTTGAGGATTACACCGGCCATGATGGCGACCAGGATCGGGTTCACGTTGATCAGCAGGGCGGCCGTGCCCGCGTCGAGAAGGTGCTCTGCGGCGTTCAGCGCGACGTTGTAGCCGCCGAACCACATCACGCCGTAGGCCAGGATGGGCCACCATTCGCGGTCCCGGGGGAGATTCTTGTTCTTCAGGAGTTGTGGCAACACCACAGCTCCCAGCACGACGGCGGCAATCGCCAGCCGGCCCAGGGTCAGGGAGCCGGGGGAGAAGCTGGGCCCGACGGCCCGGATGCCAACGAAGGCTGAGGCCCACAGGACGACGGTGACGATCACGGCGGCGATGCCGAGCCCGCTGATCTGGCCCGGCTGGAGGGCTTGCTGTGCGGGCTGGGCGGCGGGAGCGTGCGGCGGCACTTCGTGGGTGCTGTCCGGTTGGGGTGAGCCCGTGTGGGCGGTTGTTGCCATGCTGCCAATCTAGTCCGTGCCGGGCCTCGGGGACTGGCGGAAATCGGCCACGTCTAGTCGAGTTCCTGCCATCCGCGGCCGGTCCGTCCCCGTCGGCTTACCGGAGGGGCCGGGCGGCGGCCTGGATGGCCGCGGCGACCTCGTCGAGGGCGGCCGATCCGTGCCGCCACTGCTGCCAGTGGAGCGGCACGTCGACGTGCGCTGCGGGGTCCAGGGAGACCAGTGTGCGGCGCTTAAGTTCCTCCGAGACCTCAATTTCGGGGAGCAGTCCCCATCCCATGCCCCAACGGATGGCTTCACCGAACTCGTGGGCAGCCGGGACGTAATGCCTCGGCGGCTGGAGTGCCTTGCGGCTCACGCCCCGCAGGTACCGGTCCTGCAGGTCGTCCTTGCGGTCGAAGACGATGACCGGGGCCTCGGCGAGCGTATCCGCCAAGGCCCCGGCGGGGAACCACCGGGCGGCGAAGTCCGGAGTGCAGACCGGCAGGTAGCGCATCACACCCAGGCGCCGGGAGGAACAGCCCGGCGCCGCCTTGGCCGTGGTGGTGATGGCGGCGGCCGCGGCGCCGCTGCGGAGGAGCTCCAGCGAGTAGTCCTGGTCCTCGCGCAGAATCTCCAGCTGGACTTTGCCCGCCACCGCGGCCAGGCCGGGCAGCGCCCAGGTGTGCAGTGAATCGCTGTTGATGACCAAAGTCAGCCGGGCGAGGGAGGGCTGGGCGCCGGGCTGCAGCTCTTCGGCCAGGTCGGCGGAGAGCATGTCCAGCTGCCGGGCGAAACGCACCACCGCGTGGCCGTGCGGGGTGAGTTCGACGGGGCGGGTCCGTTTCAGCACCGGGCGGCCGACGGCCACCTCGAGGGCGCGGACGCGCTGGCTCACTGCCGACGCCGTGACCGAGAGGTGGCTGGCGGCGGCCTCGAAGCTTCCGAGCGCCACGATGGCTGCCAAGGTCCGGGCCTGGTCAGGATGGATGTCGATCATTAGCTCATCTTATGTTGGCCAAGAATTATTAACTGGCTTCATGTTTCCCGGGCCCCTAGCGTGGGACGGGTGATCCTCTCTCTCGTGTCGGGCCTGGCAAGCGGGCTGTCCCTGATCGTCGCCATCGGTGCCCAAAACGCCTTTGTGCTCCGCCAGGGCGTCCAGCGCTCGCACGTCGTGCTGGTTGTTGCCGTCTGCGCCCTGTCCGACCTCGTGCTGATCGTCCTGGGTGTGGCCGGGGTGGGCGTCCTCATCGAGCGGGCGCCCGCAGTTCTCGAGGTCGTGCGCTGGGCGGGTGCCGCCTTCCTCCTGGCGTACGGGGCGATGGCAGCACTGCGGGCCATCCGCGGAACGCAGGCCTCCCTGCCTGGTGCCGGGCGGAACGGAACCTGGGCGGCCGCGCTGGGGACGTGCCTCGCGCTGACCTGGCTCAACCCCCACGTCTACCTGGACACCGTCCTGCTGCTGGGGTCCCTGGCCGGCACCCACGGACCCGACGGGCGGTGGTGGTTTGCTGCCGGCGCTGGGCTGGGCAGCATCGTGTGGTTCGCCGCCCTCGGCGCCGGTGCCCGGTTTCTCGCGCCGGTGTTCGCCCGGCCCGGCAGCTGGCGCGTGCTCGACGGCGGCATCGCCTTGGTCATGGTCACCCTGGCTGTCATGCTCGTAGCCTGAACTTGTCGGCCGTCCCGCACGGCACTTCTCAACACCTACTAAGGAAACTCCCATGTACGTCCCCGCGCATTTCGCCGCCGACCAGGCCGCCATCAACGAACTGCTCTCAAACCCCGGGGCAGCCAACCTGGTGACATCGACGGAGCGCGGCCTGCTCGCGACGCTGCTGCCCTTCGTCTATGACCCGGACGCCGGCGACCACGGAGCGCTGCTGGGCCATGTTGCCCGCAACAACGACCAGTGGCTGCTGCCGGCATTGGGGGAATCCCTCGTCATCATCCAGCGGTCCGATGCCTACATCTCCCCGTCCTGGTACCCGTCCAAGGCCGAACACGGCCGGGTGGTGCCAACCTGGAACTACACCACCGCGCACGTCTACGGCCGGCTTGTCATCCATGACGACCCGGCCTGGGTGGAGAACCTGGTCCGGCGGCTGACCACGCTGCACGAGGCACCGTCGGCGGACCCGTGGGCGGTGGACGACGCCCCCGCCCGCTTCATCGCCGGCCAGCTCCGGGCGATTGTCGGCGTCGAACTTCTCATCACGAGGGTGGAAGCGAAACGGAAGCTCAGCCAGAACCGGCCGGCCGCCGACATTGACGGCGTCATCGCCGGGTTGCGGGCCGGGGGAGACCTGGAATCGGCCGGCGATGTCGAGCGGGCGCAACAGGACCAGATCCGGCGGACCTGACCGCCCACGGGCCGNCGGCCGCCGATTTTGGATAATCCGGGGGTGTGCCCTTATAGTTTTATAGTCCAGTTCGGAGGAACCCGAAAGGACAAAAATGAACGGCTTCGGCCCTTAATTTTTGCCCTTTGTTTCAGTGGTTTTAACCGGATGGCGTCCTGGCCCCCATCGTCTAGCGGCCTAGGACACCGCCCTTTCACGGCGGCGGCACGGGTTCGAATCCCGTTGGGGGTACGCAAGGAACTGGTCAAACCGGATGTGAAAGTCTGGTAGGCTAAAGGCCTTGAAAAATTGCGGTAGCGATACTGCAGCAAGAAAATAGCAAGGCCCTGTAGCGCAGTTGGTTAGCGCGCCGCCCTGTCACGGCGGAGGTCGCGGGTTCAAGTCCCGTCAGGGTCGCTCTGATTGCCAGAAGAAATTCCGGCTGTCATGGTGATATGTCACCTAGGCTCTGTAGCTCAGTTGGTAGAGCGTTCGACTGAAAATCGAAAGGTCACCGGATCGACGCCGGTCGGAGCCACCACTGGGAAGCATCAGTTCTTCGGAACTGGTGCTTTTCTTCTTTAACCCCATCGATTGCTCCGTAACTGCCGTTATGGGGGCCCAAAAGGGCCGTTACGGAGCAATCGATGGGGGTCGAGGGCGGCGACCGGTTTGTGGGCCGGCCCGCCCGCCGGGCTAGACTCGCACGCTGGGGAAAGAACGCCACGACCGCCGGCAGCCTGATCGGGCCAGCGGTGCAATCTCAACCGAAAAGTGATTCCTACACGTGATTTCTAAGAATGCTGCACGCCCGCTGACCGTATTCACCCTTCTCGCAGCCCTGGCACTCACCGCCTGCTCCGCGCCGGAAGCCGGCAGTGCGCCGTCGTCCGCGGCCGCCAGCCCCGCACCGTCGACCGCGACGGCGAGCCCCAGCAAGTCCTCCGGCCCCTGGGGCGACTTTGCCACGGCGGCGGAGGCCTGCACCAAGATTTCCGAGCAGGCCACCGGCTCCACCCTGCTGCCCCTGACGGCTTCACAGGGCACGGCTGCCGAACTGGAGAAGACCAAAGCCGAACTGAGCCGCACCGCGGAACGAGCCCCCGACAGCATTAAGGCCGACTTCACGACCCTCAGCCAGGTGGCCATCGCCGGCATCAAAGACCAGACGATTTTCTCCAGCGGCAAACTCCAGGACGCCATGGCTCCGGTGCAGGGCTGGCTCGCCGCCAACTGCACG
>NZ_AUPJ01000375.1:6986-14144 GCF_000427315.1 Arthrobacter sp. TB 26
CCCCCCGCCCCTGGCCGGGGCTGCCCCTGACACCGTGACGGCCCTGACTCAGCGGCCTTCCCGGCGCCAAGCGGCCACCATGTCGAGGGCAGGTACTAGGGTGGTCACAAAGAGAAGGGGGAGTGCCTCATGGAATACCAGAATTCCCAGTCCGCAGCGGCCCCGGTGCCCGGACAGCCCGCCCACGTGCCGATTCTTGGCGGTGGCCGCACCGTCATTTCCGAAACCGCCGTCGCGAAAGTCGCGGGCATCGCCGCCCGCGCAGTCCCCGGCGTCTACTCTCTGGGATCGGGGCCGTCCCGTGCGCTGGGCGCTTTCCGCGACGCCGTCGGCAGCGCGGACCACGCCGCCGGTGTCCGTGCCGAGGTCGGCGAAACGCAGGTAGCCGTCGACATTGACCTGGTGGCACTCTACGGCACACCCCTGCACGCCCTGGCGGACCAGATTCGCGCCGCTGTGTATGCGGCAGTGGAGGAGCTCGTCGGGCTCCAGGTCATCGAAGTCAACATCGAGATCAATGATGTCTACGTGCCCGGCCCGGCCAAGCCCGGCACCCCGGCCGAGACCCGGCCCTCAAGGGAGGCAATCCAGTGAATCTGACCGTTGTGGGGATCGCCATGGGCGCCTTCGTCGCGTTCATGTCCTTCCAGTTCGGCGTATGGGGTTTCCTCGGCGCCCTGCTGTTCATGGGAATCGGAGCCCTGCTGGGCCGCGCCGCGGAAGGGAAACTGGACCTGCGCAGCGTGCTTGACGCCCTCACGGGCCGGCGTTCCTCCTCATGAGCGGCGCAGCTGGTGCTGTCCACGCCGCCGCGAGGGCTGGACACACCAGGATCAGCACCCAGGCGCTCACCAGCGTGGCGCAGGCTGCCGCGGCCGAAGCCCTTGGCGTTACGCCGCAGGAGGTCCGTGCTGAGTGGACCGACGACGACGGGCTCTTGGCCCTGTCCCTTGTCGCACCCATCACCGTCCCCCCACTGACTGCCCTCCTCAGGGACCCGGGGCGGATCGCGGGCTTCGGCGGCTCCATCTGGGACCGGGCCGTGGCCGCCAAGGCCGACATCCTGCGCCGAGTGACCGAGCTAAGCGGTGTCCGGCTGAGCCGGGTGGACATCCGGATCAGCGGCGCCAGCGTGAGTGAAGGAGGGCGCGTCCATTGAGCCACGACACCGAACACGGGTCGAGCGGCGGGCAATACGTTCCGCCTGCTCCCAGCGACGCGCCTTCGACCGGCCGCGTGGTACCTGCGGGGACAGCCGCCGATGGCATGGAGCTGATCCTCAAACGCGAGACCCACTCCTCCAGGGCCGTGGCCTCGATCCTCGCCGCCGTCCTCGTCATTGCGCTGTGCGTCTACGCCCTCCTGGAAACCGCGGTCCGGGCCGTCGGACAGCCGCCATGGCTCGTGGATCCCGAGACTGCGGCGGAGCAGGTGGTGGCGCTCCCGAACGGGGTTCCGCCCCTCCTGCTCGGGGTGATCGGCGCGGTACTGCTGATGGCCGGGCTGTTCTTCTTCCTGAACGCGGTCCTGCCCGGACGGCGGGCCCGCCACCTTCTGCAGGACCGCCGGACCGCCGTTGTCGTGGACGACGAAGTGATTGCCTCCGCCCTGGCACGCCGGGCCAGGGTGGCCGCCAATGTGAGTCAGGAGCAAGTGATGGTGACTGTGTCCCGGCGGCAGGTCCAGGTCAACGTCCGTCCGACGTCCGGCGTCCCGCTGAGCCCGGATGCCGTGCTCGCGGCCGTCCAGGATGAGCTCCGGGACATGATGCTGTCCCCCACGCCGGAAGTCCGGATCAATGTGGCCCCTGCCGGGGTGATCGGCGCATGAACGGCACCCCCAGAATCCTCAACCGTGTCCTCATCGGCATCCTCGGAATTGCCCTGTCCGGCCTCGGGGTGCTGCTCATCCTGCTGGCGAGTGTGCCAGCGGTGGCTGTGTGGTGGCAGGGATGGGCCGCCGGTGTCTGGAGCATCTGGCGGGACCTCTTCGAACGCACCCGCTTCCCGGGGCGTGCGGAGAGCTGGCTTTGGATTGCGGTGGTCCTGGCACTGCTCCTGGTGATTGGCGCCATGGTTGCCTGGGTCGCCCAGCAGGGCAAGGGCAGGGCCAACCTGCTCGTGTCCGAAGAGGATCCGGGCGAGGTGCCCGGAAACGTCAGGATCGGCAGCGGGGTTGCCGAGCAGGCGCTCCGGGCTGCGTTGGCGGACCGTCCGGACCTGGCTGGCGCAACCGTTTCCACCTACGAATTCCGCGGCGAACCCGCCCTGAGAATCAGGATCCAGCCCCGCCAGGGCGTGGCCCCCCACCGGCTTGCGGCCGAGGTGTCCGCCCTCGTGGAGGCGCTCGACCTCGCCATCGGCAAACGTACCCTGGTGCTCATCCATATCGTCTCGGGTGCCCGGTCGAGGTTCGGGCGGGCTGAGCGGGTCCGCTGACCCCCGCGGTGAGATTGTCGCAACGTGCTTGCGGGTCCCGCTCAAGGCGGGCGGTGGGCCGACTTCCCAGCAACGGCGCGCGTTGGCGCGCAGGGCTATGTGCCCGATAAGGGTCTCCTTTCCGCAAAGGTTGTGTGTAAACGCTTGCATTCCTCACCGGATGGTGATTATTGTGATGGGCACCACACGCACGCACCGCCGCTCCAACGCCGATCGCTACCTAGTCAATGAGGAGTTTTCCGCATGAACAACCGCAACTATTTGCTGCCCGTCGCCACGGTCGGGGTCTTGGCCCTGTCCCTGACCGCCTGCAGTGGATCCACCGGTGGCACCGGCAACTCCGGGTCTGCAGCCGACACAGATTGCGCCGCATATTCCAGCTACGGCAAGCACGATGGCAAGACTGTTTCTGTGTACTCGACCATTGTCGATATTGAAGCGACCAATCTTGAAGCGGCCTGGGCGCCCTTTGAGAAGTGCACCGGCATCACTGTGAAATATGAGGGCAGCAAAGAATTTGAGACCCAGATCGGTGTGCGCGCCAAGGCCGGGAACGCGCCGGACGTCGCCATTTTCCCGCAGCCCGGACTCATGGCTGACCAGGCCAGGGCGGGCAACCTGAAGGAAGCCCCTAAAGCCGTTTCGGACCTTGTGGACAAGAACTGGTCCGCCGACTGGAAGAAATACGGAACCGTCGACGGCAAGTTCTACACGGCCCCCATGTTGGCCAACGTCAAGGGCTATGTCTGGTATGCACCCAAGACATTCAAGGACAAGGGCTGGGAAGTCCCCAAGACCTGGGACGAGATGCTGACTCTCAGCAAGAAGATCGCGGACGACAAGGCGATGAAGCCCTGGTGTGCTGGATTCGAGTCCGGCGAAGCCACCGGCTGGCCCGGCACGGACTGGATTGAGGATGTTGTCCTCCGGGCAGAGGGCCCTGAAGTCTACGACCAGTGGGTCAGCCATCAGATTCCCTTCAACGATTCCAAGATCGTAAGCGCCTTCGACAAGACGGGTGAGATCCTGCTCAACCAGGACTTCGTCAACGGCGGCTTCGGCGACGTGCGGTCTATCCTGACAACCGGTTTTGCACAGGCTGGCCAGCCCGTGCTTGACGGGCAGTGCGCCATGCACCACCAGGCCAACTTCCAGGCCGCCAACTGGCCGCAAGGGACTGTTGTCGCTCCGGACGGTGATGTCTGGGCGTTCATGACCCCGCCGATCGACCCCAGCCGGGGCGAGTCCATCACGGGTGGCGGCGAAATGGTAGGCGCATACAAGGACACCCCGGAGGTCCAGGCGTACTTGGCTTACATGGCCAGTGCTGACTTCGCCAACAACCGCGTGAAGCTGGGCGGCGTCATCAGCGCCAACAAGGGACTTGACCCGAACAACGCGCAGTCCGAACTGGACAAGCAGTCCGTCAAGCTCCTCCAGGACCCCAAGACAGTATTCCGCTTCGACGGGTCTGATCTGATGCCCGGGGCCGTCGGTTCGAACTCCTTCTGGAAGGGAATTGTCACCTGGATCAACGGCACACCCTCCCAACAGGTCGCCGACACCATCGAATCCAGCTGGCCAAAGAGCTGACGCCAAGTGCGCTGCCTTCCTGCACAGTACTTCTTGAGCAGGAAGGCAGCGTTTTCTCTCGAACTCACTGATCCACGGACACCTCGAAGGACGGGCTATGGAATTTATCGGAGGGAAACTTCTTCAAGTAGTGATTGCCCTGGCGGTCTTCGCCGCCATCATTGGCCTCATCATGCTTGTGGTGGACAAGGCGCCAAAATCGTCAAAGGACAAACTGACGGTCATCGGTTTTCTGGCGCCGGCAGCGATCCTGATGCTGGTGGGTCTTGTCTATCCGGCTATTCAGACCTCGTTCTTCGCTTTTACTGATGCCAAGGGCCAGCCGAACGGCGTCGACAACTTTGTGTGGATGTTCACCCAGCCGGAAGCGTTGGTGACGCTCAGGAACACGATCGTCTGGACAGTCCTGGTGCCATTGTTGTCAACGGGATTCGGCCTCGCTTATGCGGTGTTCATCGACAAGGCACGGGGCGAAAAGGTATTGAAGGCGCTGGTGTTCATGCCGATGGCCATCTCCTTCGTTGGAGCGGGCATCATCTGGAAGCTTGTCTACGACTACCGGGGTCCTGGTATTGAGCAGACCGGCGTCCTGAACTTCCTCCGTGTTGCCTTGGGGATGCAGCCCAAGCAATTCCTGCTGGATGCGCCGGAAAACACGATCTTCCTTATTATCGTGATGGTTTGGATTCAGACCGGGTTCGCCATGGTCGTTTTGTCGGCCGCTATCAAGGGAGTGCCCACGGAGCTGGTGGAGGCCGCCCGTTTGGACGGCGCGAATCCGTGGCAGCAATTCCGCAATGTCACCGTTCCCGGGATCCGTGGGGCGTTGGTCGTAGTGCTGACCACCATTACGATCGCGACGCTGAAGGTCTTTGACATTGTCCGGACGATGACAGCCGGCAATTATGACACCTCCGTCGTCGCCAATGAGATGTATACCCAGGCCTTCCGGGCCGGTGAGCCAGGCCGCGGTGCAGCCCTCGCCTTGGTGCTGTTCCTGCTGGTCCTGCCCATTGTCGTGTACAACGCCCGCGTCCTTCGTCAGCAAAGGGAGATCCGATGACCGCCACTCCAGTTCCGGACGAGGCCTCCGAGGCGACCCGGACCCTCCCCCGCGCCGAGCAGCCCAGCATCACCGGATCACCGGAGGATGCCGCTCCGATCATGCGCAGGGTCAAGCAGAAACTGACGTCCCGCTGGGCCACAGCGGCGGCTTTGCTGATCGCCGTCA
Source organism: Arthrobacter sp. TB 26 (assembly GCF_000427315.1). Lineage (GTDB taxonomy): Bacteria > Actinomycetota > Actinomycetes > Actinomycetales > Micrococcaceae > Arthrobacter. Next base: position 12,249 of record NZ_AUPJ01000375.1, read on the forward strand.
TCTGGACGGTGCCGACTTTCGGGCTGTTTGTCTCGTCGTTCCGCCCGGCTGCGAAACAGGTCGGACCGCGCTCGGATGGGTGGTGGAACTTCTTTGGGGACTGGCAATTCACGTTCCAGCACTATATCGACGTGACCGCCTCGGCAGGTTCCCAGTCGCCGAATTTGTCTCAGTACTTCGTGAACTCCCTCGCCATTGTCATACCCGTCACCCTGTTCATTCTGGTCCTGGCGTCCATGGCCGCCTACATCTTCGCCTGGGGAAAGTTCAAGGGCCGGGACGGCCTGTTCATTTTCGTCTTCGCGCTGCAGATCATCCCGCTGCAGATGTCCCTGATACCGCTGCTCCAGCTCTTCACCCAGGTCCTCCAGATGCCCTCCGGCTCCTACGCCCAACTGTGGATAGCCCACACAATGTTCGGACTGCCGTTGGGGATCTTCCTGCTGCACAACTTCATCTCGGAGATCCCGGGCGAAATGATCGAGGCTGCCAGGGTCGACGGCGCCGGGCACACCACCATTTTCTGGCGAATCATCCTGCCGCTGTCCGTGCCGGCGCTGGCGTCGTTGGCTATCTTCCAGTTCCTCTGGGTTTGGAACGACCTGCTGGTGGCCCTCGTATTCTCCGGCGGCACCGCGGATGTGGCTCCCATTACCCAGCGGCTGGCGGAGATCTCCGGTACCCGGGGAAGCAGGGATTACCTCAACCCCGCTGCGGCGTTCGTGTCGATCATTGTCCCGCTGGCAGTCTTCTTCGGGCTGCAGCGCTACTTTGTCCGCGGCCTGCTTGCGGGTGGGCTGAAGGGATAGGGCGGCGAGTCGACAAGGGGACACGGTGGCAAAGACAACAGACAGGGCACAGCGCGGCGGCCACTCCGGTGTCAGCATCGAGGATGTTGCCACGGCCGCCGGAGTGTCCACCGCCACCGTGTCCCGCGCCGTCCGCGGCCTGCCCAGGGTTTCGCCGGCAACCCGGGAGAAGATCCTGGGCATCGCCGAAGAACTGGGTTATGTGGCGTCCTCGTCAGCGTCCGGGCTGGCCACCGGGCGCACCAAGACCATCGGCGTCCTGGCGCCTTTCGTCAGCCGCTGGTTCTTCTCCAAAGCCATCGAGGGCGCCGACCGTGAACTGCACGCCCGCCAGTACAACCTCTCCCTCTTCAACCTGGGCGGCCACGGCAGCAACCGTGAGCGGCTGTTCAGCAAGACCATGGTCTACAAACAAATCGACGCGCTGCTGGTCCTGTGTATGGCGCTGACCCATGAGGAAATCGAACACCTCCAGAAAATCGACATCCCGTTGGTCGTCGTCGGCGGCCACGTCGAGGAATGCCCCTACATCGGGATCGACGACTACGCCGCCGCCGCAACGGCCGTGCGGCACCTGATCGGCCTTGGACACACGGAAATCGCCCTGCTGCACGGCGACGACGAAACCGACCTCAACTTCGATGTCCCCCGGGTCCGGATCAAGGCCTTCCAGGACGTCATGGCCCAAGCCGGCCTGAACGTCCGGGACGAATGGGACGAATGGGGCGACTTCACGGTCCGCAGCGGCCAGGACGCCTTCCGCCGGCTCTGGGGCAGGCCCGGACCGAAGCCCACGGCAATCTTCTGCGCCTCGGATGAGATGGCCATGGGAATCATCTTCGAGGCCACCCGGGCCGGCGTGCGGATCCCGGAGGACCTCTCGGTGATCGGGATCGACGACCACGACTTTTCCGAGGCCATGGGTCTCACCACCGTCAGGCAGCGCCCGGACGAGCAGGCCGAACTGGGCACCAAAATGCTGCTGGACGAGCTCGACGGGATCACCGGATCAGTGCAATCCGCGGTGGCCCCGCACCAGCTGATTGTACGCGGCACGACGGCGCCGCCCCGCAGCGCGGACGCGGCA
>NZ_AUPJ01000376.1:0-532 GCF_000427315.1 Arthrobacter sp. TB 26
CGGGCCCGCCCGGGGGTGAAGAGCTGCGCCTTGGTCTGGAAGTACTCTTCCATGCTCCCGTGCAGGTCAAGGTGGTCCTGGGTCAGGTTCGTGAAGCCTGCGACGTCGAACACGACCCCGTCCACGCGGTGGAACGCGACGGCGTGCGAGGAGACCTCCATCGAGGCGGCATCGAGGCCGCGTTCGCGCATCAGGGCCAGCAGGGCGTGGACGTCGGTGGACTCGGGTGTCGTGAGGAGGCTGGGAATGGGTTCGCCGCCGGCCAGGATCTCAATGGTGCCGATCAACCCGGTCTTCTTCCCGAGGGCCTGCAGCAGGGCGTTGAGGAAGTAGGTGGTGGTGGTCTTGCCGTTGGTGCCCGTGACGCCGTAGAGGGCCGGGGCGGGCGCGTCGTCCGGCCGGCTCCGGTAGATCAGGGCCGACAGCGCGCCCACGAGGCTGCGGGGTTCCTCGGCCAGCAGCACCGGCACGGCGATGTCGTGGGAGAAGGACAGCAGGCGCGCGCCGGCGTCGTCCGTCAACACGGCGGCCG
>NZ_AUPJ01000376.1:542-2867 GCF_000427315.1 Arthrobacter sp. TB 26
CCGGCCTCCACGGCCTGGGAGACGAAGTCGGCACCGTGCCGGCTCGCGCCGGGCAGGGCAACATAGAGGTCCCCGGGCTGCACGGTGCGGGAATTCAGCGAGATCCCGGTGACCGCGACGGAGCCGGACGCCCCGGGGACGACGACGCCGATCGACGCACCGATGGTTGCCAGCGGCACGGCAGCAACCGCAGAGGGCCGGAAGCCCGGGGTGGACCCCGGACCGGACGGCGCGGCGGAAGCGCCGGGGGCATTCTGATCTGACACGTGGATCTCCGTTGGTGGTGCTGGTGGATCTGGCGCTGCGCGCGGAGGAATGCTCCGGCCCGCAGGCTCAGTTACCCGGTACAGGTTCGTGGCGGACGTTCGTGGTGCTGGTTCTCGCGCTGGTACTACTTGGCGTACTGCGGCAGGCGGACAGGCTCACCCGTGGACGGCGGGACGTTGAACGTCCGCAGCGCCTGGCTCATCACGGACCGGAAGACCGGTCCATTCGAGATTCCGTAGATGTCGCCCTTGGGCCGTTGCAGGACCACTTCAACAATAAACCGCGGATTGTCCATCGGCGCCATCCCGACCATCGACGCCGTGAAGCCGCAGAATCCCGCGGTGCCGTCGTCGCACGGCGACTGCGAGGTGCCGGTCTTCGCCCCGACCCGGTAGCCGTCCAGCCCTGCTTCCTTGATCTGGCCCTCCGTGACGGCGCTCTCGAGGATGTCCCGCACCTGCCGGGCGGTGTCCGGGGAGACGATCTCCCGGGGAGCCTGCGCTGGCGCCTTTTCCTCGCTGCCGTCCGGATTGATGTAGCCGTCGATCAGCCGCGGCTGGAGCATCACGCCGTTGTTGGCGATGCTCTGGAAGGCCCGGACGGTCTGGAGCGTGGACTGCGAGACGCCCTGGCCGAACAGTACGGTGTACTCCTGGCGGCCGTCCCACTGCTCGTAGGGAGTCAGGATGCCCTGGGCCTCGGCGGGGAGGCCAATGTCCGGCGCTTCCCCGATGCCGAACTTCTTCAGCCAGTTGTAGCGCTGCTCCTTGCTGAGCCGCTGGCCGGCCATGACCGTGCCGGTGTTCATCGACCAGCCCAGGATGCCGGCCAGGGTGCGGTCCTCGGTGCCGTGGGTAAAGGAGTCGTTGAACGTTTGTCCGTCCACGGTGTACGACGGCGGGATGGTGAACTTGTCCAGCGGGCTTGATTTGCCCTCCTCGATCAGCGCGGACGCCGTGATCATCTTCTCCACGGAGCCGGGCTCGTACGCAGCCGTCACGGCGCGTACGCCGCGGTCCTTGGCATCGACCTTGCCCGGGTCGTTGGGGTCCGGGGAGTTGGTGTCCGCCATCGCGATGATGTTGCCGGTCTTGATGTCCTGGACGATGACGACGCCCCACTCGGCGCTGAGTTTGTCCCGCTGGCTCTGGATGGCCTGCTGGGCGAAGTACTGGAGGTCCGAGTTCAGCGTAAGCCTGATGTCCTTGCCGTTCACGGCCGGGGTCAGCTGGTCCACTCCGACCGGGATGCGCAGCCCGTCGGCGCCGATTTCGAACAGCCGTTTGCCGGGGGTGCCCTTCAGGATCTCGTCCTGGGTCTGTTCCAGGCCGGCCTGGCCCGTGGTGCCGTCCTTCAGGAAGCCGACGATCCCGCCGGCCACCGAGCCGTTGGGGTACACCCGCTTGCTGGTGCCTTCGGTGACGATGCCCGGGATCTGGAGCTTGGAGATGCGGTCCTCGACGTCGGGCTTCAGGTCTTTGGCCACGATGAAGTAGCGCTGGTCCCCCGTCAGGGCGCTCTTGATCGTGTCCTTGTCCATGCCCAGCACCGTGGCCAGTTCGTTGATGCCCTGGTCCCGGGAGATCTTGACGAGCTCGTCCTTGCCGTCCACCTGCTCCAGCCGGCGGAATGACTCGGTTTTGGTATTGACGGTCTGGTCGACAACGAGGTTGTAGCGGATCACGCTGCTGGCCAGGACATTGCCGTTGGCGTCCAGGATGCTGCCGCGCTCTGCGGGCAGTTCAATGGGGGTAAGCCTGTTTTGGAGCGCGGCCTCGGCCATGCCTCCGACGTCGAGACCCTGGACCAGGAAGAGTTTTCCGCCGACGACGAGCAGGAGCGTCAGCATGACGCCGAGGCCCAGCCGCAGCCGACGGGTCGCGCTTGGCGCTTTCGCCTTGCGTGCCTTGCCGGTGTTCTGCGCCACGATGTTTCCTTGCTGCTTGCCTGGCTGGTGGTCCGTCCTGCGTTACTGTCCCGGGACCTTCTGCGCGGGGGCGGGAACGGATCCTCCGTGGAGTTCGACTGCGGGTGCGGCCGGGACGGACGGCGGGACCG
>NZ_AUPJ01000377.1 GCF_000427315.1 Arthrobacter sp. TB 26
CCTTGAACTGGTCCTGCACGGTGTAGGGGCGGATTCCCAGGGCGGCTGCCAGCTCGGCCGTGTTAAGTCCGCCGGCGGTGAGTCCCAGGAGCCGGTGCTGCTGCGGGGTCAGGGCAAAGCAGTGGGCGAACACCTCCAGCCGGTCCGCCGCCGGGCACTCCTGGATGGTCACCGCGAGCGGAGGCGTTGCCCCGGGCCGGCGGGCGTCCATCCTGGTGGAGCGCAGCAGCGCCCAGGCGCCGCGGCCCACGGGAAGACGCGACATCGCCGGGCGGGCATCCACCCCGGCGTCCCTTGCCAGCAGCTGGGCGGCGACGTTGAGGACCTCCGCCGGAATGCCCTCATACGGCCGGGGCCCGCGCTGCAGCAGCCCCAGCCAGTCGCCGGCTGAGGCGGTCTGTCCCACCACGGCCAGTCCCTCGTCGAGCGTCAGCACAGCCTGCGGCGGCAAGGGCTTCCGGACAGCCAGCCCGGCAGCGCCCCTCCCTTCCGCGTCCCGCCGGCACTGCGCCGCCCGGCTCCGCCGGAGCCCCGCCGCCACGAGCGGCGCCACCGTGGCAAGGTACTCCGTCTCCGGCTCGGTGAAGATGCCCTCGTCCCCGGAACGCCAAAGGTCCAGCCAGCCCCAGCAGCCGTGTTTGTCGGCGAAGACCGCGGACAGCACGTCCGTCACCCCGTAACGGGCCAGCAGCCCGGACCACAGGGGGCTGCGCGACGGGTGGCCGNCCCGTCGCCATCAGCAGAGTGGTGGCCGGCCGGTGCTGGCCCATGAGGGCGGTCCAGCGGCAGTCCGGGGTCAGGTACTTGAGCCGGATCAGGTCCGGAAGCTCATCCGGACAGGGGATCCTGGCCATCGGCGAAATGCCGGTGGCCGTTTCGGGGTCCGCCAGCGGCCAGGCGTAGGCGCTGAACGGCACCATCCGGCCCAGTTCCGCCAGCACTCCCCGGCGCAGCTCCCGGTCGTCGGGGACGTCGCGGCAGAGCTGCCCGATGCGTTCCAGGCTCCGGCTCAACGCCCAGCTCGTGGTCATGGATTCAGTATGCCCCTTGGGCTTTGCCTGCTGAATCCGCCCCAGATTTCTGGGATACCGCACGCTGGCCGCCCGCGCCTAACGTGGATTATCCCCGCAACGACGGGAAACCGAGGGAAAGAGGAATTGTGATGTACACCCTGCAGATCGAGCACGGGATCAAGGATTTTGGCCTCTGGAAGAGCGCCTTCGACCGTGACCCCGTCAACCGCGCGGCGTCGGGCGTGACCGCGCACCGCATCAGCCGCCCGGTGGAGGATCCGCACCATGTGGTCGTCGAACTCGATTTCGAGCGTCGGGCCCAGGCGGAAGCCCTCCTGGCGAACCTTCAGGCGAACGTCTGGCCGTCCCCCGCGGCGGCCCCCGCCCTCCAGGGTGCCCCGAAAACCCGGATCCTGGAGTCAGCCAGCTGATGCGCCGGCGCCACCCGGCGCCCACTGGCTACGCGACCGCCAGGGCCTCCCGCACTGTGTCCGCGACAGCAGCGGCCCCCGCCCCGCCCATGACGATCGTGTAGTGGTTCACGTCCGGGACCTCGCGGACGGTCAAGGCCGGAAGCTTCTCCGCCCAGGCATCCAGATAGCCGGGCACGTACAGGCCGCCGGGCTCGTTCAGCAGGCCGCGCGGCGCCCGCAGCACGAGGGTCTCCACCGAGAGTTCCTCCAGGGCTTTCAGGAGTGAGGCGCCACGGTGCAGCTCGGCGGTGTCGTCCGCCATCGCCTGGTACCGTGTGGCCGGCCGGAGCACGGGTGCCTCGCCGGTGAGGTCGTAGTCGACGTATTCCTCCACGAGCGGGCTCCAGTCCGCGCTGAACGCCGGATGCTGCCGCCAGAAGCTGCGGTAGACCTCGCGGCTGGCGAACGTGGCGTTCAGGCGCTCCGCCGCCGGACCCAGCACGGCGGCGACGATCTGCTCGTCGCTGAGTCCCGCCGGCACCTGCAGCGGCAGTCCGCCGTCGACCAGCACCAGGGACCGTACCCGCTCCGGGTACAGGTTCGCGAGGACCACGGAGGCGAAGGCGCCCATCGAGTGGCCAACGACCACGACGGGCCCGGTGTTTAGCGCGGCCAGCACGGCCGCGAGGTCCTCGGCGTGGGACGGCATTCCGTACGGCGCGGGCAGCGCGTTGCTCCGGCCCCGGCCGCGCAGGTCCGGGGCAATGATCCTGATGTCCGGCAGGGCCAGGGCCAGCGCCGGCCAGGCCTTGTGGGACGCTGTCACGCCGTGCACCGCGAGGATGGTCGGGGCGGCCGGGTCCTCGGGGCCCCAGAGGGCGGTGTGCAGGGTTCCGCCGCGGACCGCGACCCCGGTGGTCCGGTAGCTGGAGTTGCTGGTTGCCTGGATCATGGGGCTGTCCCTTCCGGGGTCTGAATGGTGCTGAAGGCGGGGCCGGGTTCGGCGCTGGGGGTGGCGCCCGGCGCCGGGGCGAGCGCACGCTCGATGAACTGCATCATTTCCTCAAAGACTTCCTCGGGGACGTCCGGCCGGGCGCCCTGCGCGGGTTCGGTGCCTTCCTCGTCCCACAGCACCCAGCGCATGCCGATCAGCTCGCCGATGCCCATCAGGGCCCAGGCCGCGACGGTGGGATCCATCGCCCGGACTTCGCCGCTGAGCTGCGCGGCTTTGAGCCCCTCGATGTAGCCGTTGACGATCCGGGTGTAGTGCAGCCGCAGCGCGCCGGGTGAGACGAATTCGGCCTGCCGGATGATCCGGTACAGCGCCGGATGTTCCGCGGTGAACTTGAAGAAGGCCCGGAAACCCGCGCGTTCGGCCGCGAG
>NZ_AUPJ01000378.1 GCF_000427315.1 Arthrobacter sp. TB 26
CGGCGGACCGGATGCCGGCCAGGGCACGTCCGGTCTCGTAGTAGTAATAGAGGTATTCGTTGGGCAGGCACCCCAGTTCCGCCAGAAACGGCTGCGGAAACAGCCGGCCTTCCTCGAAGCCGGCCAAAGCGTCGGCGTCGGCCAGCAGCCCCGGCAGTGCGTCCCTGCCGTCGGACTCCAGGCGGTACAGCCAGCCGAGATGGTTCAGGCCGTAGTACCCGACGCCGTCGAGCGTTCCTTCGGGCAGCACGACGCCGGCAGCCCGCGCCGCCCGGTGCACCAGCCCGCTGGCCGAATCGCAGATCCCGACGACCCTGCGGCCGAGCACCGGAACCAGGGCTTCGGTAACCATTCCCGCCGGGTTCGAGAAGTTCAGCAGCCACGCATCCGGGCAGTGGCGGCGCATGTGGGCAGCGAGGTCCAGCATGCGGGGGATGGAGCGCAACGCGTAGGAGATGCCGCCGGCCCCCGTGGTCTCCTGGCCCAGGAGCCCCAGGTCCAGGGCCACCCGCTCGTCCGCGGTGCGGCCGGCTGTCCCGCCGGGGCGGATCGCGGCAAAGACAAGGTCCGTGCCGCGCAGCGCCTCGGCCAGGGATGTGGTGGCCTGGACGGCGGGAAGGACGGCGGCGCGGGGCGTGTTCTGTTGTGCGAACGCGGCCAGGACCGCGTTGATGGCGGTGAGGCGGCCGGGATCGACGTCGTACAGCACCAGCTCCCGGACCAGACCGGCGAAGGGTCCCGCGCAGAGCGCCCGGTAGACCAGCGGTACCCGGAATCCGCCGCCCCCGGCAATCATCAGCCGCATGCCGACAGTCTATGCACAGCGGTCCCGTCCGGGCCCGGCGCACGCCTTTCCAGCGGTTCCGGGACGGCGTAGGGTGCATACATGGACGCGATACCGACGCGGCGTTTTGATCCGCTTTCCGCCGTCCGTACCCCGGCGGCGGAGGGCTTCGATCTGTTGCTGACCGGGACCGTCTTCCAGGACATCATCTTCACCGGCCTCCCGCACGCCCCCGTCGCCGGAACCGAGATCTGGAGCGACGGGATGGGCAGCTGCCCCGGAGGCGTGGCCAACCAGGCCATCGCCGCGGCCCGGCTGGGGCTGCGGACCGGGCTGGCGGCCGCCTTCGGCGACGACGGCTATGGCGACTACAACTGGAAGATCCTGGCCGGACAGGAGCACGTGGACCTGTCCCTGTCCCGGCGGGTCGCCGGCTGGCACTCGCCGGTCACGGTGTCCCTCAGCGTGGAGCAGGACCGGTCCATGGTGACGCACGGCCACCCGGCCCCGGTGAGCTCCAGCGAACTGGTCGGCTGTCCTCCGCCGGCGCTCGCTGCCGTTGCGGAGCTTGGCGAGGAGCTGGAGCCGTGGGCGCTCGATGCGTACAAGGCCGGGGTGCGGCTGTTCGGCGACGTCGGCTGGGATCCCACCGGCGCCTGGTCCTCCTCCCGGCTGGACAACCTGCAGTACTTCCACGCCTTTATGCCGAACCAGCACGAGGCGATGGCCTTCACCGGGCACGACAATCCGTGGGCGGCCCTTTACACTCTGGCGGACAAGGTGCCGGTCGCCGTCGTGACCCTCGGGCCGCAGGGTGCCATGGCCGTGGACTCCCTGACGGGCGAAGAGGAGTGGGTGCCGTCGTTGCCCGTGTCCGCGTTCGATCCGACCGGCGCGGGGGACTGCTTCGGCGCTGCCTTCATCGTCGGCTGCCTGGCCGGCTGGCCGCTCGGCGACAGGCTGCGGTTCTCGAATCTGTGCGCAGCCCTGGCCGTGCAGGAGGTCGGCGGCTCGCTGGCCGCACCCGGCTGGGGGGACATCGCCGACTGGTGGCAGCGGGCCAACGCCCGGAAGGAACGGCAGAGCAGCCAGTGGCTCCGGCGCTACCGCTTCCTCGAGGACATCATCCGTGATGTGCCGCAGGAAGCGCAAAGGCGGGCGACGGCGACCATCGCGCACCTTTCGGACGCGTAGACGGAGTTCGTGCGCGGCTCCCTCCCACTGGACATGCCCTCCGCTCAGGGCAGCGGTTGGACATAATGCCATTGTGCCCAGCAGTGGGCGCGAGCACTGAGCATGTCCCTCGGGTGGCCTGGGCGGGTAAGGAGCCGGGTCTGCCTCGGACCTGCCGTGCGCGGGACATGCCCTCCGCTAAGGGCAGCGGTTTGGACATAATGCCATTGTGCCCAGTCGGGGGCCTAAACACTGAGCATGTCCCCGGGGCGCCAGGCGGCCGCGGGGCCCGAATTAAGCCGCATGCCCAGCCACCCCTAGAATCGTTAAGTGACTTACCCAGCAGCAACAGGTGACTTCCGGCCCGACCCGGCGGCTCAGCCAGCCTACGCCGAGGAACGCTCGGCCGTTATCGACCTTGAAGCCATCCGGCACAACGTCCGACACCTGGCGGCCGTGGCATCACCGGCGCAGGTGATGGCGGTCGTCAAGGCCGATGCCTACGGCCACGGCGCTGTTCCCGTGGCCCGCGCGGCCCTCAGCGCCGGCGCGAACTGGCTGGGGACAGCCCACATTTCCGAGGCCCTGGCCCTGCGCGCCGCCGGCATTGAGGCCCCTCTGCTGGCCTGGCTGCATACCCCGGAGAGCAACTTCGCCGCCGCCGTGGCTGCCGGGGTCGACATCGGCTGCTCGGGTTGGGAACTGGAACGCATCGTGGCGGCCGCCCGCGAGCAGGAACGGCCGGCCCGTGTGCACCTCAAAGTGGACACCGGGCTGGGCCGCAACGGCGCGACCCTGGAGGCCTGGGACGGCCTCGTCGGCGAAGCCATGGAATACCAGGACCAGGGCCTGCTGCGGGTGGTGGGCATCTTCTCCCACCTGGCCGTCGCCGACGAACCCGAGCGCCCGGAAACCGACGAACAGCTGGCAGCCTTTCGCGAAGCCCTCGCCATCGCCCGGGACGCCGGCGTGGATCCCGAGGTGCGGCACCTCGCCAACACCCCCGGCACGCTGTCCCGGCCCGACACGCACTTTGACCTGGTCCGCGTAGGACTCGGCCTCTACGGGCTGTCTCCGTTCGAGGGGCAGCGCTCTGAAGAACTGGGCCTGCGCCCCGCCATGACGGTCCGCACGGTCGTATCGCACTGCAAGGATGTGCCTGCCGGCCAGGGCGTCTCCTATGGGCTGAACTACCGCACCGGGGGTGCCAGCACGCTGGGCCTGATCCCGCTGGGCTACGCCGACGGGGTCCCGCGGATCGCCACCGGCGGACCGGTCCGCGTCGACGGCGTGAACTACCCCGTGGTGGGACGCATCGCGATGGACCAGATGGTCATCGACCTGGGTCCGCTCAACGTGTCAGCCGGCGGGACCAGCGTCCTCGGCGCCGAGGCCGTGCTGTTCGGCAACGGCGACGACGGCGGCCCCACCGCCGAGGACTGGGCCCGCGCGGCCGGCACGAACAACTATGAGATCGTCACGCGGATCAGTCCCAGGGTGCCGCGCCGCTACATCAACGAAGAGCCCGCCCGCGACGGGTCGCGGCCGTGAGCGCGCCGGGCTGGGAACGGACCCTGGACGTCCGGACCGCGGACGAAACCCACGCCCTTGCGGCCTTCCTCGGCGCCCAGCTCCGGGCCGGTGACCTGCTGGTCCTCACCGGCGAGCTCGGAGCGGGAAAGACCACCTTCACCCAGGGCCTCGGGGAGGGCCTGGGGGTCCGCGCAGGCATCATCTCACCGACCTTCGTGCTGGTCCGCATCCACCCCAACCTGCCCGACGGCCCCCGGCCGGGCGGCCCGGACCTGGTGCACGTTGACGCCTACCGGCTGGGTTCGGCCTCGGAAATTGACGACATCGACCTGGAAAACACCATGGACAGCGCCGTGACGGTCGTGGAATGGGGCCGCGGCCGGGTGGAGCACCTGAGCGAGAGCCGGCTGGAGGTGGACCTGGTCCGGAGCCTGGGCGGTGCCGCACCCGCCGCCCCCGCCGCACCCGCCGCCCCTGAAACCGCCACCCTCGCGCTCGGCACCCTGGATTTCGATACCGAGGACGACGACGAACCCCGCACGATCGTGATCCGTGGCTTCGGTCCCCGCTGGATGGAGCCGCCCCTCCTGCCCACGCCCGCCCGGACAGTACCCACGCCCCACACCCCGGAAGGGAACTGATGTTGATCCTTGCCATCGACACCTCGGCCGTGGCCAGCGCCGCCCTCGTCTCCGATGACACCCCGGAATCCGTCGTGGGATGCTTTGCCACCGAGGACACCCGGAGCCACGCCGAAGTACTGGCACCGGGAATCGAGGCGCTCCTGGCCGAGGCCGGCCTCAGCGGCGCCGACGTCGACGCCGTCGTTACCGGGGTGGGGCCCGGCCCGTTCACCGGCCTGCGCTCGGGGATCGTCACGGCCCGCACCCTCGCGTTCGTCTGGGGCAAACCGCTCTACGGCCTCATGAGCCTGGACGCCATCGCCCTGGAAGTGGCGGAGTCCACTGATGCGGCGCCGGAGTTCATAGTCGCCACCGATGCCCGGCGCAAAGAGGTCTACTGGGCCCGGTACGCCCTCACCACCGGCCAGCTGCCCCAGCTGCTGGACGGCCCGCACGTCGGCTTCGCCGCAGAACTTCCCGACCTTCCCGTCTACGGCGCCGGTGCCGGCCTGTATGCCGACGTCGTCAAGGCCGTCCCCGAATTCAGTTCCCGCCAGCCGGAGGCCCTCTCCCTGGGCCAGTTCGCCCTCGCGCGGCTCGCGGCCGGGGAACTGCTGCTCGATTCCACCCCGCTCTACCTGCGCGAGTCCGACGCGCAGGTCCCCGGCCCGCGGAAGCGGGCGCTGTGAACGCCGGACAGAGCCCGGGGCCGGCAGGGCTTCCCGGCGGTGTGACCCTTCGGGACATGACCGCGGAGGACATCCCCGCGGTGCATGAGCTGGAGTGCAGGCTGTTCCCGGTGGACGCCTGGCCGATGCAGATGTTCGTCGCCGAGCTGGCGCAGGCCGACACCCGGCGCTACCTCGTGGCCGAGCGTGCCGGTCAGATCGTCGGCTACGCCGGGCTGATGTGCATCGAACCGATCGCGGATGTCCAGACCATCGCCGTCGTGCCGGAACAGGAAGGCCAGGGGATCGGGTCGGCGCTCCTCACCGAACTCATCCGGGAAAGCCGGCAGCGAAGTGCCGAGGACGTGCTCCTGGAGGTCCGGGCCGACAACCCCCGCGCCCAGCAGCTCTACCGCCGCTACGGATTCGAACAGATCCACGTCCGGCCCCGGTACTACCGCGACGGCGTCGACGCGCTGATCATGCGGCTCCGGCTCGGCACCACCCACCACGACACCGCACCCAGGGAAGCAGGCCGCCCATGAACAGCACCCAGCACGCCCGGCCGCTGGTCCTGGGCATCGAATCCTCTTGCGACGAAACCGGCGTCGGGATTGTCCGCGGCACGCAGCTGCTCACCAACACCGTGTCCTCCTCCATGGACGAACACGTCCGGTTCGGCGGCGTGATTCCCGAGATCGCCTCCCGCGCCCACCTGGACGCCTTCGTCCCCACGCTCCGCGAGGCGCTGGCCGAGGCCGGGGTGACGCTGCAGGACATCGACGCGATCGCCGTCACATCCGGTCCAGGGCTCGCGGGAGCCCTGATGGTGGGTGTCTGCGCGGCCAAGGCGCTCGCCGTTGCCACCGGCAAACCCCTGTACGCCATCAACCACCTCGTGGCGCACGTCGGCGTCGGACTGCTCCAGTCGGACGACGGCGGCCCGGCCTTCGCCGGCACCCTGCCGGCGGACGCCCCGCCGGCGGACGCCCTGCCGGAAAACTTGGGCGCCCTGCTGGTCTCCGGCGGCCACACCGAGATCCTGCGGATCCGGAACATCACCGGGGACGTTGAGCTGCTCGGGTCCACCATCGACGACGCCGCCGGCGAGGCCTATGACAAGGTGGCGCGGCTCCTGGGCCTGGGCTATCCCGGCGGCCCGGCCATCGACAAGCTGGCACGCACCGGCAACGCCAAGGCGATCCGCTTCCCGCGCGGCCTGAGCCAGCCCAAATACATGGGGACCGCGGACGAACCCGGCCCGCACCGCTACGACTGGTCGTTCAGCGGGCTCAAGACCGCCGTCGCGCGCTGCGTGGAGCAATTCGAGGCCCGCGGCGAAACAGTGCCGGTGGCGGACATCGCCGCGGCCTTCCAGGAAGCCGTTGTGGACATCATTACGTCCAAGGCCGTGCTCGCGTGCCGGGAGAACGGCATCACCGAACTGCTGCTGGGCGGCGGCGTGGCAGCGAATTCACGGCTGCGCCAGCTCACGGAACAGCGTTGCGCCGCCGCCGGGATCCGGCTGACCGTCCCGCCGCTGGCCCTGTGCACGGACAACGGCGCCATGGTCGCCGCCCTCGGCGCCCAGCTCGTGATGGCCGGGATCGCGCCGAGCGGCATCGGCTTCGCACCGGATTCCTCGATGCCGGTCACCACCGTCTCCGCCTGAGGCGGGCCTCGGAAGCGGAGGTGTGTCCTAGGCTTCGGGGCCCTTGCGCATCTGCTGGACCAGATCCAGTACGACGGCGCGCAGGTCGCCGCCGTGCTCTGCCGCCACGCGCCGCTGCCGCTGGTACCCGGCGCCGCGCTCGATGATCTTCAGGACGTCGGCCAGCTCTGCAACGCAGTCCAGTTTCACGGCGACGGGTTCAAGCCGCGCGACCGTCTCGCGGATGTGGTCCGTGACGAGCTGCTCGTTGCCCTCGGCGTCGAGGATGATGATGGCGTCCAGCCCGTAGCGGGCGGCACGCCACTTGTTCTCCTGCACATGCCAGGGCGGCATGGTGGGGATGGTGCCGCCGTTGTCCAGCGTCGTGGAGAATTCGTCGACGAGGCACTGGGTCAGCGCGGCGATGGCCCCGACTTCCTCGAGCGTGGCCAGGCCGTCGCAAATGCGCATCTCGATGGTGCCGAAATGCGGGACGGGCCGGATGTCCCAGCGGATCTCGGAGAGTGAATCGATCACGCCGGTGGTGAACATGTCCTGGGCGTAGGACTCGAAGTCCTCCCAGCTGGCGAACTGGAACGGGAGGCCGGCGGTGGGCAGTTGCTGGAACATCAGGGCGCGCTGGGAGGCGTAACCGGTGTCCTCGCCGCCCCAGAACGGGCTGGAGGCGGAGAGCGCCTGGAAGTGCGGGAAATAGTTCACCAGACCGTCCAGCACGGGAAGGACCTTGTCCCGGCTGTCCAGGCCGACATGCACGTGGACGCCGTAAATCACCATCTGGCGGCCCCACCACTGGGTGCGGTCAATGAGCTTGGCGTAGCGCTCCTTGTCCGTCACCGGCTGCAGCTGCGGGGGGCTGAAAGGGTGGCTGCCGGCGCAGAAGATTTCGACGCCCATTGGGTCGGTGACGTCACGGACGGCAGCGAGGGAGCTGCTCAGGTCCGCTTTCGCTTCCGCCACGGTGTTGCAGATCCCGGTGACCAGCTCCACCGTGTTCAACAGCAACTCCTGCTTGATGTGCGGGTGCTCGTCGTCCTCGTTCAGCTCGGGATGCCTCGCAGCGACGCCGCGGAGGACCTCTTTGGCCACCGAGGCCAATTCCCCGGTTTCCCCGTCCACGAGGGCAAGTTCCCATTCCACACCAAGAGTTGATTGCCTGGATGAAGCGAAATCAATCTTCATGTGGTCCCTTCATTGTTTGGCTGCCCGTTTCCCTGCCCCGGCCGGCTTTCGTCTTGGGCGGATTTGCCGGACAGTTGGCGGGGCAACGGTGGCTCAAGTCTAGTGCAGGGGCGGCATCGGACCGGTGGCAGGATTGCTGCGAAAACGTGAAAGTGTTCACAAAAGTACCCGGATGGCGGCGCTGCGCCGGGGGTGCCCGCCGTCCCGGCCCGCCTGGCGTTTAATGGAGGGGTGCCCATCCTGAATAAAGACATGACCCTGTGCATCTCCCTCTCGGCCCGGCCGAGCAACAACGGGACGCGCTTCCATAACCACCTGTACGAACAGCTTGGCCTGAACTGGATTTACAAGGCCTTCGCCCCGACGGACCTCGCCCAGGCTATCGCCGGCGTGCGTGGCTTGGGAATCCGCGGCTGCGCCGTGTCCATGCCCTACAAGGAAGACGTCATTGCGCTCGTGGATGTGATGGACCCGTCCGCGAAAGCCATCGACTCGGTCAACACAATCGTCAACGACGGCGGCACCCTCACCGCGTACAACACCGACTACACGGCGATCGAGCAGTTGCTGCAGCGCAACGCCGTGCCGACAGGCTACTCGGTGTTGTTGAAGGGCGCCGGCGGCATGGCCAAGGCCACCGCCGCTGCCCTGCGCGACGCCGGGTTCCGGAACGTCACCGTGATCGCGCGCAACGAGGAGGCGGGACGGGCGCTCGCCGGGCTCTACGGGTTCGCCTGGCGCGCCGACGTCGATTCATCCGGCGCGGTGGCGGCCGACATGCTCATCAACGTGACACCTATTGGTATGGCGGGCGGCCCCGACGCCGGCTCCCTGTCCTTCCCGCAGGAGGCCATCGACGCCGCAAAGGTGGTCTTCGACGTCGTCGCGTTGCCGGCCGAGACCCCGCTGATAGCGGCCGCCCGCGCGGCCGGCAAGGCCGTCATCACCGGCGCGGAGGTGGCGACCATCCAGGCGCTGGAGCAGTTTGTGCTCTACACGGGGATCCGGCCCACGGACGCGCAGGTCCGGGCAGCCGAGGACTTTATGCGGGCCCAGTAGCGCGCACGGTGGCTCCGGGCCAGGAGAACCGGAGAACAGGAGAACCGGAGAACAGGAGAACCGGAGAACCGGTCCTAGGCCGGTTCCACCGAAATGGCCACCCGCTCGTCCCCGATCCGGGTGAGGACCAGGGTGGCCGTTTTTTTACCGGCGCCTTTCCCTCCCGTCTTCCCTCCCGTCTTCCCTCCCGTCTTCCCTCCCGGGAGGAGCTGTTTGCGCAGCTCTTCCGGGGTGACAGAGGTGCCGCGCTTCTTGATATCCAGCACGCCGATGCCCTGGTCCTTGACCCAGGACTTGAGCGCCTTGACGTTGTAGGGCATCACATCCAGGACCTTGTACGCCCGGGCAAAGGGGGTGTCCCGCAGTTCCGGAGCGCAGATGTAGGCGATGTGCTCGTCCACGAGGTGCCCGCCCAGCTGGAGGGCGACGTCGGCCACGAGCCCGGCGCGAATGACGGCGCCGTCCGGCTCG
>NZ_AUPJ01000379.1 GCF_000427315.1 Arthrobacter sp. TB 26
GGGGCCACCGGGCCGCCGCCGAAGTCCTCGGCGCTGCTGAGCTCCGCCGCGCCTGCGGGCCCGAGCAGGAGGGCCGCGCGCCGGATCCCGGGACGCCGGACCGCGTTGAACCACAACGCCACTTCGGTGACGTCCCCGCCCACCGACACCCACTGGGCTTCGCAATCCCCGGGCACCGAGTCGTGCGGCATGCCCGGGCCCATCTTCACCCCCACGGCCAGGCCGGTGCCGGCCAGGGACTCGGCGAAGGACAGCGGCGGGGAGAAGTCCTCCGGGTCCCAGAGCCGCTTCGTGCCCGACGTGGAGGTGGTGCGGCGCGCCGGGTCCAGCCAGACGCCGTCGATTCCGTCGAGGGAAACCGTCGTTGCATCGGAATGGACCACCGTGGCGTTCCGGAACGGGATCAGGTTCATCGTGGCGCAGGCCGCCGTCGTCTCGTCCTTTTCCACGGCCGTGACCGTGATGTCCAGCGAGGCGAGTGCCATGGCATCGGCACCCAGGCCGCAGCCGAGATCCGCCACATGCTGCACGCCGGCCTCGGCGAAACGCTGCGCGTGGCGGGCCGNGCCACGGTGAGTCGGGTGGCCTGCTCCAGGCCCGCCTGGGTGAAGATCATCTGCCGGGCGAACTCGCCGAACTTGGCCTCGGCCCTGGTCCGCAGCCGGGACTGGGTGAGCACGGCGGAGACGAGCTCGGGGGAGTGGCCGGCCTTCCGGAGGGAGGCGTTGAGGCGGAACGCCTCGTCCTCCCGGTATGGGCCCAGCGACGCCAGCAACTCCCAGCCCTCGGGGTTGAGAAGCGGTGCGATCTGGTCCTGCGGTGCGTCAGCCATGGCATCAAGCCTAGTTCAGGGAGTCGTTGGGGACTTGCGCCCGATAGGCTTGACGGCATGGATGACAGCGGCATGGCAGACAGCGGCACGGATGCAGAATACCCGGAAGACGACGCCGCCCGGCCGGAGGCCGACAGCGGCCGTCCCGGCCGCCACGGACTCGCCCGCTACGCCCGGCCGGCGCTGGTCGCGGGCACTGCCATCGCCGTTGTCTGCGTGGCGCTCCTGGTCATCATCTTCTTCCTGGACTCCTTCAACGCCACCGTGTATTCCGTCGGCGGCAAGGACGTCACCGATGCCACCGACGAGGCCAAGGCCATCCGCGAGAACTACGCTGCGGTCCGCGCCGGCGGCATTGCCTTCCTGGTTACTGGCGTTGCCCTGGCCGCGGCGGGCGGACTGGTGCTGTACCGACACCGGAACGAACCCGGAGCCCGCGGCGAGGACAACGGCGAGGACGTGGACTTCGAGGACCTCGGCGGACAGTAGCCGGCCGCGGTGCAGCGTTCACCCATGACGAATTTCTGGCACTCGCCTTGACCGAGTGCTAACTCCTTACATAGAGTCGTCATTAGCACTCTCCCTAGGAGGGTGCTAACACCTGAAGCTTTACCAGCCAGGCTGCTGCCGGCACCGCGACGACGGTCTGTACGCCTTGGCCCCACAGCTTTAATGTCCACGAATTTGCTGACGAAAAGGAGAGGTCATTGTCGGTCTCTATTAAGCCTCTTGAGGATCGTATTGTTGTCCGCCCGCTCGAAGCCGAGCAGACCACGGCTTCCGGCCTGGTTATCCCGGACTCCGCGCAGGAAAAGCCGCAGGAAGGCGAAGTTGTTGCAGTAGGCCCCGGCCGCTTTGACGACAACGGCAACCGCGTTCCGATCGACGTCACCGTCGGCGACGTAGTTATCTACTCCAAATACGGCGGAACTGAAGTCAAGACCGGCGGCACCGAGTACCTCGTGCTCTCCGCCCGCGACGTTCTGGCGATCGTCGTAAAGTAACTCTCTTGGACCCCGCGCCGCAGATCCTTTTCAGACGGGTCAGCTGCGCGGGGTTCTGTCTTTGAAAGGACAAAACCATGGCAAAGCAGCTTGCGTTTAACGACGCTGCCCGCCGGTCGCTTGAAGCCGGCATCGATAAGCTCGCCAACACGGTCAAGGTGACGCTTGGCCCCCGCGGCCGCAACGTCGTGCTGGACAAGAAGTGGGGCGCCCCCACGATCACCAACGATGGTGTGACCATCGCCCGCGAAGTCGAACTCGACGATCCCTACGAAAACCTTGGCGCGCAGCTTGCCAAGGAGGTCGCCACCAAGACCAACGATGTTGCCGGTGACGGCACCACCACGGCTACCGTCCTGGCTCAGGCACTGGTCAAGGAAGGCCTCCGCAACGTGGCGGCAGGCGCAGCCCCGGGCGAAATCAAGCGCGGCATCGAGGTCTCTGTTGAGGCCGTCGCAGCCCGGCTGCTCGAAAACGCCCGCCCGGTCGCCGGCGACCAGGTCGCCAATGTCGCAGCCATCTCCGCGCAGAGCGACGAGATCGGTGAGCTCCTGGCCGAGGCCTTCGGCAAGGTCGGCAAGGATGGTGTGATCACCATTGAGGAATCCTCCACCACGCAGACCGAACTGGTCCTCACCGAGGGCATGCAGTTCGACAAGGGCTACCTGTCCCCGTACTTCGTCACCGACGCGGAACGCCAGGAAGCAGTCCTCGAAGACGCACTGATCCTGATCAACCAGGGCAAGATCTCTTCCGTCCAGGACTTCCTGCCGCTGCTGGAAAAGGCGCTGCAGAGCTCCAAGCCGCTCTTCATCATCGCCGAGGACGTCGAGGGCGAGGCGCTGTCCACGCTCATCGTAAACCGCATCCGTGGCACCCTGAACGTTGTCGCCGTCAAGGCGCCGGGCTTCGGCGACCGCCGCAAGGCCATGCTGCAGGACATCGCCACCCTCACGGGCGCACAGGTTGTCTCGCCGGAACTGGGCCTCAGCCTGGACACGGTCGGCCTGGAGGTGCTGGGTACCGCCCGGCGCATCACGGTCACCAAGGACAACACCACCATCGTTGACGGCGCCGGTTCGGCAGAGGACGTCGCAGCCCGGGTTTCCCAGCTGCGCGCCGAGCTGACCCGCACCGACTCCGACTGGGACAAAGAAAAGCTGCAGGAACGCCTGGCCAAGCTGGCCGGCGGCATCGGCGTGATCAAGGTCGGCGCAGCCACCGAGGTCGAGCTCAAGGAAAAGAAGCACCGTATCGAGGACGCCGTGTCCTCGACCCGCGCTGCCCTTGAAGAAGGCATCGTCGCCGGCGGCGGCGCCGCCCTCATCCACGCCCTCAAGGCGCTGGACGAGGACCCCGCCGTCAAGGCCCTCGAAGGCGACGCGGCTGCCGCTGTCGGCATCGTGCGCCGGGCACTGACCCAGCCGCTGCGCTGGATCGCCCAGAACGCCGGCTTCGACGGCTACGTCGTCGTCGCCAAGGTCGCCGAATCCGCCAACAACCAGGGATTCAACGCCAAGACCGGCGAATATGAAGACCTGATCGCTGCCGGCGTCATCGACCCCGTAAAGGTGACGCGCGCGGCCCTGCGCAACGCGGCTTCCATCGCGGCACTGGTGCTCACCACGGAAACCCTCGTGGTCGAAAAGCCTGCCGACGAAGACCAGCACGCAGGCCACCAGCACTAAGGTTCACGGGCGGCTCCTACACGGGTGCCGCGGCTTCACCAGGACCAGCACAATAAAAGACCGGACCAGCACCAGCTGGTCCGGTCTTTTGTTTGTTCGCCTCCGCTGGCCCCATCGGCGTGGATCAGCCCCCGGACCGTGTGGCCTTCCGCCGCAGCCGCAGTGCGGCGCCCCGCGGAAGGCGCTTGGTGACGAGCCGGTAGAAGACCAGCACGGCAACCGCGGCCGCCACGATTCCCACGAGGTTCAGCCCCAGCTGAAGGGCCGAACCGGCCGCCTTCTGGTATTCGCCCAGGACCAGCGCCACAGCCACGAACCCCGCGGCCGGGACCGTCGTCACGGAGATGAACACCCCGATCAGGGCAGCAGACCGCCGGCTGATCACGGACAGCATCCCCGCGGTCCCGGCCAGCACGGCAACGATGAGCGAATAGGGGCCGGGGTGGTAAATGAAATCCACTGCGGATCCGCGGTCGAGCACGTCGGCCGGAAAGAGGCCCAGCGGCACGGACAGCCACGCGGTGAGGGCAGCCGCCAGCATGGCCACCGGGAAACCGATGCCGAGCGCCAGCGCCGCACTGCGCCCCAGCTGCCATTGCCGCCGCACAAGTGCCACCGCCAGCGCCGCCAAGGGACCGAATTCCGGTCCCACCGCCATGGCCCCGACAATGGCGATGGTCGAATCGGTGACGATCCCGATGGCCGCCAGCTGGGTCGCAAGGATCAGGAACGCCAGATAGCTCCATGTGAGCCGCGAGTCTTCGCCTGTCTGCCGGGACACCTCGTCCCAGATCACGGTGTCCGCGCCTTCGCCGGGGGCGTCGGCGGTGGCCTTGTCCGCCCGGTCCGAGAGCACCAGCTCGGGCGTGGTGACCGAGATCGACCCCAGCTCCTGGACATTCAGGGCGTGGAGTTTCTCCACGAGCCGCTCCACCGACTCCCGCGCCAGCAGGACGTGGAGGATGTCCCCGGGAGGAAGGACGGAAGCACCACGCTGGCGGGACACTTCCGCGACGCCCAGCTCGCCCGTGCAGCAGTCCATCACGGCGACGGACAACTCGGCCGGGACACAAATGCGCAACTCTGCGATCACGATGGGGCCTCCTCTGGCTCGTTACAGGGTAGCCTCCGGGACGGCAGAAGCCCTCGGCCAAGCGGCTCTCCGTGCGGCTGTGATTGGCCAGAGAAATTACGGCTCGGTAACATTGATGTTTTGGAAACCGCCTGAAGGGGCCTTTTGTGTCGAACGAGCGAACCATAGCCACCCCGCAGGCAGCGGACGCGGGTTCTCCCACGCGCACAAATTCAAGCTACCGGCCCGAAGTCCAGGGCCTCCGCGCCCTCGCGGTCCTGATGGTGGTCACCTACCACGTGTGGCTCGGACGGGTCTCCGGCGGCGTCGATATCTTCCTGCTGATTTCAGCGTTCCTGATGACCCTCAGCTTCGCCCGCAAGGTCGAGGGCGGGAAGCCCCTGCGCCTGGCGAGCCACTGGCTCCACCTGCTCAAGCGGCTGCTTCCCGCCGTCGTCGTGGTCATCCTTGGCGTGCTGGCCGGCACCCGGGTCATCCTTCCCGAGAACCGGTGGCCGGACGTGCTGGACCAGGCCTGGGCCTCCCTGCTGTACCGGCAGAACTGGCTCTTGGCGGACTCCGCCGTCGACTACTACGCACAGGACCATTCCGGCGCCAGCCCGCTGCAGCACTTCTGGTCGCTGTCCATCCAGGGCCAGGTGTTCCTGCTCTGGCCGCTCGTGTTTGCCGGCGCCGCCCTGCTGCTGCGCTTCCTGCGGCGGACCCCTTGGGGCAACCGGGTGGGCTACGCCGCCCTCCTGGCCGCGGCTTTCGGCGCGATCTTCGTTGCGTCGCTCCTGTTTTCCATCGAGCAGACGGCCACCAACCAGTCCCACGCCTACTTCGACACCCGCACCCGGCTGTGGGAGTTTGCGCTCGGCTCGCTGCTGGCCCTTGCGCTGCCGCACCTCAAGCCCGGCAAAATGCTGCGGGTAGTCCTCGGCTGGGCCGGCCTCGCCGCGATGCTCTCCTGCGGCCTCGTGCTGACCGTGGATCGCTCTTTCCCGGGCTTCATTGCGCTGTGGCCGACGCTGGCCGCGGCCGCCATCATCGTGGCCGGACAAAGCGGCAGCCGCTTCGGCGTGGACCGTTTCCTGACCTGGAAGCCGCTGGTGGCCCTCGGGGACAACTCGTACGCCCTGTACCTGTGGCACTGGCCGCTGCTGGTGCTGGCCCTCGCCGGGATGGGCGTTGCCGCGCCGAACCTGGTCCAGGGCCTGGCCATCGTGGCCGCCTCGATCGTGCTGGCCGTGCTGACCACAAGGTTCGTGGAGAAGCCGTTGCGCGAGTGGCACTGGCCGCAGCGCCGCGTCTGGCGCACCGCCGTCGTGATTGCAGCGTGCGGTGCGCTGCTGGCGGGTCCCGTGGCCGTGTGGCAGAGCAAGATCATGGCGGACGAGGCCGTCGCCGCGTCGCAGCCGAAGGAATTGACCCCCGGCGCTGCCGCCCTGTCGCCCGAGAATGCGGGCAAGCCGACGCCTGATGCGAAGATCATCCCGGCTCCGGTCGCCATGAAGAGTGAGTGGGCTGACATCGACGGGTTGTGCACGGACGGGAACGTCCCTGGCGATCCGCTGCTCGCCGGTTGCCTGCAAAACAGCCGCCCCGACACCGTCACCAAGCGCATTGTGGTGCTCGGTGACTCCCACGCCCAGCAGTACATGGCGGCGCTCGGCCCGATTGCCCGAAGCCACGGCTGGGAAGTCGTCGCACTCCTGAAAGGCAACTGCCGCTTCGGCGGCGAGTCCCCGGACCGGGATGCCGAGTGCAACGCCTTCAACGCAGCCAGCGCCCAGTACGTCCTGGACCATAAACCCGACGCGGTTTTCACGGTCGCCTCGCTCACCCACAAAGACGCACCTTTCGAAACAGAGGTTCCGCAGTACCTTGAAGGCATCAAACCCTTCACCGACGCCGGCATGGACGTGGTGGGCATCCGGGACAACCCGCGCTTCAACATGATCATGCCCGAATGTGTCCAGAAGAACGGACCCGATGCCCCGAAGTGCAGGGTGCCGCTGCAGGAGTCCCTGGCCGACTCCTCGCCCCTGGACGCGTACCGGGGGAGGGTGCCGGGACTGCACCTGATGGACCTGAGCGACTTCATCTGCGCCGACGGAATCTGCCCGGCCGTCGTCGGGAATGTGTACGTCTACAAGGACGACAACCACCTCACCAAGACCTATGTCCAGAGCATGATCCCCATGTTCGAAGAGCGCCTGCTGGCAGCGACCGGCTGGACGTGACGCGGCGGCGCCGCGCGGCCGGTGCCGTTGCTCACATTACTGCCCCGGAATATGGGGATCGCCGCCGAGGTTCTAGTATTTATTCAACACTTCTGCACAGGCCATGCCCGTAATGACGGGCTGGTCATCTGTTGCAACCCCTACCCGTGAAACCCCGTAACCAAGGTAAGAGGCGCACTCATGACCCAGCCCGAACACAACCCCTTCGGCTTCATCGGACTGACGTACGACGACGTCCTGCTGCTGCCCGGCCACACGAACGTCATCCCCTCCGAGGCAGACACCTCCTCCCGGATCTCCAAACGCATCACCGTGAACACGCCGTTGCTCTCCGCCGCGATGGACACCGTGACCGAGTCGCGGATGGCGATCGCCATGGCGCGCCAGGGTGGCCTCGGCGTCGTGCACCGCAACCTCTCCATCGCCGACCAGGCCGACCAGGTGGACCGGGTCAAGCGCAGCGAATCCGGCATGATCACCAACCCGCTGACCATCGGCCCGGAAGCGACGCTCGCCGAACTGGATGAAATCTGCTCGCACTACCGCGTCTCCGGCCTGCCCGTCGTGGACGAGGGCATGAGGCTGCTTGGCATCGTCACCAACCGCGACACCCGCTTCGTGCCGGAAGCAGACTTCCCGATCCGCCTGGTCAGCGACGTCATGACCAAGATGCCCCTCGTCACGGGGCACGTCGGCATCAGCCGCGAGGAAGCCTCGCACAAGCTCGCGACCAACAAGATCGAAAAGCTCCCGCTCGTTGACGAACAGGGCAGGCTCAAGGGCCTCATCACCACCAAGGACTTCACCAAGGCCGAGCAGTACCCGCTGGCCACCAAGGACGACGAAGGCCGGCTGCGCGTCGGCGCGGCCATCGGATTCTTCGGTGACGGCTGGGAACGGGCCATGGCCCTGATCGACGCCGGTGTGGACGCCCTCTTCGTGGACACCGCCAACGGCCACTCCCAGGGCGTCCTGGACATGATCAGCCGGCTGAAGTCGGATCCGGTCGCGGCCCACGTGGACATCATCGGCGGCCAGGCCGCCACGCGCGAGGGCGCCCAGGCGCTCATCGACGCCGGCGCTGACGGCATCAAGGTCGGCGTGGGCCCGGGCTCCATCTGCACCACCCGCGTGGTCGCCGGCGTCGGCGTCCCGCAGATCACCGCCATCTACGAATCCGCCAAGGCTGCCATTCCCGCCGGCGTGCCGCTGATCGCCGACGGCGGACTGCAGTACTCGGGCGACATCGGCAAGGCCCTCGTCGCCGGCGCCGACACCGTAATGCTCGGCTCCCTGCTGGCCGGTTGCGACGAGTCCCCGGGCGACCTCATCTTCGTCAACGGCAAGCAGTTCAAGCTCTACCGCGGCATGGGCTCGCTCGGGGCCATGCAGACCCGCGGCAAGAACACCTCCTACTCCAAGGACCGCTACTTCCAGGCCGACGTCTCCGGCGATGACAAGCTCATCCCGGAGGGCATCGAGGGCCGGGTGGCCTACCGGGGCCCGCTCGCCTCGGTGGCGTACCAGCTGGTCGGCGGCCTCCGCCAGACCATGTTCTACACCGGCGCCCCGACCGTGCCGGAGCTCAAGGCGCGCGGGAAGTTCGTCCGGATCACGGCGGCCGGGCTGAAGGAATCCCACCCGCATGACATCCAGATGACGGTGGAAGCCCCCAACTACGGGTCGCGCTAGACCCGCGCTGCCTGCTTCACCCAACTCACTCGCAGCAGGGGCCGTTTTGGCGGCTCATAACGGCCCCTGCTGCGGGCCAGTTGGGCGGCGGTGTGTCCTAGGCTGGAGGCATGTCCGAACTCCTGCCCGCACGTGAGCCGAAGCGCAAACTGGCGCTGCGGCCCTACGCCCGGGCGGTCGCGCAGGTCCTCCGCGTCAGTTTCCGGGCCTCGCCTGCCGCCGTCGTGATGAAAGTTGTGGGCTCGCTGATTTCGGCGCTGCTGCCGCTCGTCACCACCTACTTCGCCGCCCTCACCACCACGGCCCTCGCGGCCGCCTACGCGGGCGACGCCGCGGCCGGGCAGCAGGCGATTGTCTACGTCATCATCACCGCCGCGCTGGGCCTGTTCTGGGGCGCCTTCAGCAGCGTGGACCGGTACATTCAGCAGCTGATGAGCTTCAAGGTCGGCGCGATCGTGGGTGACCTCATGTACGAGCGGTTCCTGGCCCTGGAGTTCTGGCGCTACGACGACAAGGAAACGGTGGACCTGTACGACCGGGCCAAGCGTTTCTCCGATTCCTACGCCCGGGTCCTGGACCGGATCGCCGCCATCTTCACGCAGCTGGTCTCGGTGATCCTCGCCATCGGCGCCCTCCTGCTGGTCAGCTGGTGGATCGCCGTGATCGTCCTCGTGGCGATCGTGCCCAGCGTCTACCTGCAGTTCAAGCTCTCGCGCGAGCAGATCGCGCACTGGAACACCCAGATCGACTCACGCCGGCAGCGGCGGATGATCGAGACCAACCTCCTGCGGCCCCAGCACATCGCCGAGATGCGCCTCTACGGGATCGTGGGGTACCTCATGGGGCTGCGCTCACGGCTGCGCGATGCGGACGAGCGCCGGCGGCTGGATTTCCAGAAGCGCTATATCCCCAAACAGCTCGCCGCCGACGCCCTGCAGTACGGCGCCGAGGTGGTGTCCCTGATCTGGGTGGTCGGGCAGATCATCGCCCGGGCTCAGCCGGTGGGGCAGTTCCTGTACGTCCAGCAGATCGTCAGCCGCGCCCTGTCCACCGCGAACAGCCTGGTCTCCTCCCTCAGCTCCATCGACGAGGACCTCGCCAACCTCAAGGACTACGAACTCTTCATGGCGCTGCCGGTGCACTCCGACCACGCCCCGCCGCTGCTGCAGGCACCCACGACGGTGGAACTGCGGGACATCCGCTTCACCTACACCGGCAGCGAGCTGGAAGTCATCAGGGGCATCTCGCTGACCGTCCGCGAAGGCCAGCACATCGCCATCGTGGGGGAGAACGGCGCCGGCAAGTCCACCCTCATCCGGATCCTCGCCGGGCTCTACCGCCCGGACTCCGGCCAGGTGCTGCTCGACGGCGTCGACCTCGCCGCCGTCGACGTCAAGTCCTGGCACCGCCATCTGGCGGTGCTCAGCCAGGAGTTCCTGAAGTACGAGTTCGCGACCGCCGCGGAGAACATCTTCTTCGGGGACGTCGACGCACCGCGCGACGACGGGCGGATCCGCCGCGCAGCGGCCGACGCCGAAGCCCTCGAGTTCATTAACAAGCTGCCCAACGGCCTGGACAACCACGTCAGCAACTGGATGGAGGATCCGCGCGGTCGGAAGGGCAGCGGGCTGTCAGGCGGCCAGTGGCAGCGGCTTGCGATGGCCCGGAACTTCTACCGGAACGCCTCGTTCATGGTGATGGACGAGCCGACGTCGGCCATTGATGCCCTCGCGGAGCACCGGATCTTCACCCGGCTCTTCGCCGACCGCAGCAGCACGATCATCGCCATCAGCCACCGGCTCGCGACGATCGAGAAGGCGGACATCGTCTACATGCTCGAGGACGGCCGGATCGTGGAGCAGGGCACGCACAAGGAACTGGTTGCCCTGCGCGGCCGCTACTTCCGGATGTTCGAATCCCAGCTCGCCGTGGACGAGGCCGAAGGGATCTGACGGGGGAGCGCTCGCCCGGGGCTAGCGGTGTTCCAGCCACCGCGCGTAGAGCTCGGCGCTGTTCATCATGAGCCGTTGGGTATAGGTAAGGCCCGCGGCCAGGCCCAGGGGCCAGATCACCAGCATGCCCAGCATCGGAAGTGTTTCCGGTGAGCCGCCGTTCGGGGTGAAGAGCACCAGCGCGGCAACACCCAACGCGCTGACGATCAGGATGGTCCGGATCATGCCGGCAGTGCTCCGGATTCCCTGTTTCACCCGGGGGATATCCGATGCGGGCGCTGGAGGATTGCGGGTGAACCGCGGCCAAGCCGTGAGGCTCCAGCCCCGCCGGACTCCGACCCAAACTAGTTCATCCCCGCCAGTT
>NZ_AUPJ01000380.1 GCF_000427315.1 Arthrobacter sp. TB 26
CGATGCTTGCCGAGTCGATGCGGTGCAGATCCGTCACGCCGTCCTGCAGATGCTGCGCGTCAGATTCCGCCCCGCCCGCCGGCATCTACAGGGGTCCGTACCCAGCGTTGCCGTGGGGGTCGCGCCACAGGGCGAGATCGCCTTCCACCGCTGCGCGGAGCTCCGGGTCCGTCTGGATCCTTCGCCGGAAGGACTGCCGGGCCCGTCCCAGGACGACCGACGGGATGAGGATAAAGGCTGCCAGAAGAGCCACGAGGAGGACATACGCGCCGCTTACCGCGACCAGCGTCGCAGTTCCCCGGGAGGCGATCCCGGGAATAGCGGTGGCCAAGATACCGCCCAGAATGATGGCCAGCACGGCCACCATCATGACGCCGCCGCGCGCCGACCCGGGGCCACGGGCGATGAGGAGCCTCTTGGCGTTCGGCAGTGTGCCGCGTACCCGCTTCCAGGCGACCACGCCCAGCACCGTCAACGCAACGCCCAGCAAGCCGAGGATCAAGACCCAGACGGGGTTGCCTGACATGGCCGAGACGAAGCCGCCGGTCAGGAGCAAAAGGGGCCCGGATCCGATGGCGCTGCTCCAGGCTGCGGCAAGGGTGCCCTGGGCATCAGCCAACTGCCGCAAGCGGGAGGGGGCGTTGGGTGGACTGACCCGTGCCAGCTCGGGAGAAGTCCAGTAGTCAAGAGGGTGCGCGGTCTGGCCCGCGGGGAAAGGGGTTGGAACGTTCATGTCGGACTACAGACCCAGCCCCTGGCGAAGGCGTTGTTCCAGGTCTTCCGGAAGCAGTGCAGTGGCGGGGAGGGCCTCACCGTCGCCTTCGCGCAGTTCAAGGGAACCATCCGCTCCCGCCTTGACGTGGACGGCGCGGAACGAGTCGTCGGCAAGGTGCCTGCGGAGCGTGCCCGCGGCCGGCCGTCCGTCCGGTGCGGTGCCAAGGTAGAAATTCACCATCTCGATGGCAGTGGTGAACATGCCGTCAGCGTTGGTGAGCGGGCGCAGTTCGTGCACGCCGTATTTGCTGAGGCTGAGGATCAAAGCGCCGTCGGCGGAACCGAAGAGGAAATAGACGTGTTCAGCCCTGGGAGTGACCAATGCGATTTCCAGCCAGGCGTCCGAACTTGCCAGTGCGGCGGTGACGCTCGTGGCGGGCCCGGCCGGCAGGAGACCTTCTCCCTCGATCGTCATGAGCCCTCGTTCCAGGAGCGTGGCCACACCCGCCTGTTCCAAGGGTGCGCCGGCGGTATGGTCGAGCCTGAACATGCGCTGGCATTTGAGGGCCCCGCTGGTGCCCGCCAACGCGATCAAGGCAATCAATTCGTGTTCGGTGATGAGCAGGGGTGCGTCGTCTTGAGTGGTCATAGCAGCCTTTCGGGCGACAGGTCTCGGTTCTAAGTCTAGGGAAGGTGGGCGCTCAGGTGAGCCAGCCCCAGACCTTCTTCGCGCCCTCGGCCACAGCATCGGCTGCATTTCCGGCTGCATCCCCGATCATCTCCGAGGCGGAACCGTAGCCAAGTTTGCCTGCCAGCAGGCCCATGCCGCCCCATGCGATGCCGGCAACAGCGAAGAAGGGGCCGGCGCCCGGGATGAAGCTCCCGGCCGCAAGGACGGTGGAGATGCCGCCGTCGACCGCCATCCCGGTGTTGCCGGTGGACAATCCTTGCGTCAACTGCAGCCCACCGGTAACTATGCCCAGTCCGCCGGAAAGGCGTCCCAACATGGACGTCCCGTTGGCAAGCTGGGTTCCCCGGACGTAACCGGCTTCCGCGGCCTGGCCGTACTGTGCGCTGAGCATGGGCCAGTTCGTCAGTTTTGTGACAAGCCCGCCCTTGGCCATGGTCGCCAGCAGATCGTCCGCGTAAAGGCCGGCGCCGGTGACTGCCGCATTGGCGGCCCACCATGGCGTGCTTCCGGCTCCCGAGAGAATGCCTTCCAGCCCGGTGGCAGGGGTGCCTCCGGCGACGGGGCCTGCGGGTCCGCCGGGCCCGGCACCAGCGCCGCCGCCACCTTGCGCGCTGGCCCCTTGCTGCTCGTCGGCCTGTGTGAGAAGAACTTTGGAGGCTTCGATCAGTGACTGTGTCGCTTTGTTGAGCATGGGGCGCAACGTGCCGGTCCACTCGCTCTGGAAGCGTCCCGCGTCGGTACCCTTCCATGCGGCGCTGGCGACCAGGGCGTTGATCCTGTGTTCGGTGTCCGACAGGCGCGACCCGGAAAGTCCCATGGATTTTGAAAGTGACCTCAACTGTTCAATATCGGCGCCATAGAGGCCAGGGGCCATGGGTGGTCCTCCTAGGAGTGGGGCAAGGGCGCTCGTCGAGGCCGGTTTTCCTCAGGTTATGGGATTCTGCGGGCGGCTGCCATGGGCACCGCTGCCCATGGCAGCTCCTCCCGCTGCAGTCCCGGGCACATTCCGGCTCCACGGTCCCGCCGGGTCCGTGGCCGGTGCCGCGGCTGGGATAACCTAGAGCAGTGACTTACGAGATTGAGATTGGCCGTGGCAAGCGTGGGCGTCGTGCCTACTCCCTGGATGACATTGCGATCGTCCCCAACCGACGGACGCGTGACCCCAAGGATGTGTCCGTCGCCTGGCAGATCGACGCCTACAAGTTCGACATGCCGGTCATTGCCGCTCCCATGGATTCGGCCATGTCCCCGGAAACTGTCATCGCCCTGGGCCGGCTCGGCGGACTCGGCGTTCTCGACCTTGAGGGCCTCTGGACCCGGTATGAGGACCCGCAGGCCGTGCTGGACCAGATCGGCGCGCTCCAGGACGAGACCAACAGCCCCGCTGTCACCCGGCGCATGCAGGAGCTCTACCAGGCCCCGATCCAGCCGGAGCTGATCAGCACCCGGCTCGCGGAAATCCGCGCCGCGGGCGTCACGGTTGCCGGTTCCCTCACCCCGCAGCGGACCCAGGAACACTACAAGACCGTGGTGGCCGCCGGCGTCGACATCTTCGTGATCCGCGGCACCACGGTCTCCGCCGAGCATGTCTCGAAGGACCACGAGCCCCTGAACCTCAAGCAGTTCATCTATGAACTCGACGTCCCCGTGATCGTCGGCGGCGCCGCTGGTTACACCCCGGCCCTGCACCTGATGCGTACTGGTGCCGCCGGCGTGCTGGTCGGCTTCGGCGGCGGCGCCACGAGCACCACCCGCCGCGCCCTCGGCATCCACTCGCCGATGGCCTCCGCCATCTCCGACGTCGCCGCTGCCCGCCGTGACTACATGGATGAGTCCGGCGGACGCTACGTTCATGTAATCGCCGACGGCGGCATGGGATCCTCCGGCGACATCGTCAAGGCCATCGCCATGGGCGCCGACGCCGTGATGCTCGGCAGCGCACTTGCCCGCGCCGAAGAAGCCCCGGGCAAGGGCTGGCATTGGGGCCAGGAAGCGCACCACCTTGAGCTTCCCCGCGGCGACAGGGTCAATGTCGGCACCGTCGGACCGCTCGAGGAGGTCCTTTTCGGACCGGGCCACCACACCAACGGGACGTCCAACCTGATCGGTGCGCTGCGCCGCTCGATGGCGACCACCGGCTACTCGGACCTGAAGGAATTCCAGCGCGTCGACGTCGTCGTGTCGCCCTACTCCGGCAACTGAGCGCCCCCTGCCCATCCGGGGAAGTTGGACGTAGTCTGGTGCACTACGAGCTTTGATCCGGATGGAGGCGTGACATGAACAGTTTGCCGGGCGGTTCTCCCAAGACCGGCGGTGCCCTGGGACCCGCGGAACGCGAAGCTTCGCTCGCGGTACTGAGGGGCACCACGGACCCTGGGAAAGAACTCGACATCCTGATCGTCGGCGGAGGCATCGTCGGCACCGGCGCCGCCCTGGACGCCATCACGCGCGGCCTGAGCGTCGGCATCGTCGAGGCCAACGACTGGGCCGCAGGCACGTCTTCCCGCTCCTCAAAGCTGATCCACGGTGGCCTCCGCTACCTGGAGATGCTCGACTTCGCACTGGTCAAAGAGGCGCTGCACGAACGCGGGCTGATCCTGTCCGCGCTCGCCCCGCACCTCGCCCGGCCCGTACCTTTCCTGTACCCGCTGACCAAGCCCTTCCTGGAACGGCCCTACGTGGGCGCCGGCATCGCCTTGTACGACGCCATGTCCATCTCCACCGGCCAGCGCCGGGGCGTGCCGTTCCACAAACACCTGAGCCGCCGGGGGACCCTCCGGGCCGCGCCGAGCCTCAAGGACGATGCGTTCGTCGGTTCCATCCGGTACTACGACGGACAGGTCGACGACGCCAAGTATTGCGCCAACCTGGTCCGCACCGCCGCCTACTATGGCGCCCACGCGGTGAACCAGACGTCCGTGGTCGCCTTCCTCCGGGAAGGCGAACGCGTGGTCGGCGCCAAGGTGGTCAACCACGAGGACGGCTCCACCTTCAACATCAAAGCCAAGCAGGTCATCAATGCCACGGGCGTCTGGACCGACGAGACCCAGGCCATGGTGACCGACCGCGGCCAACTCAAGGTGCGCGCCTCCAAGGGCATCCACCTCGTGGTGCCGCGGGACCGCTTCCAATCGACCGTGGGACTGATCCTGCGGACCGAAAAGTCCGTCCTTTTCGTCATCCCCTGGGGCCGGCACTGGATTATCGGCACCACGGACACCGACTGGCATCTGGACAAGGCGCACCCGGCGGCATCGAGCAAGGACATTGACTACATCCTTGAACACGTAAACAAGGTCCTGAAGCGGCCGCTGACCCGTGAGGATGTCGAGGGCGTCTACGCCGGACTCCGGCCGCTGCTGGCCGGCGAAAACGACTCCACGGCCAAACTTTCCCGCGAACACGTCGTGGCGCATCCGGTGCCCGGGCTCGTTGTGGTGGCCGGAGGCAAATGGACCACCTACCGGGTCATGGCCAAGGACGCCGTTGACGAGGCAACCCGCAGCATGGACGAGCGCGTGCCGCCCAGCTGCACCGAATCCATTCCGCTGCTGGGCGCCAGCGGCTTCAAGGCCGCCTGGAACAAACGGAACCGGATGGCCGAGGAGACCGGCGTCCACGTGGCGCGGATCGAGCACCTGCTCAACCGCTACGGCTCCATGGCCCCCGAAGTGCTGGCTCTCATCACCGAGAACCCGGAACTGGGCGAGCCCCTGCCCGGCGCGGACGACTACCTTGCCGCCGAGGCCGTCTACGCCGCCACCCATGAGGGCGCCCGCCATGTGCAGGACGTGCTGACCCGCCGGACCCGGATATCGATCGAGGCGTGGGACCGCGGTGTGTCCGCCGCGCCGGTAGTCGCTAAACTGATCGGAGATGTCCTGGGCTGGAGCGATGCGCAGCGCGAGGGCGAGATCAAGCACTACCTGGCCCGGGTCGACGCCGAACGGCTCAGCCAGGAGCAGCCGGACGACGAATCCGCTGACGCAGCACGCATGGGCGTCGAGAACATCGTTCCGCTGCGCTGACCGGCAGCGTCCGCCTGCAGCCCCACCCGGGACAGCAGGCTCACTGACGCCACTTCGAAGGGATACCTCTTGGCGGAACCACTGGACCGGTATGACGCCGAGCTCACCACTCCCGAGATGGTGATCCTCGAAATGGATGCCACAGACAAGCTCGACGCAACCGCCCAGTTGGCGGAACGGATGCACGCCGCCGGACGCATTTCCGATCTTCCAGGTTTCCTGAAGCACGTCAACGCCCGTGAACACCAGCTGGCCACGGGCCTGCCGGGCGGCATCGGCCTGCCCCATGCCCGCAGTGAGTTCGTCTCCCGGACCACCATCGCCGTCGGCATCACGAAATACGGCAGGGCGCTCGACTTCGGGGCCGCCGATGGGCCGGCCACCGTGGTGCTGCTGATCGCAACCCCGGCCAGTTCCTTCTCCGAGCACCTTGAAGTGCTGGCCACCCTGGCCCGGTCGTTGTCGAAGGAATCCTTCCGCGAATCGCTCCGGCGTGCCTACGACCCCGAAGTGATCGCGGAACTCATCAACTCCAGCCTGGTCTTTTTCGACCACTGAAACCAGGCGGCCCCGCAGACCCGTTTCGTTGTTCTACACGCCGACGAAGTACGGTTAAGGGGTGTTGAAAACTGCCCTCAAACCCCGCTGGATCGCAGGACTAGTGTTCGCGATCGTCGTATCAGGGGTGTTTGTGTTGCTCAGCCAGTGGCAGTTCGGCCGCTCAACCCAGCCTGAGGTGATGGTCTCCACCACCACCGAGGAACCCAAAGCCCTCACCACGGTGCTGCATCCCGGCGACTTCTTCCCCGGCTCGGTCGCTGACCAGGTCGTCACCGCCACCGGCAGCTATGATCCGCAGAAGCAGGTCCTGGTCCCGGGCCGCCTGCACGACGGCGCCACGGGCTACTGGATCGTTTCGGCCCTGGCCGTGAAGGACGCCCCCGTCCTGACCGGAGCCGGCGCAACGCCGCAGACCTGGATTCCGGTTGCCAGGGGCTGGGTTGCCGACCCCGCGGATGCCTCCGCGCCGCCGTCGGGCACCATTGAATTGACCGGACGGCTGCTGCCGTCCGAAGCCCCGCTTCCGGGGACCGACGCCGGCCCCGGACGGGCCAGCGCCGTTTCCGTCGCGGAACTCATCAACATCTGGGAAGTGAGCAGTTACCCCGGATTTGTCGCCGCGAGCTCAGAGACCTCCGGCGGCAGCGACGTCAGTGTGGCCGCGGCCGGTGGGGTCGTGTTGCCGCTGAACATCGGGCCGCAGCCTCCTGCCGGGAAGGTCAACTGGCTCAATCTCTTCTACGCTGCCGAGTGGGTGGTGTTCGCCGGCTTCGCACTGTTCATCTGGTGGCGCCTGGTCAAGGACGACTACCGCCGGGGGCTCGAGGATGCCCTCGACGAGGAGCAGGAAGCCGCGGCGCTGCATTCCCCGCACCCGCACCCCACCGACCCTCACCCCGCCGACCCGAAAGTGCAATCATGATCGAGCCCCAGCCGGCCGTCCAGCCGCAGCAGTCCAACGCCCCGGGAAGCGGGCGCGGCAAGAAGCGCCGTTTTGGCGGAACCGAGGCGCAGATCCGCTCCGCGCTGAAGTTCTACAAGGTCCTCGCGTACATGACAGGCGGGATGCTGCTCCTGCTCTGCGCGGAACTGATTGCCCGGTATGTCTTCGGCCAGTACCTCTTCGCGGGCGGCACCAACGCCGTCACCGGGGAGCCGTTCGGCTTCGGCTTCGCCGACGCCGAGCCGCCTGGCGTCATCGGCGGCGTGAATCTGTCCGTCACGGTCCTGATCGTGCACGGCTGGATGTACGTCGTGTATCTCATGTCCAACTTCCGCCTGTGGTCGCTGATGCGCTGGCCGTTCGCGAAAATGATCATCCTGGCCCTCGGCGGTGTTGTGCCGTTCCTCTCGTTCTTCGTGGAGAAGAAGTTCCACGCCGAGGTGGAAGCCGAACTTGCCGCGAACCCGCAGGCCCCGCAGCGCTACTGAGTGCGGGGCACCTGGCCCGGAGTGAGTTCGCTTACCCGGCGGCCCTTCCCGGGCCCGGACCGGCTTCTCAATGTGCGGGCGGGCGGCGCCGCAAAGTAGGCTAGTACGGTGACTACTCCCACTGCATCCCAGACGTCCCACAAGCCCGTGCTGGTTGTTGACTACGGTGCCCAGTACGCGCAGCTGATCGCCCG
Source organism: Arthrobacter sp. TB 26 (assembly GCF_000427315.1). Classification (GTDB taxonomy): domain Bacteria; phylum Actinomycetota; class Actinomycetes; order Actinomycetales; family Micrococcaceae; genus Arthrobacter. The sequence continues at coordinate 7,620 of NZ_AUPJ01000380.1, forward strand.
CCGCGTCCGGGAAGCGAACGTGTATTCGGAAGTGGTTCCGCATACCTACAGCACCGAGCAGCTCCTGGCCAAGAACCCCGCCGCCATCATCCTCTCGGGCGGCCCCGCGAGCGTCTACGCCGACGGCGCCCCCAGCGTCGGCGCCGACCTGTTCGAAGCCGGTATCCCGGTCTTCGGCATCTGCTACGGCTTCCAGGCCATGGCCAACGCGCTCGGCGGCAAGGTGGCCCAGACCGGACTCCGCGAATACGGTGCCACCGAAACCACCACCATCGGCGAAGGCCGCTCCATCCTGGCCGGCATGCCGCAGCACCAGAGCACCTGGATGAGCCACGGCGACTCCGTCCACGAGGCCCCCGAAGGCTTCGAGGTCCTGGCGACGACAGCAGGCGCCGAGGTCGCAGCTTTTGCCAACGAGGAAAAGTGCCTCTACGGCGTGCAGTGGCACCCCGAGGTGAAGCACTCCGCGTACGGCCAGCAGGTCCTGGAGAACTTCCTGTTCAAGGGCGCCAAGCTGGAACCGAATTGGACCGCAGGCAACATTCTCGACGAGCAGGTTGACCGGATCCGCGAACAGGTTGGCGACGCCCGGGTCATCTGTGGCCTGTCCGGCGGCGTTGACTCCGCCGTGGCCGCCGCCCTGGTCCAGCGCGCCGTCGGCGACCAGCTGACATGTGTGTTCGTTGACCACGGACTGCTGCGCGAAGGCGAAGCCGAACAGGTCGAACGCGACTTCGTGGCCGCGACCGGCGTCAAGCTCTACGTCGCCAACGAGCAGGAGCGCTTCCAGTCGGCCCTCGCCGGCGTCAGCGACCCGGAGACGAAACGCAAGATCATCGGCCGCGAGTTCATCCGCGCCTTCGAGGAAGCCGAGCAGGCGATCATCGCCGAGGCGGCCGCGCACGGCGAGAAGATCAAGTTCCTCGTGCAGGGCACCCTGTACCCCGACGTCGTCGAATCCGGCGGCGGCGAAGGTGCCGCGAACATCAAGAGCCACCACAACGTGGGCGGCCTGCCCGAAGACCTGCAGTTCGAACTCGTCGAACCGCTGCGCGCCCTGTTCAAGGATGAAGTCCGCGCCGTCGGCGCCCAACTTGGCCTGCCGCAGGAAATCGTCGGACGCCAGCCGTTCCCGGGACCGGGCCTCGGCATCCGGATCGTCGGCGAGGTCACCAAGGAGCGGCTGGATCTGCTCCGCAAGGCAGACGCCATCGCGCGCGCCGAACTGACCGCCGCCGGCCTCGACAACGAGGTCTGGCAGATGCCGGTCGTACTGCTGGCCGATGTCCGCAGCGTCGGCGTCCAGGGCGATGGCCGCACCTACGGCCACCCGATCGTGTTGCGCCCCGTGTCCTCCGAGGACGCCATGACGGCGGACTGGTCGCGGCTGCCCTACGATCTGCTGGCCAGGATCTCCAATCGCATCACCAACGAGGTGGATGGCGTGAACCGCGTCGTGCTCGACGTGACCAGTAAGCCGCCGGGAACCATCGAGTGGGAATAGCCCCGTAACGGGCTAACGGAATGGCCGGTCTCCGGGAGGAGGCCGGTCATTTCACGTCTGTCCGGGTCTGCCCGGCGGAGACGGTGCGGCCTCGTCTGGCGGGGCAAGGCTCTCCGGCGAATTCGCGTCGAATTTGTGTCCCCCCAGTGTTGCGTCGTCTCTCCGGCGCAGGATTCGGGCTACCCTCGAAAGCATGCCGGTATGGTCCAGGACGTCCCGCGCGAGCACGGAAACCGTGAGCAGAGTAAACGCGAGCACAGAAAAGAAGGCAGAAGTGTCAGTTGGTCAAGGCCACCCCGAGGGCTCGGAGGAGCTTAGGAAATGGCTGTCGGGGCTCAAGCCTGTCACCGGAGCAGACACCATGCTGCGCTTCACCAAGACGCCCGAGGGCTCCATCGACCTGACCCATGCCCATCCCTCCGGACTGGCGCAGCTGATGGCCGGGCGGCGCACCCGCCTCTCCACCCTGATCCGTGACCACCAGCAGTACGTCGTCGCCGCGCGGGCTTCCCGCAATCTGCGGTCCAAGATCTTCGAACTTGCCAACGACCGCGGCATCGACGCGGGATACTTCTCTGCGGGCACGGTCGTCTGGACGTCCGCCGTCGGAGGCATACCCCAGCGCGTCTCGGCACCGGTCATGCTGACCGCCATCTCCCTCACGGTCCGCCCGGGCGAGGACGACTACGAACTGCAGTTGACGGAACAGGCCAAGATCAACCCGGCCCTGATCCGGCACCTGAAGACCATCCACGGGATCGTGTTCGACGTCAACGCCGTCACCCGCATGGCATACAGCACCGCCCGGTTTGATCCGCAGCCGGTCCTCGACCGCCTCGGCACGCTCATCCAGCCCATCCACGGCGCCGAGGTCGAACACAACCTGCTGGTGTCCACCTTCGCCGACCTGTCCGGAAGCCTCGACGACCCGTGGATCAACGAGAGCCACCCCCTCGTCGTGGCGCTGGGCCGCGCAGCCGCGGGTGGGGCGGTGGAGGTTCCCGAGCTCAAGGCCGGGCGGTTCCCGAGCACCGACGAGCGGGATCCCGCCGATGAGCTGCTGCTGCTCGACGCCGACACCGACCAGCAGTACGTCGTCGACGCTGTCCGTGCCGGGGACTCGCTGGTGGTCAGTAGCCCGCCGGGCACCGGCCAGACCCAGACGGCCATCAATACCATCGGTGCCTTGGTCGATCAGGGCAAGACCGTCCTGGTGGTGGGGGACCGGCGTGCCAGCCTGGGCGAAATTTCCGCCCAACTGGACGCCCTGGGGCTGGACTCCACCTTGTTTCAGCTCGCCGGGAACGCCACTCCGCTGCAGCTCAAGGGTCAGCTGGTCGGGGCCATCGTGCGCAATGAGAAATCCCTCGAGCCCCAGCTCAGCAACCTCCACACCACCCTGATCGAGCACCGCCACGCCCTTCGGGACCATGTCGCCTCACTGCACAACGTCCGCCAGCGCTGGGGCTGCTCGCCGTACGAGGCCATGCAGTCGCTGGCCGGGCTGACCTCCATCCAGCCGGCACCCGCCACCACCGTCCGGCTCAAGCGCAGCGTGCTGGACAATATCCGGGACCGCGAGGAGCTTGCCGGCCGCCTTCACCGGGCGGCCGAACTGGGAAGCTTCAGCCGGGCCTCGACAACAAGCCCCTGGCACGGCGCCCGCCTCCTGACCCGCAAGGAAACCCAGGAAGCCCAGCAGGTTGCCCGATCCGTGGCCCGGAAGCTGCCGGAACTGCGCGACCTGATGAACGGCGTCGCCGAACACGCAGAGATCCGCCTGGGCCGTTCGTTTACCGAGTGGGGCGACCAGGTTGAACTGCTGGTCGCGGTCCGCGAAAGCCTCGACAAATTCACCCCTGACATCTTCGACCGTCCGGTCCACGACCTCATCTCCGCCACCGCAGCCTCCTCCTGGCGGCGCGAGCGGAACATCGAGATGCCGTCCATGCAGCGTTCGCGCCTGCGCCGGGTGGCTAAGGAATATGTCCGCCCGGGCGTCCACATCGCCGACCTGCACAACTCCCTGGTCCTCGTCCAGGAGCAGAGGGCCGCATGGGCCGGCTACGCCACGACGCAGCGCCATCCGGCGGTCCCGTCCGGCCTGGGGGAGATCATCGCCCTGTACCGCGAGCTGGAAGCGGAGCTGGCCGAGCTGGGCCAGGCCGTCAGGCACACGGCGGCGGGCGGCGAGTTGCACGGCACGCCCTACGAGGAGCTCATGGAGCGACTGGACCGGCTGGTTGCAGACACCGGAACACTCGAGACCCTGCCCGAGCGGACCCTCCTGGTCGAGAATATGCGCGAGCACGGCCTTGGCGAACTGCTCGCCGACCTTGCCGAGCGCGAGGTTCCCGCCGGATCGGTGGCCGCGGAGCTCGAGCTCGCCTGGTGGCAGTCGGCGCTGGAAGCCATGATCAGCGGGGACGATTATCTGGCCATGTCCGACGGCGACGCCCTGCGCCAGCTCGAAGCGGAGTACCGTCTCGCGGACAACGCCCACATCGCCAGTGGCGCGGCCCGGCTGCGCTGGCAGCTGGCCGAACGCTGGCNGGGCCGCCATCGCGGAGCACCCGCGCCAGGCGGAACTGCTGCGCAGCCTGCTCAAGGACGGCCGGGTGACCCTGTCGGCGCTGACCGGCCAGGCCTCGGAGCTGCTGCCCATGCTCGTACCGGTGTGGTCGGTCAGCCCCTATCTCCTGACGGCGGTTTTGCCGGTGGAACAGAGGTTCGACGCCGTTGTCATCCTCGATGCCGAGGCAACGTCGCTGCAGGCTGTCCTGCCGGCCATCGCCCGCGCCAAACAGGTCATTGCTTTTGGCGACGACCGGATCGCCAGCCCAAGGACCTTCACCGTGGGTGTGGAGCGGCTTGCCGCCGGCGAGAGCTCCCATCAGGGCATCGAGAGTGCTTACAAGGCGCTGGCCGCCGTGTTGCCGGCCTGGAACCTGCGCACCGTCTACCGCGCCGTCGACGAAGACCTCGTGCGGCAACTGAGCAAGGGCTTCTACGACGGCGGACTGCGCCGGTTGCCGGAGGGCCAGTCCGCCACCGGGCTGGACCGCGCCATGACGGTGGAATACCTTCCGGACGGTACGGGACTGCCCAGCGCGGACCACGACGGTGTCGAATCCGTCGTGGCCGAGGTCAACCGTGCGGTGGAGCTTGTCTTCGAACACGCCCGGCTGCGGCCGCGGACGTCGCTTGCCGTCGTCACCGGCAGCCTCCGGCACGCAGCCCGGATCGGCGAGTCCATCCGGCTGCAGCTGCCCAACTATCCGCTGCTGGCCAGTTTCTTCACCGCCGGGGACGAATCCTTCCGCGTTGTGGACCTGGAACGCGCCCAGGGCCTTGTCCGCGATCACGTGATCTTCTCGCCGGGCTACGGACGCACCCCGCACGGGCGGGCGCTCCACAGCCTGGGACCGCTCTCCGCCGATGGTGGCCGCGCCAGGTTCGCCCTCGCCATGACACGGGCGCGCCGCTCGCTGCACGTGCTCACCTGCTTCCGTCCCGAGGACCTCGACGTGACGCGGCTCAGTCACGGCGCGGTTGACTTCTACGAGCTGCTGGACCGTGAAATCGCGGGCAACTCCGATCTCGGCAGCCCGGCGTCGCGGGCCGCTGCCAGCGAACAAGCCCTGGGCGCGGACCCGCTCGTGGCGGACCTCGGTGACCGGCTGCGGGCCAGGGGTGCCCGGGTCTGGCACCAGTACGACGGCGCCCTGAACATGGTGGCCGCGGCCGACCCCTTGAGCACGCTCGGTCAGGACGACGCCGAGATTCCCCGGCCCGTGGCAATTGAATCCGACGGCACCGAACAGTACCGCCGGCTGACCGTCCGCGAACGCAGCAGGCTCCGCCCTCAGCTCCTGGAGCGCCTTGGCTGGCGGTACATGCCACTATGGACCATAGAGGTTTTCACCGATCCCTCGGCCTGTGCCGACCGTATCGGCGGATACCTGGGCCTGGAAAAGCCGGCCGTGACGCACCGGAAACAGGCGTCGCCGGGATTCTTCGACGACGACGTGGAGAACCTTGCCGTCAACGAAGCGCAGGCTTCGGAGGGGCGTGCCCCGACCGCATGGCCGGACAGTGCGTAACAGTTTAGAACAGATCAGGGCAGTAAGGAGGCCGGCGCGGCATGAATGCGGACGGCAGGACCCAGAACAACGGCGAAACCCGGAACAACGGCAACGTCCAGGACGGCAGCCGGGACAAGGCGCAGCAGCAGTCTTCACCGGCTGCGGTTCCGGCCGGCGTGCTGCCGAACAAGGCCGCCGAGGACGACCCGCGGCGCTGGGGCGACGAACCGGGCGGCTACGACCACGACTCCTGGCTCGAGGAACAGAAGCCTCCGCACTGGGGCTAGGTCCTTCAGGGCTGACGCCGCACCGGGCTGGCACGGTTCCGGAGCCGCTTTGAGCGGGGCTCCTGGCCGGCCGGATCGGCTATCCGGGAACGGCCGCGACAAGGACAAAGAACAGCTTCCCCTGCGTGGATGCACCAGCGAGACGACGCGCCTGATCAGCATCGGCCGCCACGACGAGGAGGCCATCGGTTTCCCCGGCCGCCAGCCAGGGGCCGGCCCCGGTGCCGTGGCCGGAGGTCCACAGCACCGGAACCGCGGCGGCCAGCACCTGGGAAGCCGCGGGCTGGTCAAAGCTGTTGCCCGTTGTCATGACCACGTTGACGAGTTGTCCCGGGGAGAGCAGCTGGATCGAGGCGGCATCCGCCATCCGGAGCGGCACTGCGGCGGATCCCGGAGGGCTTCCCGCCAGCAGGCCAGGCCCCAGGAGCTGTGAATCGGACAGCAGTTGGCCCTTGCGGAGGGCCACAGCAAGCTGCTTGCCGTGCAGGGAGTCGGTGCTGCCGTAGCTGCTTGCCGGAACCAGTGCGCGGGGAACGCCCAGGACTATCAGATCGTCCGTGCTGAGCGTCTCCCCCGCAGGGAGGTCCCTGGCCGCGGCGACGGCGGAGACACTGTAGGCCGGGGCCGGAGTCAATTGCTGCACCGTGAGACCTGCGGCGAGGCACAGCAACAGTGCCACAGCCAGCCGCCGGTTCCGGCCCAGCCAGCGGACCAGCCGCCGACGGGGAGGTTGCCCCGCGGGTCTCCGGACCCGGGGCGGCCTTCCGGAGTTCGGCGGGACAGGACGTGGATGCGTGGCCATATGCCGACACTACGCAGCGGTGTGGAATCCGGGCAGATTCGGTATGGGCTATGTGGATAAAGCACCCCGACAACCCTGCCGGACAGACAGCGAACCGCTGCGGAGCCGTGGCCCCGCGGGCCGTTGCTAGCTTGCGGAAGCGGCGGCAGGCGCCGGAGTTGCGGCCGGAGCGGGGGCCGGGGAAACTGTGCTGCCCTTGGCGTCCCGGGAGTCGGTCCGGTAGAAGCCGGAACCCTTGAAGACAACTCCAACGCTGTTGAACTTCTTGCGCAGGGTCCCCTGGCACTCCGGGCAGGACGTGAGGGAGCTGTCGGTGAACGACTGCACGATCTCGAAGGCGTGGCTGCAGTCCTTGCAGGCGTATGCATACGTGGGCACTGGAAATCCTCCTCTGGGACAAACGAGCAGGTCCCGTGCCGCCGGGACGTGATCCACGCCGATATGTCTTCGGCGAAATCCGTCCCTTAGCAGTCGCAGGGCCTGAGTGCCAATTCTATCACCCCGGCCGCGCGTCCCCGGAAGCCCGGCCTTCCAGCTGCACGAGGCCGGCCGGCGTCAGGGCGGCGGCCACTTTTCGGTCGAAGGACTCTGCCGGGATGCTGCCGGCGGGCAGCACCTCGCTGTCATACACGATGGCGGCTGTCGGCAGCGGCGGCAACAGCCCGACGTCGGACATCGGCGTCCGGGGCGGGAGGAGGGTGCCCAGCGCCGCCAGGAACTTGTCGTAGTAGCCACCGCCCTGGCCGATCCGGTTGCCGGTGAAGTCCACGGCGGTGGCCGGCAGGAAAATGCCGTCGGCGTGCCGCATGACGGTTGTGTCGTGGCGGTACCCGGCGGGCTCCTGGATCGGCGCGTAACGGCTCCGCACGGACGTGGACGACGGCGTCCAGTACACCCAGCTCAGTGCCAGGCCGGGCTCGCACACCGGAAGCAGAAGCTGGTGCCCTGCCGCATGCAGCGCTGCCAGCAGGGGGAGGGTCGGCGGCTCGGCGCCCACGCCAAGATAGGCGGCGAAGGTGCCTTGATTCCCGCCGGTCAGACTTGTTGCCCAGGCAAGTCCGTGCCGGGCAATACCCGCCCCGGCGGCCTCCAGCCCGGCCGGTGTCAGTGTGGCGCGCCGGGCCCGGTGGCTTGTCCGGATGTCTTCCTTCGATGCCATGATGCCTCGTCCCTCCGCATGATCCGGCCCGGGAAGCAGCGGCTCCTGCCGGCTCGAATGATTACCCAATGTTTGGTCCCTCCGTTAGATTAGTCGAGTGACTACACCCAACGCTCCCGTCCGCAAGGCCGTCATTCCCGCAGCCGGCCTCGGCACCAGATTCCTGCCGGCCACCAAGGCCATGCCCAAGGAAATGCTGCCCGTCGTCGACAAGCCGGCCATCCAGTACGTCGTGGAGGAAGCCGTCAATGTCGGGCTGAGCGACATTCTCATGATCACCGGCCGCAACAAGCGCGCGCTGGAGGACCACTTCGACCGCGTCCCCACCCTGGAAGCCACGCTTGAGGCCAAAGGCGACACCGCCAAGCTTGAGTCCATCCAGGCCGCCAGCAACCTTGGCGACATCCACTACGTGCGCCAGGGCGATCCGATGGGCCTTGGCCACGCCGTCCTCCGTGCAAAGCAGCACGTGGGCTACGAGCCGTTTGCCGTCCTGCTGGGCGATGACCTGATCGATGCCCGCGACGAACTTCTCAGCACCATGATCGAGGTCCAGGCGAAGACCGGCGGATCGGTGGTGGCCCTGATCGAGGTTGAGCCTTCCGAGATCAGCGCCTACGGTTGCGCCGACGTTCAGGCGATAGAGGGCGAAGAGTATGTCCGGATCAACCACCTGGTCGAGAAACCTGACGTCAAAGATGCCCCGTCCAATCTCGCGATCATCGGCCGCTATGTCCTCCACCCGGCGGTCTTCGAAGTGCTGGAACACACCGAACCGGGACGGGGCGGCGAAATCCAGCTCACCGACGCGCTGCAGGAGCTCGCCTCCGGTGACGGCGAAGGCTACGGCGTCTACGGCGTGGTCTTCCGCGGCCGCCGCTACGATACCGGCGACAAGCTCAGCTACCTCAAGGCCTGTGTCCAGCTCGCCTGCGACAGTGACGACCTCGGTCCCGGCCTGCGGGAATGGCTGCCGGGCTTCGCCGCGAGCCTGGCTCCCAGCCTGATCAAGTAGCTCCGGTGCCGGGCAGCTTCCAGTGGCCGGTGACGCTTGAAAGCGGAGACCTTGTGTTGCGCCCGATCCGGTACCGGGACCGCAAGGAGTGGACCGAGGTCCGCTCCCGCAACAGCGAGTGGCTGGCCCCCTGGGAAGCGTCAAACCCCGTTCCCGGGGGCGGCCTTCCCGACTACCGCCAGATGGTGCGGTCCCTCAAGGCCCAGGCCGCCCAGGGAACAGCCCTGCCGTTTCTCATCACCGCATGGACCCCGGGCTTCCGGGAACCGGTGATCGTGGGACAACTCACTGTGTCCTCGATCGTGTGGGGCTCGGCCATGATGGCCACGCTGGGTTACTGGGTGGACAAGGACCGGGCCGGCCAAGGCATCGCCCCCACCGCCGTGGCGTTGGTGACGGACTATTGCTTCCAGGCGCTGGGGCTGCACCGGATGGAAATCAACATTCGTCCCGAAAACGCGCCCAGCCTGCGGGTGGTCGAGAAGCTCGGCTTCCGCGATGAAGGCTACCGGCCGCGGTTCCTGCACATTAACGGCGAATGGGCGGACCACCGGAGCTTCGCGCTGACCTCCGAGGAAGTGCCCGGGGGGCTGCTGGAACGCTGGCAACAAAGCGGGCCAGCCTGAGCGGCCAGCCCCTTCCTGACCAGCCGTTACGTCCTAAATCCAGTCAATTGCGAGTTCCCCCGCGACACACCGGGGACAATGCGGCTCCGTACTGCGCATTGCTCATACGGTTTTGATGTGGACTTCCCTCTTAGCAGCTCTGTGATCCTTGTCATTGCTGTTGCGCTCTGGATTGTGTGGGTTGCCCCCTACATGCTCCGGAACGGACGCCACCAGCTGCAGCCTGCGGGCGAGCTCGTGGCGGACACCATCGATCCAGAAACAGCAGCCCCGCAAGCCGGGAACGTCATGCAGATGGCGTCCCAGCAGGAGAAACCCATGACCAGTATCCAGCGCACCGAATCCTTCCCGGGAACTTCCGGGCTCGACGGCGGCCCCAAGGCCGGGCCCTCCGGTCCGGCTTTCAGAATTCGGTACGGACGCTTGGCCCTGGCGCTGGCCGGTCTGCTCTCGCTGCTGACCGGCGTTGTGTCCGCGGCCCTGCGGATCTTCGGCCTCGGTTCACCTTGGCTTCCCTTCGTTGCGCTGTCCGGCGCCATCGCCGCGGTCCTTCTGCTCCGCCGGCTCGCCGTC
>NZ_AUPJ01000381.1 GCF_000427315.1 Arthrobacter sp. TB 26
TCCCTGGACAACGACGCCGACCATATCCTGGCCTGGGCCGACGGCGGCACCACCGGAATCAGCAACCTCGGCCAGCCGTGCCGCAAACATCACCGCCTCAAACACAGCTCGGCCTGGACCCCGGCCGGGGCCAGCAAAGACGCACCGCCCGGCTGGACGTCACCGACCGGAAGGCACTACCCCAGCGAGCAACAGGACTGGGAACCACCCCACTGGCCGGACCGCCTCCAGGCCATGCTGACACTCCTTGCCGAAGGCGTACCCGAGGACCCCGGCCCGGATCCCGACCAGGAACTGCCGCCGGACCCGTTCCCGGACTGGCACCTGTTCACCTCCGGGCACCCATTCCCCGCCGCAGCCATGGATGACCCGGCCGGGGCGGTTCCCTTCGAGGACCCGCTCCCGGAAGACCTCCTGCGCCAATATGCCTGAACGCCCTGCCGGACTCGCTCAAGGTTTTCCGGCTGGGTCCGGGCAGCTCAGTACATCTAGGCACAGGGATCTGAAAATTCACCCCGCGGCCGAGCGGACCCTCCAACAGTGCCGGGGATCCAATTTCTACCGACGCCGATGTGCTCGAGCATGACATGTGCCGTGCCCGAGTGAAGATACGCGAAACCCTCTGCCGGGCGGTCGTAGAGAATCTCGAATCCGCAGAGCGTGGCCCAGAAGTTGAGGCTAGTGGTGAGGTCGGTGATCAGAAGTTCGGGGACGAGGCCGGGACAAAGCCGGTTCTGCCATTTTTGCTGCGGAGTTCACGCCTCTCAGTATGGCGCCTTCCAGTTTGCTGGTGTCGGACTTGCGACCGGAAGCAACCGGTGAATTTTCTTGCTGACAAGTGTAAGAAAAAGCCCTTCAGGCGACACTTAGTCTTCAGGAAGAAGTCATCCGATGTCCGGGGAAAGCACCATGTTGGCTGCCAAAGAGCAGGCGTTCATTGACCTGCACACTCAGCATTCCGCGCGGGTATACCGCTACATTGCCTGCCCTATTAGTGACCGGCACCGTGCCGAGGACCTTGCTGCGGACGTCGTCAGAATTGCCTGGGAGAAGCAGTTGGCGGAACCGCCCGGCATCGGCTGGCTGCTGGCGACCGCGCGGCATGTGATCGGCAATGAGTACAGGGGACGACGTCGCGCCCAGGAACTTGTCGAACGGCTGAAAGACGAGGCCCGTAGCCAGGTCCCCGGGACAAACGCCGAAGAACGGGCCGCCGTGGCGGACGTGCTGGTGGGGCTCAGGGAGCGCGACCGCGAGGTCCTGATGCTCAGCTACTGGGACGAACTGACCACCGCAGAACTGGCCCAGACCCTGGGGTGTTCTCCTTCAGCCGCTGCGGTCCGTCTGCGCCGGGCACGGCGGGCCTTCGCGAAGGCAGCGCCCTCACATCTCATGACCGAACGGAAGGACTAGCCATGGACCGCATCGAACAGCTCATGAAGGATGCCAAACCACACGTGGGAGTTCCGGACGCAGCCCCGGGAAGCGACTCTGCCCGCTCGATGGTATTTTCCACGGATCCGAACGTTGTCCCCAGAGCTGGACGCGCTCCGGGACGGCGCATTGGCGTGCGGACGGTGGCCGCGTCGGTGGTGGCGGCCGCGGCCGTCGTGGGGGCCGTCCTTGTCGGCGGCAACCTGATGCTGCAACCGGCGCCCGGGCCGGCCCAAACGGGCACTCCGGCGCCCTCTGCCAGCCCCGCGCCGAGTGCCCCCGATGCGCCCACACCTGCCGCCTCACAAGCGGGGACCTCAGCCGGAGCCTTGAGCACCGGCGGTGTCGAGTGCACCTTGGCCAACGTCGACCAGTAGCGCAATGACCAGCAACGGGCGATCACGCCGATTCCAGCCGCCGAGCAGGCCTATTACACCGTGCTGGGCTGCGCCGACGGCTGGCTCGCCTACTCCATCTCCGACGACGGTGTCCGCGCGCTCCAGCTCGACGGCGGCAATGCGTGGTTCAAACTGCAGAACGGCCGTTTCCTCTGCGATGTCCGGCAGGAGTGGTCAAGCGTGTTCACGTGGGAGTTCCAGGCGCTGAACAACCAGGGCCTCACGCCCCAGCAGGCCATGGACAAGGAATTCGCGGAAAAAGGGATTCCGGTCGACCTGCGGCCGCAGCTTGTAGGCGACGGTCCGGCGGCCGGATAGCATCGGCATCCGGTGCCAGCTATAGGCTTGCCTTTATGGCGTCCACTCCTGTCACACTGTGTTTCCTGCTCCGCGAAGCGGGCTCCGGCACTGAGGTGCTGCTGGGGCTGAAAAGGACCGGTTTCGGCACGGGCAAGATCGTGGGGGTCGGCGGCCACGTCGAAGTGGGGGAGAGCGACGCCGAGGCCGTGGTCCGCGAAGTCTGGGAAGAAGCCGGAGTCGTCGTCCGCCAGGAGGATCTGGCGCACGCCGGCGTCGTCGAGTTCATCTTTCCAGCGCGGACCGAGTGGAACATGTCGTGCAGGCTGTTCACTGCCCGGCAGTGGGAAGGCGAACCCGCCGAGAGCCCGGAAATATCGCCCGAATGGTTCGACGTCGAAGCGCTTCCGCTGCACCGCATGTGGCAGGACGCCGGGCACTGGCTGCCTCCCGCGCTGGCAGGTGAAACGATCGACGTCGTCGTGGTCCTCAACGAGGACAACGAAACGGTGGCTTCGGTCCGGTATCCCTCGCGGCCGGTGTGAGCCAAGCCCCACACCGACACACTCCGCGACTCGACACCGTGGGGCGGGGAATGCCCCGGCCGGGGGAGTAGCCTGAGGCTCGAACATTGCGCCGCGGCGGTCCACGCACTTCCAGTGGTCTCCGGCCAGCGGCACACGGACCTTTAATGGGGGCAGGGCATGGGCTCAGGCAGTCACGAAACTCCGGGCAGCGACCCTTATGACGACGAACCGTCGAACGACGCCGGGGCGCG
>NZ_AUPJ01000382.1 GCF_000427315.1 Arthrobacter sp. TB 26
ACCCTCCCTTTATGTCTGGAGCAGCAGAACTAGATCTTGCTGTTCCGTTTCTTCCGTTCCGGCCAGGGGCCGACCTTGTCCTTGGTGACTTCGGTCCCGCCATGGCTGCCCGCGTCGGCGAGGTCGCCCACCTTGTGGACCTTCAGCATGTTCGTGGAACCGGCCTTTCCGGGAGGCGAACCGGCGGCGATGACCACCATGTCCCCGTCCTCGACGAGGTCCATGTTCAGCAGGCTGCGGTCAACCTGTGCGGTCATCTCGTCGGTGTGGCCCACCATCGGGACCAGGACCGGCTGGATGCCCCAGGTCAGTGCAAGCTGGTTCCAGACATGCTCCACCGGGGTGAAGGCGAACACGGGGCGGATCGGACGCAGCCGCGACAGACGCCGGGCCGAGTCACCGGACTGGGTGAAGGTACAGATGTACTTCGCATCCAGCTGGTCGGCGATTTCGACGGCGGCACGGGTGATGGCGCCGCCGCGGGTCTTCGGCTTGGTGCCCAGCGGGGGGACGCGCTCCAGGCCGTGGACCTCGGTGGATTCAATGATCCGCGCCATGGTCTTGACGGTCTCGATCGGGAACTTGCCCACGCTGGTCTCGCCCGAAAGCATGACTGCGTCGGCGCCGTCGAGGACCGCGTTGGCGCAGTCGGAGGCCTCGGCGCGGGTCGGCCGCGGGTTGTCGATCATGGATTCGAGCACCTGGGTTGCCACGATGACCGGCTTGGCCCAGCGGCGCGCGAGTTCGACGGCGCGCTTCTGCACGATCGGCACTTCCTCGAGGGGAAGTTCCACGCCGAGGTCGCCACGGGCCACCATGATGGCGTCGAAGGCGTCGATGATTTCGGGGAGCTGCTCAACAGCCTGCGGCTTCTCGATCTTGGCGATCACCGGGACGCGGCGGCCCTCTTCATCCATGATCTCGTGGACGCGCTTGATGTCCGAGGCGTCGCGGACGAAGGACAGGGCCACCATGTCCACACCGCGGCGCATCGCCCAGCGCAGATCGTCCTCGTCTTTTTCACTCAGTGCGGGGACGTTGACGGCAACGCCGGGCAGGTTGATGCCCTTGTTGTTCGACACGTAGCCGCCAACGATCACCTGGGCGACCACCTTGACGTCGTCGACGTCGATGGCCCGGAGGGCCACCTTGCCGTCGTCGATCAAGAGCGCGTCGCCGGGATTGACGTCCTCGGTGAGGCTCTTGAGCGTCGTGGAGCAGATGTCCTTGGTGCCCGGGACGTCCTCGGTGGTGATGGTGAACGTGTCGCCGACGGCCAGCAGGTGCGGTCCGTCGACGAACCGGCCGAGGCGGATTTTCGGCCCCTGCAGGTCGGCCATGATGGCCACGGCCTTACCGAGCTGGCCGGCGGCCTTGCGGACGTTCTCATACGTGGCGTCGTGTACGGCGTAGTCGCCGTGGCTCATGTTCATGCGGGCAACGTCAACCCCAGCCTCCAGCACGGCGAGAGTGTTCTCAAAGCTCGCGATTGCCGGTCCGAACGTGGCCACTATTTTAGCGCGTCTCATATACCTACCCTAGTAGTCGATTGCATGGATGAAGTTGTTGGCGGTATCGGCCGGGGCCGGCCGCCGGGAAACAACTGCGACTTACAGGACGGCCATGGCCCGGTCGGTCGGGGCCACGGGGGCCGGAAGGATGGTGCTGCCCATCAGGAACTTGTCCACCGCGGCGGCGCAGGCGCGTCCCTCGGCGATGGCCCAGACGATGAGCGACTGGCCGCGGCCGGCGTCACCGGCCACGAAGATGCCTTCCGTGTTGGTCATGTAGTAGCCGTCACGGGCCACGTTGCCGCGGCCGTCGAACTCGGCGCTGACCTGCTCGGTGATCCCTGCCGGCTCCGGGCCGGTGAAGCCCAGGGACAGGAAGACCAGGTCCGCCGGGATGATCCGCTCGGTGCCGGCCTTCGGGAGGCGCTTGCCATCGACGAATTCGGTTTCTGCGACCTTCACCCCGGTCAGTTTGCCGTTCTCGCCGACGAACTCCACGGTGGAGGCGAGGTAGGTGCGTTCGCCGCCTTCCTCGTGGGCGCTGGCAACTTCAAACAGGGTGGGGAACGTCGGCCACGGCTGGTGGCTGGCGCGCTCCGCCGGCGGCTGCTTGCCGATCGCGAGGGTGGTGACGGACGCAGCCTGGTGCCGGTGTGCGGTGCCGAGGCAGTCCGCGCCGGTATCGCCGCCGCCAAGGATGATCACGTGCTTGCCGGCGGCGTTGATCTGGTTTTCCACCGTCTCCCCCGCCACCACGCGGTTGGCCGGGACGAGGTAGTCCATCGCGAAGTGCACGCCCTCGAGCTCGCGGCCCGGGATCGGCAGGTCACGCGGGACGGTGGCGCCGGTGGCCACCACGACGGCGTCGTACCGGCGGCGGAGCTGCTCCCACGTCACGTCGGTGCCGACGGCGACGCCGGTCCGGAAGCGGGTGCCTTCGGCCTTCATCTGCTCCAGGCGGCGGTCCACGTGCTCTTTTTCCATCTTGAAATCGGGGATCCCGTACCGCAGGAGGCCGCCGATTTTGTCATCGCGCTCGTAAACGGCGACGGTGTGGCCCACCCGGGTCAGCTGCTGGGCGACGGCGAGTCCGGCGGGACCGGAGCCGACGACGGCGACCGTCTTGCCGCTGAGGCGGGCCNNNGGGTTGACCCAGCCGTTCTCGAACGCCTGGTCCACGATCGAGACCTCAACCTGCTTGATGGTCACGGCAGGCTGGTTGATGCCCAGCACGCAGGACGCCTCGCAGGGTGCCGGGCAGAGCCGGCCGGTGAATTCGGGGAAGTTGTTGGTGGCGTGCAGCCGCTCCATCGCTTCCTCGCCCTTGTCCCGCCAGATGAGGTCATTCCACTCCGGGATGAGGTTGCCCAGCGGGCAGCCCTGGTGGCAGAACGGCACACCGCAGTCCATGCAGCGGCCGGCCTGGGCCTTGAGGACACCCTTTTCCTGGGCCTCATAGACTTCCTTCCAGTCCATGATGCGGACCGGAACGGGACGGCGGGGCTGGGTTTCGCGCTGACGTACTTTCAGAAATCCGCGTGGATCAGCCACCGGTCACCTCCAGGATTCGAGACCAAACTTCTTCGCCGTCGGGGTCAAGGCCCTCTTCGATGGCGTCAAGGCGGGTTTGCAGTACGGCCGCGTAGTCGCGCGGCAGCACCTTGGTTATGCGGGCTGCGGTGTCGTCGAAGTTCTCCAGAAGCCGTGCCGCCAGCAGCGATTCGGTCTCCTCGGAGTGCTTCAGCAGCAGTCCATGGACAATGTCGCGGTCCTCGGCGTCCAGTTCGCGCAGCTGCAGCTCACCGGATTCCAGGGCCTGCTTGTTGACGCGTTCGGTCTGCAGGTCCAGGACGTAGGCCGTGCCGCCGGACATGCCGGCACCGAAGTTGCGGCCGGTGCGCCCGATGATGAGCGTCTGCCCGCCGGTCATGTACTCGCAGCCGTGGTCGCCGATTCCTTCGACCACCGCAGTGGCGCCGGAGTTGCGGACCATAAAGCGTTCGCCAACCTGGCCGCGCAGGTACATCTCGCCGCTCGTCGCGCCGTAGCCGATGACGTTGCCGGCAATCACGTTGCGCTCCGCCGGGAACACGTTGGTGCGGTCCGGCCGGACGATGATGCGCCCGCCGGAAAGACCCTTGCCGACGTAGTCGTTCGAGTCACCGAACATCCGCAGCGTGATGCCGGCCGGCAGGAAGGCACCGAGCGACTGCCCGGCGGTGCCGGTCAGCGTGATGTCGATGGTGTCCGTGGCGAGCACGTCCGTGCTGAAGGTCTTGGTGACCTCGTGGCCCAGCATCGTGCCCACCGAGCGGTCCGTGTTGATGACGTCGACGGCGATCTTGACCGGGGTCCGGTCACTCAGGGCTTCCGCGGCCATCGCGATCAGGCGCTGGTCGAAGTGCTTGTCCAGCTCATGGTTCTGGCCGGTGAGGTTGCGCAGCGGGGCGTCGTCGTCGAACTCGAGCCCGTGCAGGATCGGGTCAAGGTCCAGCCCTTCGGCCTTCCAGTGGTTGATCGCCTCGCGGGTGTCGAGCATTTCGGCGTGGCCGATCGCTTCCTCGATGGTGCGGAAGCCAAGCCCGGCCAGGATCTCGCGGACCTCCTCGGCAAGGAATTCGAAGAAGTTCACCACGAATTCCGGCTTGCCGTTGAACCGGGAGCGCAGCTCGGGGTTCTGCGTCGCGACGCCCACCGGACAGGTATCCAGGTGGCAGACGCGCATCATGATGCAGCCGGACACCACCAGCGGGGCGGTGGCGAAACCGAATTCCTCGCCGCCGAGCAGCGCGGCGATCACAACGTCGCGGCCGGTCTTGAGCTGGCCGTCCACCTGCACCACCACGCGGTCACGCAAGCCGTTGAGCATCAGGGTCTGCTGGGTCTCGGCGAGGCCCAGCTCCCACGGCACACCGGCATGCTTGAGCGAGTTCAGCGGCGAGGCGCCGGTTCCGCCGTCGTGCCCGGAAACCAGGACGACGTCGGCCTTCGCCTTCGTGACGCCCGCAGCCACCGTGCCGATGCCGACCTCGGAGACCAGCTTGACGTGGACGCGCGCCGAAGGGTTGGCCCGCTTGGCGTCGTAGATCAGCTGGGCGAGGTCCTCGATCGAATAGATGTCGTGGTGCGGGGGCGGGGAGATGAGCCCGACGCCGGGTGTCGAGTGCCGTGTCCGGGCCACCCAGGGGTAGACCTTCTGCGCCATCAGCTGGCCGCCCTCGCCGGGCTTGGCGCCCTGCGCCATCTTGATCTGGATGTCATCGGCGTTGGTCAGGTACAGGCTGGTCACGCCGAACCGGCCGGAGGCGATCTGCTTGACCGCGGAACGGCGCGTCGGATCGAGCAGCCGGTCCACGTCCTCGCCGCCCTCACCGGTGTTGGACTTGCCGCCCAGCCGGTTCATGGCGATCGCGAGGGTTTCGTGGGCCTCCTGCGAGATGGAGCCGTAGCTCATCGCACCCGTGGAGAAGCGCTTGACGATGCTGGAGACGGACTCCACTTCCTCGAGCGGGACCGCGGGGCGCAGCCCGGCCTTGAACTTCAGGAGCCCGCGCAGGGTCATGAGGTTCTCGGACTGGTCATCCACACCACGCGTGTAGGCCTTGAAGATGTCGTACCGGCGCTCACGCGTGGCGTGCTGCAGCCGGAACACGGTCTCCGGGTTGAACAGGTGCGGCTCGCCGTCGCGGCGCCACTGGTACTCGCCGCCGCCCATCAGAGCCTGGTGCGGCTGCTCGATACCGTTCTCCGGGTACGCCATCCGGTGGCGTGCCGCGACCTCGGCCGCGATGACCTCGAGGCCGACGCCGCCCAGCTGCGAGTGCGTGCCGGAGAAGTACTCGTCCACCAGGTCCTGGCCAAGGCCAAGGGCTTCGAAGGTCTGTGCCCCGGTGTAGGAGGCAACGGTGGAGATGCCCATCTTGGACATGATCTTCAGGACACCCTTGCCGAGGCCCTTGATCAGGTTGTAGACACCGTCCTGCGCGGTCACCCCGACGACGTCGCCGGTGGAGATGAGCTGCTCCACCGATTCCATGGCCAGGTACGGGTTCACGGCGGAGGCGCCGTAGCCAATCAGCACGGCCACGTGGTGCGTCTCGCGGACATCGCCGGCCTCCACGACGAGGGCGGTCTTGGTCCGGTTGGCGCTGCGCAGCAGGTGGTGGTGCACGGCGCTGACCAGCAGCAGGGACGGGATCGGCGCCCACTGGGCGTTCGAGTCACGGTCCGAGAGCACAACGTACTGCACGCCGCGGTTGATGGCGCCGGAAACCTGCTCGCAGATTTCGGTCAGCCGGGCGCGCAGCGCGTTCTCGCCGCCTTCGGGGCGGTACAGGCCGCGGACCTTCATGGCGACGCGGTCGCCGTCGGCGTTTTCGATGTTCGCGATCTTGGCGAGCTGGTCGTTGTTGATCACGGGGAACGGCAGCGAAACCTGCGGCTGGCGGACCTGTTTGGTGTCCAGGAGGTTGCCGTTGGGCCCGATGGCACAGGTCAGCGAGGTGACAAGTTCCTCGCGGATGGCGTCCAGCGGCGGGTTGGTGACCTGCGCGAAGGACTGCACAAAGTAGTCGAACAGCAGCCGCGGCCGCTTGGAGAGCACGGCCACGGGAGTGTCGGATCCCATGGCTCCGAGCGGCTCGGCGCCCGTGCGGGCCATCGGGCCGAGAAGGATCTTCAGTTCCTCGGTGGTGTAGCCGAAGGTGCGCTGGCGGATGTTCACCGAGGCCGCGGTGTGCACCACGTGCTCGCGTTCGGGCAGGTCCTTCAGGTCGATCAGGTTTTCCCTGACCCAATCGGCCCACGGGTTGGCTGCCGCCACCTCGGCCTTGACCTCGGCGTCATCGATGATCCTGCCGGCGTCCGTGTCGACGAGGAACATCTTGCCGGGTGAGACACGGCCCTTCTTGACCACCTTGGAGGGTTCGACGTCGATGACGCCGACCTCGGAGGCAAAGATGATCAGACCGTCCTCGGTGATCCAGAACCGGCCGGGGCGCAGCCCGTTGCGGTCCAGGGTGGCGCCGACGAGGTTTCCGTCGGTGAAGGAAACGGCGGCGGGGCCGTCCCACGGTTCCATCAGCATGGAGTGGTACTCGTAGAAGGCGCGGCGGGCAGGATCCATCGTGGCGTGGTTTTCCCAGGCCTCGGGGATCATCATCATGATCGAGTGGGTGATCGGCCGGCCGGAGAGCCAGAGCAGTTCCGCGACCTCGTCGAAGGAGGCCGAGTCGGAAGCGCCCGGGGTGCAGATCGGGTACAGCTCCTCGGGTGAATCCCCCAGCAACGGGTTGGCCAGCTGCGACTGGCGGGCACGCATCCAGTTGCGGTTTCCCTTGACCGTGTTGATTTCGCCGTTGTGGGCGATGGTCCGGAAGGGCTGGGCCAGCGGCCAGGACGGGAAGGTGTTGGTGGAGAATCGCGAGTGGACGATCGCGAGCTTGGTCTTGAAGCGCTTGTCCGAGAGGTCCGGGTAGAACGGCTCGAGCTGGGCCGTGGTCAGCATGCCCTTGTAAACGATGGTCCGGGAGGACAGCGACGGGAAGTACACGCCGAACTTGTTCTGCGCCCGCTTCCGGATCCGCCACGCACGGGAGTCGAGTTCGTTGCGCTCCAGCACTTCCCCGGTGCTGGAGGCAAAGAACGGCTGGGAGAAGTACGGCATGCAGGCCCGGGCCATCGCCCCGACGAGGTCAGCGACGATCGGCACCTCACGCCAGCCGAGGACCGTCATGCCCTCGTCGGCGGCAAGGCTTTCGATGCCCGCCTTAGCGGCGTCGGATTCGCGCTTTTCGGCCGGCAGGAAGGCCGTGCCCACCACGAACTGACCGGGGGCGGGAAGCTCGAAGTCGGTGACTGCACGGAAGAACTCGTCCGGGACCTGCATAAGCAGTCCCGCGCCGTCGCCAGTGCCTTCGTCGGCGCCCACGGCGCCGCGGTGCTCGAGGTTGCGCAGGGCGGTCAGGGCGGCGTCAACGATGTCATAGCCCGGCTCCCCCCGCAGCGTGGCGATAATGGCGAGGCCGCAGGCGTCCTTCTCCTGCTCGGGGTTGTAGAGCCCGGCCGCTTCGGGAAGTGCCGCGAAGCGCTTGAAAGGTGACATGGCGGCCTCTTGAGGCTCGGACCAACTGGGGCTGTGCAGGGTTTGGGTCATGGGAGACGTCCTTCCTCCTGATCGTGCGTATGGGAGGGACAACATTGGCCCGCATCGGTGCGCCGGCGTGACGGGCACAACAAAGTGTTTCTTATTCGAATTGTAGGTCAGCGCCGCTTCCTGCACTAACAGTTACGCGGCCGCCGGCCTGGGCTTGCGCGAAACAGCCACTGTCTGCTGTCCGCTGCCTTCCCTGTTGCCACGACGCTGTGGAAACGGGCTCTGCGAGGGGTGACTCCGCGGCCCGGTTTGCCGGGGCTGAGCTATTTGGTGCCCTCAGCATCCGGCGCGGTTCCAGCGCCCTGGTGGCCGGGTGTTCCGGCCGCCGGTGCTCCCGTGGCGGGCTTGGTGCCGCCAGTGGATTCCTTGGACGTTTCAGCTGGGGCGGAAACGTGGCCTGGACCGCTTTGGTTCTCAGGGAGATTATCACGCGATTCACTATCTGAGACAGCAGAATCCGAATGGCGGACACCTGCAGCGTCGGCCGGAACGGTGGCCGGCTCCCTGTTTGCCGCGTCGCTGTCCGCCTCGGCGTCGGCGTCGGCGTCCGGGTTCCCGTCGGCGTCGGCGTCGGCGTCAGTCCCCGCCGGCTCGCGGCCCGGCAGGTAGACGGTGTCGGGTTCCGTGCGCTTGCGCAGGCCCAGGATGATGAACGCGGCCAGCGCGCCCAGGAGCACGAAGATGGACGTCCACACGTTCAGGCGGGTGGTGATGCCGAAGAGGTTGATCTGCTCGGCGTCGTCGATCCGCATCGCTTCGATCCAGACCCGCCCCAGCGTGTAATAGACCGCATACAGCCAGAAAAGCCGGCCGCGGCGGAAGCGGAACTTGCGGTCAAGCAACAGCAGAATGCCCACGCCGGCCAGGTTCCAGAGGGATTCGTAGAGGAACGTCGGGTGGAAGAGCGTGTCCGCGGCCATGCCGGGCGGGAAATTCGGGTTGTCGGCGTCAATCTGCAGACCCCACGGGAGTGTGGTGGGGCCACCGAACAGTTCCTGGTTGAAGTAGTTGCCCCAGCGGCCGATCGCCTGGGCCAGCAGCAGTCCGGGCGCTGCGGCGTCCATGAACGCGCTCAGCTTCACCCCCGCCTTGCGGCAGCCGATCCACGCTCCCACGGCGCCCAGCAGCACGGCACCCCAAATCCCGAGTCCGCCGCGCTGGAGCTGCGGGATCAGGGACAGGTCGCCGGTGCCGTCGAAGCCGGGGCCGAAGTACGCGTCCGGTGAGGACACCACGTGGTAGAGCCGGCCGCCGATGATGCCGAACGGGATGGCCCAGATGGCGATGTCCCAGACGCTGCCCTCCGGGGCGCCGCGCTTGGCCCAGCGGACGGAGGTGAGCCACAGGCCGGCGATGATGCCGAGCAGGATGCACAGGGCGTAGGCGTGGATGCGCAGTGACCCCCATGGCAGCGGGATGTCGAAGCCGGACCAGTCCGGGCTCGGAATGCTCGCGGGGATCATCGCTGCCGCGTGGAGGACTGACTGCATGTGTTTAAGCTTCTTCCCTGGTGAGGCCGGTGCTGAGGTCTTTCGTCAAGGACGCTACCGCATCCACGCCGCCGTCGCCGATGGCCACGACCAGTGCGGTGCCGACGATCACGCCGTCCGCGTAGGCGGCGATCTCGCGGACCTGCTCCGCGTTGGACACGCCCAGACCGACGCAAACATGTTCGGCGCCGGCGGCGCGCGCGGCGGCCACAACATCCTTGGCCGCGGAGCTGACCGAGGTGCGGGCGCCGGTGACGCCCATGATCGAGACGGCGTAGACGAAGCCGCGGCTCGCCTCGACGGTGCGCTTCATGCGCTCCGGCGAGGACGACGGCGCCACGAGGAACACCCGGTCCAGGCCGTACTTGTCCGAGGCCGCCATCCATTCGGAAGCTTCATCGGGGATCAGGTCCGGGGTGATGAGCCCTGCTCCGCCGGCGTCGGCGAGCTGGCGGGAGAATTCATCGACGCCCATCCGGACAACGGGGTTCCAGTAGGTCATGACCAGCACGGCGGCGTCGGTCTTGCTCGTGATGCCGCGGACGACGTCGAAGACCTGCTTGACGTGGAAGCCCTTGGCGAGGGCCTCCGTGGTGGCGGCCTGGATAACAAGGCCGTCCATCACCGGGTCGGAGTACGGGATGCCGATTTCGATCAGGTCCGCGCCGTTTTCCGCGAGGGCGATGCCGGCTGCGATGGTGGCCTCGACGCTCGGGTAGCCGGCGGGCAGGTAGCCGATGAGGGCGGCTCGGCCCTGGGCTTTGGCTCGGTCAATGGCCGCGGCCGATTTGCTGGCGCCCTGTGGGGTCAATTCGACGTGGTTCACAGCTGCTCCCCCTCCTTGGCGATCTCGTGCTCGGGTGAATCCTTGTCCAGCAGGTCGAACCATTCAGCGGCGGTGGCCACATCCTTGTCGCCGCGGCCGGAGAGGTTCACGAGCACGATCTTGTCCGCTGCTTTGCCTGCG
The DNA here is from genome assembly GCF_000427315.1 of Arthrobacter sp. TB 26. Lineage (GTDB taxonomy): Bacteria > Actinomycetota > Actinomycetes > Actinomycetales > Micrococcaceae > Arthrobacter. Next base: position 10,123 of record NZ_AUPJ01000382.1, read on the forward strand.
GCCCCCGCTTCGGCGGCCAGCCGCTGGCCGACTTTGATGGCACCGGCCAGGGCGTGCGCCGACTCGATGGCCGGGATGATGCCCTCGGTGCGGCAGAGCAGCCGGAACGCGTCCATGGCCTCGCTGTCCGTGATGGGCTCGTAGCTGACGCGTCCGATGTCCGCCAGGTAGGAGTGTTCGGGCCCGACGCCGGGGTAGTCCAGGCCTGCGGAGATGGAGTGCGATTCGATAGTCTGGCCGTCGTCGTCCTGCATCAGGTAGGAGCGGGCGCCGTGCAGCACTCCGGGCTTGCCGAGCGTGATGGTGGCGGCATGGCGTCCGGTTTCGACGCCCTCGCCGCCGGCTTCGAAACCATAGATCTTGACCGAGGGATCGTCCAGGAAGCCGTGGAAGATGCCGATGGCGTTGGAGCCGCCGCCGATGCAGGCGCAGACGGCGTCGGGCAGGCGGCCGGTCTGCTCCAGGATCTGGGCGCGGGCCTCCTCACCAATGACCTCGTGGAAGTAACGGACCATGGCCGGGAACGGGTGCGCCCCGGCAGCAGTGCCCAGCAGGTAGTGCGTGGTGTCCACGTTGGCGACCCAGTCGCGGAGCGCCTCGTTGATGGCATCCTTGAGCGTCTGGGAGCCGTTGGTCACCGGGATGACGGTGGCGCCCAGGAGCTCCATCCGGGCCACGTTGAGGGCCTGCCGGCGGCAGTCTTCGGCGCCCATGTACACGACGCATTCCAGGCCCATCAGGGCGGCGGCGGTGGCGCTGGCGACACCGTGCTGCCCGGCGCCGGTCTCGGCGATGACACGGGTCTTGCCCATGCGCTTGGCCAGGAGTGCCTGGCCGAGCACGTTGTTGATCTTGTGCGACCCGGTGTGGTTCAGGTCCTCGCGCTTGAGGAAGATCCGGACCCCGCCGGCGTGCTCGGCGAAGCGCTTGGCCTCGGTCAGCAGGGAGGGCCGGCCGGAGTAGTTCTTGTTCAGCTCCGCGATCTGCGCGGTGAACTCGGGATCGGCTTTGGCTTTCTCGAAAGTGTCCTCGAGCTCATCCAGGGCGGCGATGAGGGACTCCGGCATCCACCGGCCGCCGTAGGATCCGAAGTAGGGTCCGGGGGCGTGCCGCAGGGATTCTCCACCCTGCAGGAACGCGTCCACGGCGCTTTCGTCTGAGCCGGCTGCTGGCGCATCGACCATCAGTCTCACCATCCTGTTCCACTGCTAATTAGATCTGGGTGCTGCACAGACTCGCTGCCGGCATCCGGCCGGGCGTTGCCCGTCCGGAGCACGGGTCAGGACCGTGCGGCGATTTCTTCTGCTCCGGCGGCCATGAATTCGGCGATCCGCTCCCGGGGGGTCGCGTCGCTGACCAGGGCTTCGCCGACGAGGACTGCGTTGGCACCGTTAGCGGCGTAGTGCCGGACGTCGTCGACGCCGCGGACGCCCGATTCCGCGACGACGAGCGCGCCGGCGGGGATGCCTCCGGCGAGTGCGGCGAAGACAGAACGGTCGACGTCGAGCGTCTTGAGGTTGCGCACGTTGACGCCGATGATCCGGGCTTCCGCGGCAACAGCCCGCTCGATTTCCCCGGCGGTGTGTGTCTCGACGAGCACGTTCATGCCGAGTTCGCGGCTGAGGGCGCTGAACTCGCGCAGTTGCGCATCGGAGAGGGACGCCACGATCAGCAGGACGAGGTCGGCCCCGTGTGCCCGCGCCTCCCAGATCTGGTACTCGTCGATCATAAAGTCCTTGCGCAGCAGCGGAATGTCCACGGCTGCCCGGACGGCATCGAAATCGGCGAGCGAACCGTTGAAGCGGCGCTGTTCGGTCAGGACACTGATCGCGGCGGCGCCGCCGTCGGCGTACTGCACGGCGAGGGAGGCGGGGTCCGCGATGCTCGCGAGGTCGCCCTTGGACGGGCTCCGGCGCTTGATCTCGGCGATGACCTTCAGCTGCGCACGCGTTGCCGAGGCGCCGCCGAGCGCGGTCCACGCGTCGCGTGCGGG
>NZ_AUPJ01000383.1 GCF_000427315.1 Arthrobacter sp. TB 26
CCGCTGGCGGGCCTCCATATCCTCCCTGACACCGGCGTTGATGTCATCGAGAACGCTCACCCTTAGTGGCCGGAGTTCTTCAGCTTGCTGCCGCCCACACCGTATCCGGCCTTGCGCATGGCGAAGCCGATGATCAGGCCGATCGCCATGACAACGCCGCCTGCGATGAAGATCGTGATGTTGGCGATGACAAAGGCGATGGACATGATGAGCGCGCCGACGAGCATGACCAGGACGGTGGTCCAGGCCGCCGGGCTGTTGCCGTGGCCGGTCGGTTCGCTGTGATCGACGTCGTCGTACGAGTAGCCGGTGCCGGCAGCGGGCTTGGGTGCGGAAACAGGGGCGTTGCTCATTGGAATCTCCTCAGGGTGAATACTGCTTACATTCTGCCATTTATTGGCGGGGATATTTGCCGAGTTGCAGGCCGCCTTAACGGCTGCGTTGCCGGCTGCGCCCGCGGCATCAGCTCAGGTGGGGTCGTCACCGCGTGACAACCGGTCCCAGCTGTCGATCTCATCCGGCGGTCCGGCCGGCGCGGCGGATCCGNCGGCGGCGGTACCCGTGGCCGCGGTACCCGTGGCCGCGGTGTCATATTTCGTGCGCGACCTCCAGTAACGGCCCGCGGGGATGACCAGCAAGGCACTCAGTCCCAGCAACGTGCCGGCGGCGACGGCGAGAGCCGGGAAGGCGGTCACGTCCACCTGCACGTCGCTGCCCGTGATTCCGGTGGCGGCGGCGATGGAGCCCTGGGCTGCGGCCACCGGGTCGGCGATGACGATCGCGGCGGCGCTGACGATGCCGGCGGCCGCCAGCAGGATAAGCGCCGTGATGATCCAGCGGGCGATCCGGCCCGCGATCGAGGCTGCCAGTCCGCCGGCCAGGGCAACGAGGGCAAGCGCCGTCACGGTGGTGGCGGCTTTGCTGCCCTGGACGTGCAGGCCGTCCTGGCTGTTGACGGCCGCCCCGAGCTGGGCCGGGTCGAGGTGGACGATGAGCCAGGTCTGCGTCGTGGTGCCAAAGACGGCCAGCGCCAGGGCGGCGATGGCCAGGACCAGTGTGGATTTCCGCGCCCAACGGGGAATGACGGGGCTGGTGCTCTTGACCGTGGTGCCGCTCATGACTGCGCCCCGGCGTCGGAAATCGAATCGGCCGTGATGTTGCGCAGCGACTGGGCCGTATGGACAGCCCGCATCGGTGCGGCAGCTTTGTTGACGGTTTCGATCGCCTCGGTGGCGTTGACGGAGTCGGCCACAATGCCGCCGCCGGCCTGCACGTAGGCGCGTCCTTCCCGCAGCAGCGCCGAGCGGATGGCGATGGCCATGTCCATGTCGCCGGCGAAGTCGAGGTAGCCCACCACTCCCCCGTAAATCCCGCGGCGGTGCGGCTC
>NZ_AUPJ01000384.1:0-983 GCF_000427315.1 Arthrobacter sp. TB 26
GGCTTGGGGGCCCCGGACAGCGTTCCGGCCGGGAAGGTCGCCTTCAGCACGTCGTAGGCTGTGGCGTTGGGCGCCAGTTTGCCGACCACGGTGGAGACCAGGTGCATGATGTGGCTGAAGCGTTCGACTTCCATGAACTGGGTGACGTCGACGGAGCCGGCCACGCAGACCTTAGACAGGTCGTTGCGGGACAGGTCCACCAGCATCAGGTGTTCGGCGCGTTCCTTCTCGTCGGCGAGGAGTTCCTCGGCCAGGGCTTTGTCCGCCTCGACTGTTTTGCCACGCGGCCGGGAGCCGGCGATGGGGTGGGTGATGACTTCCTCGCCGGTCACGGTCACGAGTGCTTCCGGTGAGGAACCGACGATCGAGTATTGCCGGCCGGCGGCGTCCTCGAGGCTGAAGATGTACATGTACGGGCTGGGGTTGGTGTTCCGCAGTACCCGGTAGACGTCGAGCGGGTCCGCGCCGCATTCCATTTCGAAGCGGCGGGAGATGACCACCTGGAAGACTTCGCCGTCGACGATCGCTTCCTTGCTGCGGTCCAGCGCGGCGAGGTAGTCCGTCTCGTCCCAGCGTTCCTGCACGCTGGAGGCGAAGTCGAGGGCGGCGGCGTCGAGCACGGAGACCGGCTGCTGGACGGGGGCGCTGACCTGGGCCAGCAGGGCCTTGACCCGGGCGACGGCGTCGTGCCACGCCTCATCGACCCGTTCGGAGCTGTTGTCGAAGTTGATCGCATTGGCAATCAGCAGCACAGTGCCGTCCATGTTGTCGTGCACGGCCATGTCAGTGACGAGGTTCAGCGCCATTTCCGGCAGCTCGAGATCGTCCTCGGGCGGGCTGGTCAGCTTTTCCCAGTGCCGGACGGTTTCCCAGCCGAGGAATCCGACCAGGCCGGAGGTGAACGGGGGCAGGCCTTCGAACCGGTCGGTGCGGAGGGCCTCGACGGTGTCGCGGATCGCATCCACCGGGCTGCCGCCGAGCGG
>NZ_AUPJ01000384.1:990-1368 GCF_000427315.1 Arthrobacter sp. TB 26
GGCGGTTCGCCGAGCCAGTGCGCCTGGCCGTCCTTGGTGGTCAGGGTGGCCCGTGAGCGGGCACCGATGAAGGAGTAGCGGGACCAGGAACCGCCGACGGCTGCGGATTCCATCAGGAAAGTGCCGGGCTGGCCCTGGGCGAGTTTGCGGTACAGCCCGATCGGGGTTTCGGCGTCAGCCAGCACCTTCAGCCGGACGGGGATGACACGGCTGTGGCCTGCGAGTTCACGGAACTCTTCCAGGCCCGGGCTGATGATTCCAAGGTCCTGCATGGCTGTGGTTTCCGCCTGTTCTTTCGGTCGTCCTGAAGGGTGGTTGGGTTGGGCCGCGCCACAACTCTCTTGTGCCGCTGTGCGCCGCAGCCGCCTGCCGGCGGCT
>NZ_AUPJ01000384.1:1378-2784 GCF_000427315.1 Arthrobacter sp. TB 26
GGGTCAGTCGGCGTGGCCGGTGACGACGTCGAGCCCGCGGCCGTCGAAGCAGGTCCGGGTCCCCGTGTGGCAGGCCGCGCCGACCTGGTCCACACGGACCAGCAGTGCGTCGCCGTCGCAGTCCATGGCGAGGGACTTGACCCACTGCACGTGGCCGGAGGTGTCCCCCTTGCGCCAGTACTCCTGGCGGGAGCGGGAGTAGAACGTCACCCGCCCGCTGGTCATGGTGCGGCGCAGGGCCTCGTCGTCCATCCACCCCAGCATGAGCACCTCGTTCGTGTCGAACTGCTGCACGATCGCCGCGACCAGGCCGGCACTGTCACGCTTCAGGGCACCGGCGAGACCCTCGGGGAGTGGGCTTCCGGGCACGGCTGCATTTGCAAGGGCGGGGGCGGGCTGCTCAGACATCAGCTCAAGTCTAGTGCCTTGACGCGGGGCGCCGCCCAGTTGGCCGGCGCCCCGCTTAACATCGGCGTCACCACGGCGTGAATCGGTTCCGGGCGGCGATAACGACGGCGATTCAGGTGCCCACGCGCGGCCGTCTCGTGCTAGTTTCACAAGTGATGCATTACGTCGATCCCTCCCGAGAAGTTCTGGCCGAAACCCTGCTGGCGGCCGGTCCTGACTCCCCCACGCTCTGCAAGGGCTGGCGTACCAGGGACCTTGCCGCCCACCTGTATCTGCGCGAGCGGAAAGCCGCCGTCGGACTTGGCCTGCTGATCAAGCGCCTGGCCAAAGCGTCGGACCATGCCACGGCAGAACTGGCGGCAAAGCTCAAAACGCCGGAGGAGTACAACAAACTGGTCAATTCCTTCCGGGCCGGTCCGTCCGCGTTTTCGCCGATGAAGATCAAGGCCCTGGACGAAAGCGCCAACCTGATCGAATACTTCGTCCACACGGAGGACGTCCGCCGTGCCGTGGACCGCTGGGCGCCCCGCGCCCTGGACGAGGAGTATTCAGACGCCCTCTGGGACGAACTGGTGAAGCGCGCGGCTATCCTGTACCGCGGTGTGGACCTCGGGATCGTGCTGGTGCGCCCCTCCGGCCCACGACACGTCGCCAAGCGCGCACCGGTGTCGGTGGCGATCGTCGGTGAGCCGGGTGAACTGCTCATGCACGCCCACGGCCGCACCCGCCACGCCCTTGTGACCTTTGAAGGCCAGCCGGACGCCGTCGCGCTCCTGCAGTCTGCCGAGGTCGGGCTCTAGCACCAAAAAGCAACGCGGGGTCACGTAGCGCCGGTAATCCCCTCCGGGATGGGCGCTAGGTGACCCCGCGTTGCTTTTAAGCGGTGGCGGCAACTAGCGGACTTCGAAGCCTGCTTCCCGGATCGCGGCCTTGACCTGGGCGATCATGTCCACCGGCCCGAAGTGGAAGACGGACGCGGCGAGCACCGCATCGGCGCC
>NZ_AUPJ01000385.1 GCF_000427315.1 Arthrobacter sp. TB 26
AAGTGCTCGGGTTTGCCCGCCCCGCCGGAGGCGATGAGGGGAACCTTGACGGCCGCCCGCGCGAGGCGGATCAGTTCCAGGTCGAAGCCGTCCTTGGTGCCGTCGGCGTCGATCGAGTTCAGCAGGATTTCCCCCACACCGCGGTCGGCCGCCTCGCGGGCCCAGGCGAGGGCGTCGATTCCGGTGCCCTGGCGTCCGCCGTGCGTCGTGACTTCGAAACCTGACGGGGTGGGCTGCGAACCCGGGCGGGTGCGCCGCGCATCAAGGGACAGCACGAGGACCTGGGACCCGAAGTGCCGGGTGATCTCGTCGATCACGTCGGGTCGGGCCACGGCGGCAGTGTTGATGGCTGCCTTGTCGGCACCGTACCGGAGCAGCTTGTCCACCTCGGCCACGCCGCGGACCCCACCGCCGACGGTCAGCGGGATGAAGATTTCCTCGGCGGTGCGCCGGACGACGTCGAAGGTGGTCTCCCGGTTGCCCGAGGAAGCCGTGACGTCGAGGAAGGTCAGCTCATCGGCGCCGCCGTTGTCGTAACGGTGCGCCAGCTCGACGGGGTCGCCGGCGTCGCGGAGGCCTTCGAAGTTGATGCCCTTCACCACGCGGCCGGCATCTACGTCCAGGCACGGGATAACGCGGACGGCTACAGCCATGACTTCTCCTGGGATTCACTCACGGAAAGAACACGCATGCCGGGTCAGATGCGGCAGGCGTGGATGGTGCTGACCAGGATGGCGCGGGCGCCCAGGTCGTAGAGCTCGTCCATGATGCGGTTGGTCTGCTTCTTCGGCACCATCGAGCGGACGGCCACCCAGTCCGAATCGCGCAGCGGCGAGACCGTGGGTGATTCAAGGCCGGGCGTGAGGGCCGCGGCTGCTTCGACAAGCTCCTTGCGGATGTCGTAGTCCATCATGACGTACTGGTGCGCCACGAGGACGCCCTGCAGCCGGCGGATCAGGACCTCGGCGGCGGGGTTCTGCTCGCCCTTGCGGCCGATCAGGACGGCTTCGGAGTGCAGGATGGGCTGGCCGAAGATCTCCATACCGGCAGCCTTGAGGGTGTTCCCGGTTTCGACGACGTCGGCGATCGCGTCCGCGACGCCGAGGCGCACGGAGGATTCGACGGCGCCGTCGAGCCGGACGACTTTGGCCTTGATGCCGCGCTCTGCGAGGTAACCGCGGAGCAGCCCGTCGTAGCTGGTGGCGAGTCGCTTGCCTTCGAGCTGTTCGACGGCGGTGAAGTCGCCCACCGGGCCGGCGAAGCGGAAGGTGGAGGCGGCGAAGCCCAGCGGGAGCAGTTCTTCGGCTTCAACCTCGGCGTCGAGGAGCAGGTCGCGCCCGGTGATGCCGACGTCGAGCGTTCCCTGGCCGACGTAGACGGCAATGTCGCGGGGGCGGAGGAAGAAGAATTCAATGTCGTTATCCGGGTCCACCATGACCAGCTCGCGGGTGTCGCGGCGCTGGCGGTAACCGGCCTCGGCGAGCATGCCGGAAGCGGCTTCGGACAGGGATCCCTTGTTCGGGACGGCAACTCTCAGCATGGGGAGGTCTTTCTTGGTTGGGACGACGTCCGTTCAGAAACGGTGCGTCCAGGAATTGTCGGTTCAGGCACAGCGGGCCACGCTATACACCGGATTCGCAGGGCAGGGCCTGGCGGGTTCGGCGCGGACGTGGCTAGAGATGCTTGTAGACGTCTTCCAGGCTGAGTCCTTTGGCGAGCATCAGAACCTGCAGGTGATAGAGCAGCTGCGAGATTTCTTCGGCGGCGGCTTCATCGGATTCGTACTCGGCAGCCATCCAGACCTCGGCTGCTTCCTCCACGACTTTCTTGCCGATGCCGTGGACTCCGGAATCCAGTTCGGCGACGGTGCGGGAGCCCTCCGGACGGACGGCTGCCTTCTCACTCAGTTCTGCGAACAGCGATTCGAAATTCTTCACGCCCTCCAGCCTACTTGCTCGCGGGCGGAGGGCGCCTGCCGGGCCGTTCCATGACGGCTGGGATGTGAGCGATTACACAGTTCAACCAGAAGCCTAGCTGAACTGTTTGAGCGTCACGGCGGTGGCGAGGGCGGCGGTGACGGCCTCGTGGCCCTTGTCTTCCGTGGAGCCCGGCAGCCCGGCGCGGTCAATGCCCTGCTGTTCCGTGTCGCAGGTCAGGACGCCGAAGCCCACGGGGACACCGGTGCGGACGGAGACCTCGGTGAGGCCCAGTGTGGCCGCCTCGCAGACGTATTCGAAATGCGGGGTCCCGCCGCGGATCACGACGCCGAGCGCCACGACGGCGTCAAAGTGCGGTGCCAGCCGGGCGGCGGCGACGGGGAGTTCGAAGGTGCCGGGGACGCGGAGGACGGTCGGCTCGCTGATGCCGGCGTCTTTCGCCGCGCGCAGGGCGCCGTCCAGGAGCCCGTCCATGATCTGGGTGTGCCAGCTGGCGGCCACGATGGCCAGCTTCAGCTGGGAGGTTTCCTCCGGGTTGAAGGTGCTGAGGTCAATCTCTGGTGCGCCGTGTCCGCTCATGTGGAAATCCTTGTCCTGGTCAGTCGTCGTGTGCGTGTCTTATCGCCGGGCGGCCCGGTGCGGGCCGGCTAACGGTTGTTCAGTCGTGGTCGTGGTCGAAACCGCGCGGACCGGCAGCCGGCGCAGCCGGCTCCATGTCAAGGACCAGGCGGTGGTCCATCCGGTCCTTCTTGGTCTGCAGGTACCGGATGTTCTGCTCGCGGGACGGAACCTCGGTGGGCACCATCTCCACAACGCGGACGCCGGCCTGGGCCAGCCGGTCCTGCTTGTCCGGGTTGTTGCTCAGCAGGCGGACCTCGTGGAGACCCATGTCGGCAAGGATCTGGGCCGCAGCCTTGTAGCAGCGCGCATCTACGGGAAGGCCCAGCTGTTCGTTGGCCTCCACCGTGTCGAAGCCGGCTTCCTGCAGGGCGTAGGCCTTCATCTTGTTCGCCAGCCCGATCCCCCGGCCCTCCTGGCCGCGGAGGTACAGCAGCGTCCCGCCGAACTCGTTGATCATCTCGAGGGCATAGGCCAGCTGCTCACCGCAGTCGCAGCGGTAGGAGCCGAACACGTCTCCGGTGAGGCACTCCGAATGCAGGCGGACCAGCGGGGCCGTCCCGTCGACCGGAGGCAACGGCGAGCTGACGGCCAGGTGCTCCGCACCGGTGGCCAGGTCGGTCCAGGCCTGGGCCACGAAGTCGCCGAAGGCGGTGGGCAGCTGAACGATCGGGCCGGCGCTGACCGGATGCGGCCGGCGTTCGGCCGCGCGCTGTTCTTGGGCTTCCGACGTCGTCATCGTTTCTCCTCCATTACACGGGGTCAGTTGCGTGACCGGCGGGCTGCCCGGCCTCAAGGTAAGCCACCAGATCGGCAATCGAGATCAGCGGGCAGCCGTGCTCGAGGGCGAAGCCGCGAAGTCCGTCCAGCCGCATCATTTCTCCGTTGTCGTACACCACTTCTGCGATCACACCCACGGGCTCGAGTCCGGCCAGCTGGCACAATTCCACAGCAGCTTCGGTGTGGCCGGGACGTTCCCGCACTCCCCCCTTAACGGCGCGGAGCGGAAAAACATGCCCGGGGCGTGTCAGCTCCGCAGGCTGGCTCCCGGGATCGGCCAAAATCCTTGCCGTCAGGGCGCGGTCCGTGGCAGAGATTCCGGTGCTCACGCCCAGTGCGGCGTCGCAGGACACCGTGTAGGCGGTGCCCTTGGCATCCTCGTTGATTTCGACCATCGGCGGCAGCGCGAGGGCATCGGCACGGCCGCCGTCGAGCGGCACGCAGATGACCCCGGAGCTGTACCTGATGGTCCAGCCCATCAGGGCCGGAGTGGCGTGCTGCGCGGCGAAGATGATGTCGCCTTCGTTTTCGCGGTCCTCGTTATCCACCACCAGGACGGGACGGCCGGCGGCGATGGCGCGGACGGCGTCCTCGATCAGGTCGAGGCCGGCCGGCGGCAGGACGGGCGCTGCGACAAGCTCCGCGGGCAGCGCAGCGTCGGCGGCGTTGGTGAGGATGGGCTGACGGGCGGGGATGTCCTTGAGGTTGTTCACGCTGTCGCCCCTTCCGCGCCTGCTGCTGCTCCCCCGGCTGCCGCGCCTGAAAATGAGAGCAGGCGCTCAGTGTACTTAGCGAGGACGTCCACTTCGAGGTTCACGTGGCTGCCAAGGGCTTTCGCGCCCAGTCCGGTGTCGGCCAGCGTGGTGGGGATCAGCCCCACTTCGAACCACGGCGCCGGTTCGGGTGCCGGGCTCACAGCGGAAACTGTCAGAGACACGCCGTCGACGGCAATGGACCCCTTCTCCGCGATGTAGCGTGCCAGCCCGGCGGGAACGCCGAAGCGGAGCCGGTCCCAGTTGCCCAGCGCCTCGCGCTCGAGCAGCTGCCCGACGCCGTCGACGTGGCCCTGGACGACGTGCCCGTCGAACCGGCCGCCGGCCGGAACGCAGCGTTCCAGGTTGACGGGGTCCCCGGCGGCGAGTTCGCCGATGGTGCTGCGGATGAGGGTTTCGCCCATCACGTCGACGCTGAAGTCCTTGCCGTCGATCTCCGTGGCCGTGAGGCAGACACCGTTGACGGCGATGGAGCCGCCGAGGGCCAGTCCCTCGGTGCTGCCGGGCGCGTGGAGCCGGACGGTGGCGCTGATGTTGCCGTCGCGTTCAACGGACAACACCTTTCCCTGCTCGGCGATAATTCCGGTAAACATCAATTGCCTCCTGCGGCGGTGTCCGCGGCTGTGCGGAGCGGGGTTGAATCGGCTGAAGTGTTGTTCGCGGCCGGCAGGCGCGTCGGGGCGGGCCGCAAATGCAGCCGCAGGTCCCGGCCGAGCAGCTGGACCGCCCCGCCGGACGCGGCATCCCATTCCCATTGCTGGGCATCGGCCAGGGTGGTGATGCCGAGGTCCTCCAGCGCCGGGGTTCCGGACCCAAGGAGGGTCGGGGCGAGATAGACGATGAGTTCGTCCACGAGCCCGGCGGCGAGGAACGCGCTCAGGATCCGGGAGCCGCCTTCCACCATGAGGTGGCGGACTCCGGCGGAGAACAGCTCCTCCAGCGCTGCCCGCGGATCACGCGTCGGCACGTGGAGGACTTTGCCGTCGTCGCCGTTGATCGCGGCGCCTTCGGGAATCCCCCGGTAGCCCATCACGACACGCAACGGCTGGCGGCCGGCCGGTTCGCCGTCGGCACCGCGGGCTGTGAGGCGCGGATTGTCCACGAGGACCGTCTGGGTGCCGACCAGGATCGCGTCGATCCGGCCGCGCAGGGCGTGGTTGTCGGCGAGCGATTCCGGGCTGGAGATCCATTGGCTGGTGCCGTCGCCGGCGGCGATGCGGCTGTCGAGGGTCTGGGCGATATGCAGGGTGACGAAGGGCCGCGAGTCCGCAACGGCGTCGAACCAGCGCCGGTTCAGGTCCAGCGCGGCCTCCGCGCCGAGCCCGGAGCGGACGCGG
>NZ_AUPJ01000386.1:0-2909 GCF_000427315.1 Arthrobacter sp. TB 26
CGCATTGCGGGGGCCGGGCTGCTCTCTTTTCTTGGCAAGTACCTTGGCTTTACGTCCTGTTTGTTACTTTTTGCTTGCTACTTTTTGCCTGTTACTTTTTGCCTGCTACTTTCTGCCTGCTACTTTTTGCCTGCGGCGAGCAGGTCCGCAGTGCCCTGGGCATCGGCGGCGTCGACGTCGTGCAGTGATACGCCGCGGGTTTCCTTGAGGAAGTACACCGCCACCATGGTGACCAGGCAGGCACCGAGCAGGTAGATGGCCACCGGGACGGAGGACTTGAACTGGCTCAGCAGGGCGACGGCGATGATCGGGGCCATCGAACCGGCCACGATCGAGGTGACCTGGTAGCCCAGGGAAACGCCCGAGTAGCGCATCCGGGTCGGGAACATCTCGGCCATGATGGCCGGCTGGCCGGCGTACATGAGCGAGTGAAACAGCAGACCAATGGTGATCGCCGCGAGGATGACGAGGTCGTTCTTGGTGTCCATCATCGGGAAGGCGAAGAAGCCCCAGGTGCCGCCAAGGACAGCACCGGCCATGTAGACCGGCTTGCGGCCGAGGTTGTCGGAGAGCTTGCCGACCATGGGGATCACGGCGAAGTGGATTGCGTGCGCCACCAGCAGCAGCAGGAGGATGCGGGCGGTGTCCGTCTGCACGATGACCTTCAGGTACGTGATGGAGAACGTGACCACGAGGTAGTAGAGGATGTTCTCCGCGAAGCGCAGGCCCATCGCGGTGAAGACGCCACGCGGGTAGCGGCGGAACACTTCGCCGACGCCGTAGCCCTTCTTCTCGACGGTGACTTCCTTCTGCGCCTCCAGGAAGATGGGGGCGTCCGTGACCTTGGTCCGGATGTAGTAGCCCACCAGCACGATCACCGCGGAGAGCCAGAAGGCCACACGCCAGCCCCAGCTGAGGAAGTCGGCGGAGGACAGCACGGAGGACAGGATGAACAGCACGGCCGTGGCCAGCAGGTTGCCCAGCGGAACAGCCGACTGCGGCCACGCTGACCAGAAACCGCGGGATTTGCTCGGGCTGTGCTCGGCCACGAGGAGGACAGCGCCGCCCCATTCACCACCGACGGCGAAGCCCTGGGCGAAGCGCAGGAACACGAGCAGGGCCGGAGCCCAGTAGCCGATCTGCTGGAAGGTCGGCAGGCAGCCCATCAGGAAGGTGGAGACGCCCACCAGGATGATGCTGAGCTGGAGGAGCTGCTTGCGGCCGAACTTGTCGCCGAAGTGTCCGAAGACGATGCCGCCGATGGGGCGGGCGACGAAGCCGACAGCGTAGGTGAGGAAGGCAGCAATGATGCCGTCCAGTTCCGTGCCGGAGTTGGGGAAGAATGTCTTGCCGAAGACAAGGGTGGCCGCGGAGGCGTAGAGGAAGAACTCGTACCATTCGACAACGGTGCCGGCCATGGAGGCCGTTACTACTTTTTTGAGGCCGGACGTCTTGACGTCGGGCTCTTCTGCGCGCCTTGCGGCCGCGTTTTCCGTGCTCATTTCGACTCCTTTGGCGTCGTCGTCGACGCCTCGTGGACCATTGGGAGGAGGGCGCTTGTGATGTGAGACACGCGGCGCCATTCCCCACGAGTATGGTCGCTTCCGGCGCGGGCCTCAACGGCCATTAGTGCAGAGCGCATCTGCAAAAATGCACACGGGACGCGGTTTTTGGTCGAAGGACTAGCCGAAGAAGTACTGCCGGAGCTGGTCGTTGAGCTGGCCGATCTCCGTGAGGAAGCCGTCGTGTCCGATCGGCGCCTCGATGGTGTGCACCGTAACGTCGCCCGGCAGGGCTTCGGCGAGCGCCTGGGACTGGGCCGGGAAGTACAGCCGGTCCGAGTCGACGGCCGCCACCAGGAACTCCGCAGTGGCCGGTGCCAGGGCCTCCGTGAGGGCACCTCGGTCCCGGCTGATGTCATGGCTCATGAGCGCCTCGGTGATGGCGATGTAGCTGTTCGCATCGAAGCGGTGGACCAGCTTGTTGCCCTGGTGGTCGAGGTAGCTCTCCACCTGGTAGCGCCCGCGCCCGGCGAGGGATCCGGCTTCCAGCGGAGCCTCTGAGTCCTGGGCGTTCCGGCCGAAGCGTCCGTCCAGCTCCGCGGCCGAGCGGTAGGTGATGTGCGCGATCCGCCGGGCCAGGGCCAGGCCCGCTTCCGGTTCGGGCCCGCCGTAGTAGTCCCCGCCATTGAAGTTGGGGTCCTGCCGGATGGCGAGCGTCTGCGCCTGGGCGAAGGCAATCTGTTCTGCGGTACTGCTGGCTCCGACCGAAATGACGCCGCAGCGCTGGACCCGTTCCGGGTAGCTGACGGCCCACTCCAGGGCACGCGCCCCGCCCAGGGAACCGCCCAGCACGGCATACCAGCTCCGGATGCCGAGGGCGTCCGCCAGCCGAGCCTCGGCCTGGGTCGTGTCCCGCAGCGTCACGAGCGGGAACCGTGAACCCCACGGCTTCCCGTCGGGNGCCGACGAGGGCCCGGTGGAGCCGTAGCAGCCGCCGAGGATGTTGACCGAGACGACGAAGTACTTGTCCGTGTCCACGGGGGCGCCGGGGCCCGCGAGCTGCTCCCACCAGCCCGGTTCCTCGCTGGCACCCCGCGTGACGTGGGTGTCCCCCGTCAGCGCGTGCTCGATCAGCACGGCATTGGAGCGTTCCGGGTTCAGGGTCCCCCACGTCTCGTAGCCGAGGGTGACGTCAGGTAGCCGGGCGCCGGATTCGAGCTCCAGATCCCCGATCCGGAGGTACTGGACCGTTCCGTCCTGCACGGCATCGGCACCAGACGCGTCCGGGAGGCGGCGACCCGGGACCGGGGCATGGGGGCTCTTGCTTACAGGTGCACCCTGGCGGGTGGCGGCAATCGTCATGTGGGACCTCACTTCGCGCTTGCCCGCCGTCAGCTGACCGGCGGG
>NZ_AUPJ01000386.1:2919-8133 GCF_000427315.1 Arthrobacter sp. TB 26
CCCCGCCGCAAAAGGAGGGTTGCCGGCCAGCAAGCCGGGGCTGTCGCTGGCACTCATGACCTCCACTGAGTCTACGAAACGCAACGGGCCGGTGGCGAAGATTGTGACGCCCGTATGACTCCCGGCGTCGCCATCCCCCTTAGGCCGGAGCCCCGGCGCCCGCGCCACACGGCCGGGACGCCCGGGCCCAGGCGCTGGTCAGGCGGTTTTGGCCGCGCGGAATCCGGCGTCCAGGTCTGCGAGGATGTCGTCGATGTGCTCCAGGCCCACGGAAAGCCGCACGAGGCCGGGGTTGACGCCGGCAACCGTCTGCTGTTCCGGCGAGAGCTGGCTGTGGGTGGTCGATGCCGGGTGGATGACCAGCGAGCGCACGTCCCCGATGTTGGCCACGTGCGAGTGCAATTCGAGGGCGTCCACAAACCGTTTGCCGGCCTCCGCTCCCCCGGCGAGGTTGAAGGAAACGACGGCACCGGTCCCCTTGGGACCGTACTTGCCGCCGCGCTCGTACCAGGGGCTGGACGGCAGCCCCGCGTAGGCGACGGACTCGACGTCGTCCCTGGTTTCGAGCCATTCGGCCACCTTGACGGCGTTGGCGACGTGCCGCTCCATCCGCAGGCTCAGGGTCTCGATGCCCTGGGCGATGAGGAAGGCGTTGAACGGCGACACCGCCGAACCGAGGTCGCGCAGCAGCTGGACCCGCGCCTTGAGGATGTAGGAGAGGTTGGCGCCGAGGGCACCGTCCGCACCCAGGTCCCGGGCGTAGACCAGGCCGTTGTACGTGGGGTCCGGGGTGTTGAAGCCGGGGAAGCGTTCCGGGTCCTTGCCGAAGTCGAAGTTGCCGGAATCCACGATCACGCCGGCGATGGCTGTGCCATGGCCGCCGAGGTACTTGGTGGCGGAGTGCACCACGATGTCCGCGCCCCACTCAATCGGCCGGATGAGGAACGGTGTGGAGAGGGTGTTGTCCACGATCAGCGGCACGCCGGCCTCGTGGGCCACCTGCGAGATGCCCTCGATGTCCAGCACGTCCTGGCGGGGGTTGGAGACCACTTCGCCAAAGAACAGTTTGGTATTGGGCTGAACGGCATCCCGCCACTGCGCCAGGTTGTCCGGGTCTGCCACGAAGGTCACGGAGATGCCGAACTTCTTCAGCGTGTGCGCCAGCAGGTTGTAGGTGCCGCCGTACAGGCTGGGGCTGGCCACCACGTGGTCGCCGGCCTCCGCGACGTTCAGGATCGCCAAGGTCTCCGCGGCCTGTCCGGAGCTCAGCAGCAGTGCCGCGAGCCCGCCTTCCAGGCTGGCCACCCGCTGCTCCACGGCGTCCTGGGTGGGGTTGCCGATCCGGGTGTAGATGGGAGCCAGTTCGGCCAGGGCGAAGCGGTTGGCGGCGCTTTCGGCGCTGGGGAAGACGAACGACGTCGTCTGGTAGATCGGCAGCGACCGGGCACCGGTGGCGCTGTCCGGCTCCTGGCCGGCGTGGATCTGTCGGGTTTCGAAGGACCAGGCACTGGACATCGGGACACTCCTTTAAGGGACCGGGCACAGGAAGCCCCGGAGCCCCTTGGCCCGGGTCAACACTG
This sequence comes from Arthrobacter sp. TB 26, assembly GCF_000427315.1. Classification (GTDB taxonomy): domain Bacteria; phylum Actinomycetota; class Actinomycetes; order Actinomycetales; family Micrococcaceae; genus Arthrobacter. The sequence goes on from NZ_AUPJ01000386.1 coordinate 4,500, forward strand.
GCGCCGCGCTTGCCCTCCGGCGGGTGCCGGACGGCCAGGTCTTCACCCGGGGCACCCCACCGCGATACGAGGGTTGCCGGCCAGCAAGCCGGGGCTGTGTGCTGGCACTCATGACCTGACCCCAGTCTAGGAAGCGGTTCCGGGCTGTGGATAGCTTTGTGACGAACATGAAGTTGACCGGCCATCACACCGGTTTCGCATGACCTGGGCCCGCCGGGACGGGGAAAATGCCGGGCGGGAAGCCTCCCGGGAGGACATCCCATCACGGTTAGGGGAACCTAAGCTGAGAGCCGCATCACAAAGTGTCAAGATGAGGGCATGCGCATGGATCACGTCTCTTACGCCTGTGAACAAGATGGCCTCGCTGCCACCACCGAACGAATTGCGTCTGCCCTCGGCGTGGAAGCCGTGAAGGGCGGTGTACACCCCCGATTCGGGACCCGCAACATGATTATCCCGCTCGCGGGACACAAATACGTCGAAGTCGTGGAGGTGCTTAACCACCCCGCATCCGACAAGGCGCCCTTCGGCCAGGCCGTCCGTGCCCGCTCCGAAGCAGGCGGCGGCTGGATGGGCTGGTGCGTCGAAGTTGACGACCTCGCCCCGTTCGAGGAGCGGCTGGGCCGCGCTGCCGTCAATGGCAACCGCAAGTTCCCGGACGGCCGCGAACTGGTCTGGCAGCAGATCGGCATCCTCGGACTCATCGCCGATCCCCAGGTCCCCTACATGCTCAAGTGGGAGGGCGATCCCGAGCTCCACCCGTCCAAGGCCTACGAGAGCAATGTCAAGATGTCCGCCCTCACGATCGCCGGCTCGGCGGAGCGCGTCACCGAATGGCTCGGTGTTCCGGTCGAGAAGCCGCTGGAGGACGTGGCCGTGAACTGGCTCGCTCCCCGCGGGACACCCGGCATCCTCTCCGTCACCTTCGAGACAGCCTCCGGAGCCGTCACCATCTGAGTTCTACACCGCCCCACACTTCGGCCNGCGTTGGTTTGGGCACGCTCAGCCCAGGCCGATGGCCTTGCCGAAGAGGCTGAAGCCGACGAACGCCACGATGTCCAGCACTGCGTGGGCGATCACCAGCGGCATCACGCGGCGGGTCCGGAGATAGACCAGCGCGAAAATCAGGCCCATGACTGCATTGCCGATGAACGGACCGAACCCTTGGTAGAGGTGGTAGCTGCCGCGCAGCATGGAGCTGGCGAAGATGGCAGCGGGCATGGCCCAGCCCAGCTTGGGAAGCCGGTCCAGCAGGTAGCCCACCACAATCACTTCCTCCACGATCCCGTGCCGGATCGCGGAGAGGACCAGCACGGGCACCGTCCACCAGTAGGAGTCCAGCGCACTGGGGATGATCGCCGTCGTGATCCCCAGCGCCCGGCCGGCGGCGTACAGGCCCAGCGACGGGATGCCGATCAGCGCGGCGAGGCCCACTCCCTGCAGCAGGTCCTTGCCGGGCCGGGCGAAATTGAAGCCCAGCTTGCCGCACGCCGCGGCCGCGGTGCGGTGCTCGGAGAGGAAGTAGATCACCAGTGCCACAGGCACCAGGGCGAAGAAGATGTCCAGCAGCTGGTAGGTGAGGTCAAAGTACTCGCGGGGGCTTTGCGAACGGTTCAGGGTGGAGGTCCCCTGGGCCAGCGGCGCCTTCGTCATTTTGTCCAGCAGCTGCACCACCGAGTAGACGGCCGCCTGCCCCAGTGACAGACCCAGGACAATCCACACTTCTGTCCGCAGCCGACGGCGGGAGGGAACCAACATGTTCCTATCTTGCCTGTACTTTCCGGTAGTTGCCTGAAACCGACCGTTACCGGGGCTGCCGCCCGCCCGGGCCTATGCTTGGGGTTTATGAGTGCGCCCGGGAAAATCATCATGATCCGGCATGGCCAGTCCGCTGCCAATGCCGACACCTCGATCTACAACCGGGTGCCCGATTACCGGATCCCACTCACCGACCTCGGCGTCGAACAGGCCCGTGCGGCCGGCGAACAGGTCCGGCGGCTCCTGGNCGGCAAGCCGGTCTGTGTCTATGTTTCCCCCTACCTGCGTGCCTACCAGACCCTCGAGGCGCTCAATCTCGGCCCGCTGGTGGAGCGGGTGATCGAGGAGCCGCGGCTGCGCGAGCAGGACTGGGCCAACTTCCAGATCGCCGGCGAGATTGAGGACCAGAAGGAACTCCGCAACGCCTACGGCCACTTCTTCTACCGCTTCCGCGAAGGCGAGTCCGGCTCCGACGTCTATGACCGGATCTCCTCCTTTATGGAAACCCTGTACCGCCACTGGTCGAAGCCGAGCTACGCCCCGAATGCGCTGTTCGTGACCCACGGGCTGACCATGCGGTTGTTTTGCATGCGCTGGTTCCACTGGTCGGTGGAGTACTTCGAGTCACTCAACAACCCGGACAACGCCGAGGTCCGCACCCTGTACCGCTCCGCGGACGGCAAATACGAGCTCGACAAGCCGTTCAGCCAGTGGGAGGCCCGCCGCGTCGACGAGACCGTCCTGGATGCCCCGCCGATGTTCTTCTAGCGGGCACACTTCATTCCGGCGTCAGCGGGCGCGGACGCCGGCCCGCCAGACGGCATGGGTCAGCGGAATGCCGGGCCGGTAGGCCAGGTGCGTGGCGGACGGTGCGTTGAGCAGGTGGAGGTCCGCGCGGTGCCCGACGGCGATCGAGCCGACGGCGCGTTCCCCGTCGGTGTCGGTTCCGGACTCCCGGCCGAGGGCCAGGGCGCCGCCGTACGTTGCGGCGCGGACGGCCTCGTGGACGCTGAGCCGCATCTGCAGCACGGCGGTGGTGACGCAGAAGGCCATTGAGCTGGTGTAGGAGGTGCCGGGGTTGCAGTTGGACGCCAGCGCGAGCTGCACGCCGGCGTCGAGCAGGTCCCGGCCCGGTGCGAGCGGCTGGCGGGTGGACAGGTCGCAGGCCGGCAGGCACGTGGCCACCGTGCCGCGTCCGGCACCCGTGCCTCTGCTGCTGCCGGGGTCCCAGCCGGACCAGCTGGCCGCAAGGGCGTCGACGTCGGCGGCGGACAGGTAGTTGACGTGGTCCACGCTGGCGGCGCCGAACTCCACGGCGAGCTGCACACCGGGCCCCTCGCCGAGCTGGTTGCCGTGCACCCGCAGGCCCAGTCCGGTGTCCCGGCAGGCCTGGAGCACACGCCGGGACTGCTCTTCGGTGAAGGCGCCCCGCTCGCAGAAGACGTCGGCCCAGCGCACAAACGGCCGGACGGCGGCGAGCATGGGGCCGCACACCAGGTCCGTGTACTCCTGGGCGTCCATCCCCGCGGGCACAAGGTGCGCGCCGAGGTACGTGACCTCGTCGACGACGGTGGAGGCGATCCGGGCGCTGCGGGCCTCATTCTCAACATCCAGGCCGTAGCCGGTTTTGGTTTCGAGGTAGGTGGTGCCCTGCGAGACGGCCTCTGCCACGCGGCCCATCGCCAGCCGGGTGAGGTCGAAGTCGCTGGTGGTCCGGGTGGCGCCGGTGGTCACCGCGATCCCGCCGGCGCTGTAGCTCTCCCCCGCCATCCGGGCCTCGAATTCGGCCGTCCGGTCGCCGGCGAAGATAAGGTGGGTGTGCGAATCCACCCAGCCGGGCAACAGGGCCCGGCCGCCCGCGTCGACGGCCTCATCG
>NZ_AUPJ01000387.1 GCF_000427315.1 Arthrobacter sp. TB 26
CCCGCCCCAGCCAGGCGACCCGTTCGCCCTCGATCACCACGGCCGCGTCCTTGAGGACCCGGTGGTCCAGGTCCTGGGTCATCAGCTCGGCAACGTTGGTGATCAAGGTGCTCATGAGACCATTCTTCAGCGCCGAATGGACCAGCGCGTCGCCGCCAGGGCCTCCGCTGTCCGGGATGCCGGACCGGCTGCGGTGTCTCCGCCGGCGGCCGGGCCGGCGCCCTGGCCCGCGAGGATCAGCCCGGCGGCAAGTTCGGCGATGCCGGAGGAGGTCTGGAAGCCGTAGCCGCCCTGGCCGGCGAGCCAGAAGAATCCGGGGGCTTCGGCGTCGAACCCCACCACCGGGACGCCGTCGGCCGCTTCCGTCCGCAACCCCGTCCAGGCCTGGCGGACGCCGCGGATGCCGAGGGTGGTCAGCGTGTTGAGCCGGTCGATCAGCGCTTCGACGTCTCCCGGGTGCGGCCGTGCGTCCTCGGGCCCGCTCGGTTCGTGTTCCGATGGCGAAATCAGGACCTGTCCGCCGTCGCGCCGGAAATAGAAGGAGTCGTCGGCGGCGGCCACCATGGGGCTGGACTCCGGGAGGGGATGCTCGACGTCGACAATCGCCGCGGTGCGCCGGTACGGCTGCAGCTGGACCTTCTCGACGCCGCTGAGCACGGCCAGTTCGTCGGCCCAGGCGCCGGCGGCATTGACCACGACGGCGGTCTGGAAGCCTTCCTGCCCGGCGCCGAGTTCCCAGCCGGAGCCCAGGCGCTGGGCCGAGTGGACGCGGGCGCCGGTGATGATGTCGACGCCCCCGGCTTCGGCGCGCCTGCGGTGGTCCTCGAGGAGCAGGGGTGCATTGCAGGCGAAGGAGCCGGTGTCCAGGCCGGCGGCGGCGAAGGAGTCCGGGAGCAGGGCCGGGCAGAGTTCCAGGGCCTCGGCGTGGCTGATCGGCCGCATGTGGCCGCTGGCCTGCTCCCGCACGGTGGCGTCGTCGCCGATCAACATGAAGCTGCGCGGCGAGAGCACCGGTTCCGGCCGGGCGGCGTCCTGGGCAGCGATCAGTTCGAGGGTGCGGAGGGTGAGCTCCTGGACCGCGGGCGGGCCGTAGCTGGGGATCAGCTGCCGGGCCGAGCGCGCCGAGGTGTGGTACGCCAGGGTCTGCTCGGCTTCGACCAGGGCGACGCTGCATTTCCCGGCAAGGGCTGAGGCAAGGGACAGGCCGGCGATACCGCCGCCGACAATCACGACATCGTAATTAGCTGACATGGTTCCATCCTTGCAGACGGATGCGGTTGCGGCGCCCCTTGTGGCGCCGCAACCTTCCGATCTGCCCAGCCGGTGAAGCTCCGTTTGGCCGTCGAATTTAGCCGGCGACGGCGGCGCGGCTGCGCACGAAGGCCTGCACGCAGGCCTCGACGTCCTCGGCGCTGTGCGCGGCGGAGAGCTGGACGCGGATCCGGGCGGCGCCCTTGGGCACCACCGGGTAGCTGAACGCCGTGACGAAGACGCCGTTGTGCAGCATGGCGTCCGCCACCTTGGCAGCCATCACGGCGTCGCCGAACATGACCGGGACGATTGCGTGCTCGCCCGGGAGCAGCTCGAAGCCTTCCTCAGTCATGCGGCTCCGGAACAGCCCGGCGTTGGCGAAGAGCTTGCTGCGCAGTTCACCGGAGCTCTCCACGAGGTCCAGGGCCTTCAGCGTGGCCGCGACGATGGCCGGGGCCAGCGAGTTGGAGAACAGGTACGGGCGGGCCTTCTGCCGGAGCATGGCGACGACTTCGCGGCGGCCGGAGACGTAGCCGCCGGAGGCGCCGCCCAGGGCCTTGCCGAAGGTGCCGGTGTAGATGTCCACGCGTTCTGAAACGCCGGCGTGCTCCGGGGTGCCGGCACCGCTGGCGCCCATAAAGCCGACGGCGTGCGAGTCGTCGACCATGACCATGGCGTCGTACTTTTCGGCGAGGTCGCAGATCGCCTCGAGCGGGGCGAGGAAGCCGTCCATCGAGAAAACGCCGTCCGTGACGATGATCTTGCGCCGGGCCGGGTTCTCCTGCGTGCTGGCCTCGATCAGTTTGGATTCGAGGTCCGCCATGTCCTGGTTGGCGTAGCGGAAGCGCTGGGCCTTGCAGAGCCGGATGCCGTCGATGATCGAGGCGTGGTTCAGTGCATCGGAGATGACGGCGTCTTCCGGGCCGAAGAGCGATTCGAACACACCGCCGTTGGCGTCGAAGCAGCTGGAGAACAGGATGGTGTCCTCGGTGCCGAGGAATTTCGAGACGCGTGCCTCCAGCGCCAGGTGCAGGTCCTGGGTGCCGCAGATGAACCGGACGCTGGCCATCCCGAAGCCGCGCTCGTCCATCGCGGACTTGGCGGCGGCGATGATTTCCGGGTGGTCCGCGAGGCCGAGGTAGTTGTTGGCGCAGAAGTTCAGCACGTCCGCGCTGGACTCGCCGATCTGGCCGGCCTTGATGTGGTTGGCCTGGGGCGAGTCAATGTGCCGCTCGGTCTTGAACAGTCCGGCGCTGCGGATCTCGTCCAGTTCGTGCTGCAGCTGGTCCTTGATGGCTGAATACATTTAGGTTGGGCTCCTCAGCTGGTGGGGTCGGTGGGCCGAAACGGTGGCGGGTTAGAAGCAGGTCCAGTCCAGGACCACCTTGCCGCCCACACCGGCGCGGGCGATCTCGAAGCCCTTTTCCCAGTCGGTGGCGGGAAGGGTGTCCGTGACGACGGCGGAGATATTGGCGCGCAGGACCGGGTTGGAGGACAGCATGGCGCTCATGGCGTACCAGGTCTCGAACATTTCGCGGCCGTAGATGCCCTTCATGGCCAGCATATGCGTGACCACTTTGCCCCAGTCGATGTCGATGGACTGGCTGGGCAGCCCCAGCATCGCGATCCTGCCGCCGTGGTTCATGTTCTCGATCATCTCAGGCAGGGCCGTGGGGTGTCCCGACATTTCCATGCCGACGTCGAATCCCTCGCGCATGCCCAGCTCGCGCTGGGCGTCCTTGACGCGCATCTTCGAGACGTCGATCGCGAGGTCGACGCCGAGAGCCCGGGCCAGTTCCAGCCGCGGCGCGGAGACGTCGGTGATGGCGATCTTGCGGGCGCCGGCGTGGCGGGCGACGGCGATCGCCATCAGCCCGATGGGCCCGGCACCGGTGATCAGCACGTCCTCGCCGACCAGGGGGAAGCTGAGCGCGGTGTGGACGGCGTTGCCGAAGGGATCAAAGATAGCGCCGAGTTCCGGCGTCACGGAGGGGTCCTGGTGCACCCACACGTTGGTTTCGGGGATCACAACGTACTCGGCGAACGCGCCGTCGCGCTGGACGCCGACGCTGACGGTGTTGATGCACATCTGCTTGCGGCCGGCGCGGCAGTTGCGGCAGATGCCGCAGACAATGTGGCCTTCGCCGGAGACGCGGTCCCCGACCTTGACATCCAGGACGTCTTCGCCGGTCTCGACGACTTCGCCGTAGAACTCGTGGCCGGCGATCAGCGGGGCGTTGATGATGCCCTGCGCCCACGCGTCCCAGGACTGGATGTGCAGGTCGGTGCCGCAGATGCCGGTGGTCATGACGCGGATCTTGACATCGCCGGGGCCGGTTTCCGGCTCTGGACGGTCCACGAGCTCGAATCCTGCGTGGGCGCCGGCCTTGTAGAGAGCCTTCATGGGCCTTCCTAACTGTGCCATCCATCAAGCACGTGTGGTCCGCTGCCGGGGACAGCTGTGTGGGTCAACTCACCCCCATTAGAGCCGCTGCAAAGCATTAGCACAACCGGATTTTTCTCAATCGACGATTTAGAGTTTCCTTGCGCATAGACTGGGCGGCATGGAAATCCACCAGCTGGAGATGCTCCGCGAACTCGGGGCGCTCGGGAGCGTCAAGGCCGTCGCGGAAACCCTGCTCGTCACGCCGTCGGCGGTATCCCAGCAGCTGGCCGCCCTGCAGAAATCCGTGGAGGTTCCGCTGACCCGCAAGGAGGGCCGGAACCTGGTCCTGACCGAGGCCGGGCAGGTGCTCGCAGACGCCGGAGCCGCCGTCGTGAGTGCCATGGCCGATGCCCGGACGGCGATCGGCGCCTATCACGGTTCCCCGGTGGCGCCGGTGACCCTCAGCGGTTTCCACAGCGCGGGGCAGGCGTTGTTCGCGCCCCTGGCCCGGCTGCTGGCCGCGCCGGGGAAGCCGCGGATCCTGCTCACGGACGAGGACGTGGCCCAGCAGGACTTCCCGGCGCTGACGGCCCGGTATGACCTGGTGCTCGCGCACCGAATGGACCACAGCCCGCGCTGGCCGGAGGAGCGCGTCGCGGTGGTCCCGCTCGCGCACGAGCCGCTGGACGTCGCGCTGCCGGCCGGGCACCGCCTGGCCGCCCAGCGGGCAGTGACGGCAGACGACGTCGTCGGCGAACCCTGGGTGACCAGCCGCACCGGCTACTCCCCCGCGGACGTGCTCTCCGCCGTCGCGGCCGTCTCCAGCCGGGAACTGAACATCGTCCACCGGATCAACGACTACTCCACGGTGGCGGCGCTCGTGGCGACCGGGAGCGTGATCGGGCTGCTGCCGCGGTACACGGCGCGGCCGGTGCTGAACCCGGACATTGTGCTCCGGCCGCTCGAGGGCATCAGCACCCGGCGGCGGATCGATGTCCTGGCCCGTCCGGAGAACCTTAAACGCAGATCGGTCATGATGGTCTGCGAAGCACTGCAGACCATCATGACCGAGCTGGTGCGTTAACCCAAGCAGCTCGCAGCAGGGGCCGTTTTGAGGGCTCAAAACGTCCACAACTGCGAGCCAGTTGGGCGGGGCGGGGCTTAGCCTTCGACGCCGAGGCGCTCCAGGATCAGCTCCTTGACGCGGCCGGCGTCGGCCTGGCCGCGGGTGGCCTTCATCACGCTGCCGACGATCGCGCCGATCGCCTGGAGCTTGCCGCCGCGGATCTTGTCCGCGACGCCGGGCTGCGCGGCGAGGGCCGCGTCGATGGCTTCGAGCAGGGGCCCGTCGTCGGACACCACGGCGAGGCCGCGCTTTTCCACGATTTCCGCCGGGGTGCCTTCGCCGGCCAGCACGCCGTCGAGGACTTCGGTGGCCATCTTGTTGTTGATCTTGCCGTCCTCGACCATCTTGTTCAGTTCCACGATGGTGGCCGGTGCGACGCCGAGCTGGCCGGGGTCGACGTCGGCGTTCTTGGCGCGTCCGACGATCTCGCCCATCCACCACTTGCGGGCCACGGTGGCGGTGGCTCCGGCGGCGATGGTTTCCTCGATCTCGTCCATGACGCCGGCGTTGACAACGTCGCGGAACTCGAGGTCCGAGTAGCCCCAGTCGGCCTGCAGGCGCTTGCGGCGGGCGGCCGGCGGCTCGGGCAGCGTGGCCCGGAGCTCCTCGACCCATTCGCGCGAGGCGACGATCGGCACGAGGTCCGGCTCCGGGAAGTAGCGGTAGTCATCGGCGTCGGACTTGGGCCGGCCCGAGGTCGTGGTGCGGGTGTCCTCGTGCCAGTGGCGGGTTTCCTGGACGACCGGCGCGCCGGAGTCCAGCACGGCGGCGTGCCGCTGGATCTCGTAGCGGACGGCGTGTTCGACGGCGCGCAGCGAGTTGACGTTCTTCGTCTCGGAGCGGATGCCGAAGCGTTCGCGGCCGTGCGGGCGGAGCGAGACGTTGGCGTCGCAGCGGACGTTGCCGCGTTCCATCTTCGCGTCCGAGACGCCGAGGTTCTTGACGATCTCGCGGACAGCGGCGACGTAGGCCTTGGCGAGCTCGGGCGCACGGCTGCCGGCGCCCTCGATCGGCTTCGTGACGATCTCCACGAGCGGCACGCCGGAGCGGTTATAGTCCACGAGGGAGTAGTCCGCGCCCTGGATGCGGCCGGTGGCGCCGCCCATGTGGGTCAGCTTGCCGGCGTCCTCCTCCATGTGCGCGCGCTCGATTTCGACGCGGAAGATGGTGCCGTCGGAGAGCTCGATGTCCAGGTAGCCGTCGTACGCGATGGGCTCGTCGTACTGGGAGGTCTGGAAGTTCTTCGGGGTGTCCGGGTAGAAGTAGTTCTTCCGGGCGAAGCGGCAGGTCTCGGCGATGGTGCAGTTGAGTGCCAGGCCGATCTTGATCGAGGACTCGATCGCGGTCCTGTTCACCACGGGCAGGACGCCCGGCATGCCGAGGTCCACCTCGTTGACGTTGGTGTTGGGCTCGTCGCCGAAGACGTTGGGCGCGGAGGAGAACATCTTAGTCTTGGTGTTCAGCTCCACATGGACCTCGAAGCCCAGGACGGGATCGTACTTCTCCATCGCCTCTTCGAAGCTGAGGGTTGCGTCAGTCATTAGTGGGAACCTCCGTGGCTCGCGGGGGCGCCAGCAGCAACTGCCGGTGCAGAATCGGTCAGTGAAGGAGCCGTCAGTGAAGGAGCCTTGTCCAGCAGCGGGCCGCCCCACTGTGCCTCGAGCAGTGATTCGAGCACCGCACCGACGCGGTACAGCCGGGCGTCCTGGCGGGCCGGGGCCAGCAGCTGGACGCCGACCGGCAGCCCGTCCTCGTCGGCCAGGCCGCCGGGCAGGGACAGCCCGGGCACGCCGGCCATGTTGGCGGGAATGGTGGCGACGTCGTTGAGGTACATCGCCAGCGGGTCGTTGAGCTTCTCGCCGAGCTTGAAGGCCGTGGTGGGCGCCGTCGGGGAGATCAGCACGTCGGCCTTGGCGAACGCGGCGTCGAAGTCGCGCTGGATCAGGGTGCGCACCTTCTGGGCCGAGCCGTAGTAGGCGTCGTAGTAGCCGGCGCTCAGCGCGTAGGTGCCCAGGATGATGCGGCGCTTGACCTCATCGCCGAAGCCGGCGGCGCGGGTGGCGCCCATGACGCGTTCAATCGTCATCGGGCCGTCTTCGGGCAGGACCCGCAGGCCGTACCGGACGCCGTCGAACTTGGCCAGGTTCGAGGAGGCCTCGGAGGGCATGATCAGGTAGTAGGCGCCCAGGGCGTACTTGAAGTTGGGGCAGGAAACCTCAACGATTTCCGCGCCTGCCTGCTTGAGCAGCTCGAGGGATTCGTTGAAGCGGTTCTCGACGCCGGCCTGGTAGCCCTCGCCGTGGAGTTCCTTGATGATGCCGATCTTCATGCCGTGCACGTTGCCGATCGACGCGGCCGCCACGAGGTCCTCCAGCGGGTCCTGCAGCGAGGTGGAGTCGTGCGGGTCGTGGCCGCCGATGACCTGGTGCAGCAGGGCGGAGTCCAGCACGGTGCGCGAAACCGGGCCGATCTGGTCCAGCGAGGAGGCCATGGCGATGGCGCCGTAGCGGGACACGCCGCCG
>NZ_AUPJ01000388.1 GCF_000427315.1 Arthrobacter sp. TB 26
GAGCCGCCGGTGTCGGTGCCGAGGGCCAGCGGGGCTTCGAAGGCCGCGACGGCGGCAGCGGAACCGCCGCCGGAGCCGCCGGGGATCCGGTCGAGGTCCCAGGGGTTGTGGGTAGGGCCGAAGGCGGAGTGCTCGGTGGAGGAGCCCATCGCGAATTCGTCCAGGTTGGTCTTGCCCAGGATCGGCATCTTCGCGGCGCGCAGGCGCTTGACCACGGTGGCGTCGTAGGGGCTGTACCAGCCTTCGAGGATCTTCGAGCCGGCCGTGGTGGGCTGGCCGACGGTGACGATCAGGTCCTTGACGGCGATCGGCACACCGGCGAGGGCGTGAAGCTCCTCGGCAGCGGCGCCGCCGGCGGCGCGGATCGCGTCCACCTCGGCGGCGACGGCGAGCGCCTCATCCGTGTTGACGTGCAGGAAGGCGTGGACCTTGCCGTCGACGGCGGCGATGCGGTCCAGGTGCGCCTGGGTAACCTCGACGGCGGAGACCTCGCGGGCGGCGAGCTTGCCGGCGAGGGCTGCGGCGGAGGAACGGATCAGTTCGTTGTTCTCAGTCATGTTCTTAGCCCTCATCCAGGATTGCCGGGACCTTGAAGCGGCCTTCGTACGCGTCGGGGGCGCCGGAGAGTGCCTGCTCGGCGGTGAAAGTGTGGCCCACAACGTCCTCGCGGAACACGTTCGTCAGCGGGATCGGGTGGGACGTGGCCGGGACATCATCACCGGCGGCTTCACTGACGGATTTCACTGATTCGACGATGACGGCGAGTTCGCCGGCCATCCTGTCGAGCTCTTCAGCACTCATCTCGATGTGCGCGAGACGCGCGAGATGCGCGACGTCGTCGCGGTTGATCGCAGCCATGGATCTCCCCTGCAAGTTCGGATTATTTTCCGTCCCAGTCTACGTGTCCCTGCGTGTTGTTACTGTCCGGCGCCAGGCCGGACGATCCTTTGGCTGCTCGCTCGTTCCTCGCTTAGACGCAGCCGGCAGGATGTCCGTCCCGTCACCGTTGCGCCTCCCTCACCGAAAGCGACTGTCGAGTCCGGAAAAATTCCGAACTCGACAGTCTCGTTGTTTGATTTTTTGGTGTTCGTTGGTTTGTTAGCCGATGCCGATCGCTCCCGTGAGGGCTCCTACCCCGAGCATGACCAGGGAGATGACGGCCGTGCGCCACAGGACCTTCTTGTGGTGGTCGCCCAGGTCCACCTTGGCAAGGGAGACCAGGAGCAGGATCGCGGGGACCAGCGGGCTCTGCAGGTGGAAGGGCTGGCCGGTGATCGAGGCGCGGGCCATGTCCGCGGCGCTGACGCCGTAGTGGGCCGCTGTCTCACTGAGGACCGGCAGGACGCCGAAGTAGAAGGCGTCGTTGCTCATGAAGAACGTCATGGGGATGCTGAGCACGCCGGTGATGATGGCCATGAACGGGCCCATGTCCGCGGGGATGATGGCGACGAGCCACTCGGACATCGCCTTGACCATGCCGGTGCCGTTGAGGACGCCGGTGAGGACTGCCGCGGCCATAACCATACTGACGACGGCAACGATCGACGGTGCGTGCGCGATGAGCTGGGCACCCTGGTCCTTGACCTTCGGGAAATTGACCAGCAGGGCGATGGCGGAACCCACCATAAAAACGAACGGGAGCGGAATGACGTTGGCGACGAGCGTGACCATGACTGCAACCGTCAGGCCGAGGTTGAACCAGAACAGCTTGGGACGCAGTGTCGTGCGGTTGGGGTCCAGTGCAGTGTCCGCCATGGCGGAATCGCGATCGTCGACCAGGTCCTCGGTGCGTTCCAGGACCGCCACGGAAGAACCGCCCGCTGAGGGGCTTCCGGCGGCGGGGGCTCCCCCGGCAGGGCCGGAGGACTTGCGGCCGAAACCGAAGCGGCCGGTGGTGCCCAGGGGTGAGCCGCCGTCGAACGTGTTGGCGGTGTCCCAGATTTCCGGGGCCACGGCGCGGAGCCGGTTGCGTTCCTGCAGGCCCAGGAGCCAGGCGAAGACGAAGACCACAACGAGGCCGGCAATGAGCGAGGGGATCATCGGAACGAAGACATCGTTGACGTCGAGCTTCAGCGCGGTTGCGGCACGGGCGGTAGGGCCTCCCCACGGCAGGATGTTCATGGTGCCGTTGGCCAGGCCCGCCACGCAGGTCAGGACCACGGGGCTCATCTTGAGGCGGAGGTAGACCGGCAGCATGGCCGCGGTGGTGAGGATGAAGGTCGTGGAGCCGTCGCCGTCGAGGGACACTGCCGCGGCGAGGATGGCGGTGCCGAGGACCACCTTGGCAGGGTCGTTTCCGAGCTTGCGCAGGATGAACCGGACCAGGGGGTCAAAGAGCCCGACGTCGATCATCAGGCCGAAGTAGATGATCGCGAACATCAGCAGGGCGGCGGTGGACGTCATCGACTTCATCGAGTCCATGACCATGGGGCCGATGCCCAGTCCGGCGCCGGCGAAAAGTCCGAAGACGGTGGGGACGATGATGAGCGCCAGCACCGGCGTCAGCTTCTTCGTCATGATCAGCACCATGAACACCGCGATCATGGCGAATCCTAGTAATACCAGCACGGCCGGCTCCTTCTTCATTGAATCGCACCACCCCGGTGTGATGCGTACAACAGACGTTAGAGTGGCGCGCGTCACGGCTGGGCCTTTGCCTCATTTGATTGGCATACTGCTTGTTGGACGCATTTTGCGCATTGTGCTCACGACCGAAGGAGGACCGCTGTGCCCCGCTTAACCGGCCCGAGCTTAACCGGCCGAAGCTCAACCGCCTGGTGGTTTACCGGCCGCGCTCCCCTGCGGTTCTCCACGCAGACCGTGCTGCTCCAGCTGGGGGTCGTGGCGCTGGTGGTGCTCCTGACGAGCGCGGTCCATGGCTGGCTCACCTACGACCGGCTGGGACGCGAGGCGGAGAACCAGGCCCTCACCCTGGCCCGGACCGTGGCTTCGGACCCGCAGGTGCGGGCGGAAGTGCAGCAGATCAGCGCCCAGCCCGGCACTCCCCCGGCCGCCGAGCTGCTGGCCGGACCGCTGATGGCCGCGGCCGAGGGAGCCCGCACCCGCACCGGGGCCCTGTTCGTGGTCATCACCGACGAGACCGGCCTGCGGCTCNNNCCCCGACGCGGAGCGCCTGGGCGAACGGGTCAGCACGGACCCGTCCGAGGCCCTGGCCGGCAAGGAAATCGCCACCCGGAACACGGGAACCCTCGGCCCGTCCGCGGGGGCGAAGGTCCCGGTGTTCGCCCCGGGCACGGACACTGTGGTGGGCGAGGTCAGCGTCGGCTACTCCACGGAAACCATCGGCCAGAGCCTGGCGCGGGACATCGTTCCGATAGCCCTGACCGCCGCCGGCGCCCTGCTGGTCGGCGTGCTGGCTTCCTTCCTGCTCCGGCGCCGGCTCCAGCGGCTGACGCTGGGCCTGGAACCGGAGGAAATCAGCACCCTGGTCCACGACCAGGTGGCGGTCCTGCAGGGAGTCGACGACGGCGTGATCGGCGTCGCCGCGGACGGCCGGGTCAGCGTGTTCAACTCCGCTGCCCAGCGCCTGCTGGGCCAACCGGATCTCACCGGGACGCCATGGGCCAATGCGCCCGTGCCCGCCCGGCTGCTCGCCCTGACCAAAGCCGACGCCGCGGAAGGCGACGCGGTGGAACTCGTCGCAGGCGGCCGCGTGCTGGTGGCGAGCGCCCGCAAGGCCCTGCACGGCCGCGAGGACCTGGGCTGGGTGGTCATGCTGCGGGACCGGACCGAACTCCAGCAGTTAACCCGCCAGCTCGACGCCGTGGGCACCATGTCCACCGCGCTCCGGGCCCAGCGGCACGAGTTCGCCAACCAGCTCCACACCATCGCCGGCTTCATGAGCATCGGCCAGCACCAGCAGGCGCGCGACTATCTGGCCCGGCTGGCCGCCACCGGGCCGCTGAAATTCCCCGTGGACCAGGCCGAGCTGCTCCAAGACCCCTATCTGCAGGCGTTCCTGGGGGCCAAGGGCGTGGAAGCAGACGAACGCGGCGTGGCCCTGCGCCTCGGCCCGGAAACCCTGGTCCGGGGCCAGGTCTCCGAACCGCAGGAAGTCACCACGGTCCTCGGCAACCTGATCGACAACGCGGTGAACGCCGCCGTCGCTGGCGCGGCGCCGGACCGCTGGGTCGAGGTGGAGGTGCTCGACGAGCCCGGCACCGGGGCCGACGGCGGCACGCTGCTGATCGTCGTCGGGGATTCCGGCGACGGGCTGCCTCCCGCTGCGGCGGCC
>NZ_AUPJ01000389.1 GCF_000427315.1 Arthrobacter sp. TB 26
CCAGCCGGAACTTCCAGAGCCGGTCCACCGCGTCCCGGAGTTCCTCCTTGGAGCCTGAGTTGTCCAGCACGACGTCTGCCGCCGCCAGCCGGTCCTGCCTGCCGGCCTGTGCCGCCATCCTGGCCCGCGCATCCGCGGCGGTCATGTGCCGGTGCTGCATCATGCGCTGCACCCGGACCGCGTCCGGGGCGTCCACCACCACGACCAGGTGGAAATTGTGGCCCTGGCCGGTCTCGACGAGGAGCGGGATGTCCTGGACCACAACGCCGGCTTTAGGGGCGGCTGCGGCAAGCGCGGCGGCACGCTCCCGGACGAGGGGATGGATGATGCTGTTGAGCACCGCGAGGCGATCCGGGTTGCCGAAGACAAGGGCGCCGAGCTTCGGCCGGTCGAGGCCGCCGTCGTGCGTCAGGACGGCTTTGCTGAAGGCGTCCACCACCTTGGCGAGCCCCGGCGTTCCGGGCTCCACGACCTCGCGGGCCAGGGCATCGGCGTCGATCACCACGGCACCGAGTTCGCGCAGGCGCGAGGCGGCCACTGACTTGCCTGAGGCGATGCCGCCCGTCAACCCGATTTTCAGCACCCCACCAGACTAAACTGATCCGGTGGCTGATGACGCGGTTTTCCCGGAGAGCAGGGCCACTGTTTACACCACGCTGGCGGCGGGCCCGGAGTTCCGCCACGAAATCGATGTGAAACGCTCCCGCTTCATCACCGTGCTGCACCGCACCGCAGACGAGGAGAGCGCCCGTTCGGTCCTCGCCGGACTGCGCCGGGAATTCCACGACGCGCGGCACCACTGCTCCGCCTTCGTGCTCGGTCCGGACCGCGATGTCCAGCGTTCCAACGACGACGGCGAGCCGTCCGGCACAGCCGGCATCCCGATGCTCGACGCGCTGCTGAAACGCGAAACCGCGCCAGGCGTAACGGACCTCAGCGACGTGACCGCTGTGGTGGTGCGGTACTTCGGCGGGATCCTGCTCGGCACCGGCGGTCTCGTCCGGGCCTACTCGGAATCCGTGTCCGCCGCGTTGGACCGGGCGCCGCTGGTGCAGCGCCGCCGGCTGCGGATCTGCTCGGTCAGTGTTCCCCATACGGCGGCCGGGCGGCTGGAACACGAGTTGCGCGCCGCCGGATATGTGATGGCAGAAACCAGTTATGGGGCGCAAACTACTGTCCTGAGGTTGGCTCTGCCGGATGATCCGGCGGGCCTGGCTCGGGCGGGCGAACGGCTCGCCTCGCTGTCTGCCGGAACCGCCGAATTGCTGCCTGGAGAAACGGAGTGGATCGATGTCCCCCACTGAGCCTTCCGAGGCCGCTGAGCCCACCCCCGCCGCTGTCCGCCTCGTCGATGTCTCCGAGACGGTCCTGGAGCAACTCCTGACCGTGGCGATCCAGGACGCCGACGCGGACGAGGTGACCCCTCCCCTGGGCAGCGCCGCGGGCTGGAACTCGGAAAGGATCAGCTGGTTCCGCGAATACCACCATGCGGCGGCAGGGCTCGACGGGCCCGCACAGCAAAAAAGCTGGGCCATCAGCTCCGACGGGGAACTGGCAGGATCCATCCGCCTCAAGCGGTCCGGGGCAGGCGCGCTGGAAACCGGCGTCTGGCTCGGCCGCAGCTTCCGGGGCAAGGGGATCGCCCGGGAGGCCCTTCGCCTCGTCATCGCCCGGGCCGCCGCGTCCGGGGCTTCGGTGCTGGAGGCCGACACAACAGCCGGGAATGCCGCGGCGCTGGTCCTCCTGCGCTCAGCCGGGGCCGAGCTCCAGGAAGGCGAAGCCTCCGACGCGGCAGCGGTCCCGGTCAAGGCCAAAATCGCGCTGCGCTAGCGTCCGTTGTGCCCACCCGCCCGGCCCGCCACTGGACATGCCCCGTGCATGGCCACGAAGCCACCGGTGGACATGCCCCACGCTGGCCGCAGAGCTTGGACATAGTCCCGGTGTGCCCACCCGCCGGGGCCAAAGCTGGACATGTCCCGTGCATGGCCAAAGCCAGTGGTGGACATGCCCCACGCTGGCCGCAGAGCTTGGACATCGTCCCAATGTGCCCACCCGCCGGCGCCACGACTGGACATGTCCCCGCGCCCATGGCTACGCGGCCGCGACCGCAATCTCACCTGGCGTCGTCCACCTAGATGGTGGACTGCATCCGGGCGCCTGCCTCGAGGGAAGCAGCCGCGGCGAGGACTACGAGTTCCGGTGCTTCTGAGGAATTCAGCAGGTTGATCGGGGTGTTCTCGAACTTGAACTCAGTCGAGGCATCATCATCGAACGCCGCCGGACATGCTCCCCCGTAGGGAATGCGAAAGGACATAGTGGCCACATGTCCGACGTCGGGAGCCGGAACTGGACATGTCCCCTCGCCGCGACCATCCGGCAGACCGGGCATGCTCCCCCGGCGCGGCGCGGCACGGACCCACCAGCAGCTCTGGGCATGTCCCGCCCCAGGGCCGAAGGGTGGACATAGAGCCCACATGTTCAATGGCAGCACCCACCACTGGGCATGTCCCCCTGGGCCTAAACCCACTGGGCATGTCCCACAACGCAAAGTGGCCGCCCCCGCAGGGACGGCCACCTTGACGGTGCTACTTCAAGCTACGAACTGCCAAGCCCCGGGGAGCGGACTCCCCGGGAACGAGTGGCAGTTAGTTGCCGGTCAGCTTCTCGCGCAGTGCTGCAAGAGCCTCGTCGGAAGCGAGCGTGCCGCCACCGGTGTTGGACTCGGCTGCAGCCGGCTCGGAGGAGTAGCTGGTGGTGCCGGAGTCGCTCTCACCGGACGTTGCAGCTGCAGCGTCGTCGGCAGCGTGCTGGGCAACCTGCTTCTTGTGGGCTTCCCAGCGGGTCTGGGCGTCAGCGTACTGCTGCTCCCAGGCGGCGCGCTGCGTCTCGTAGCCTTCAAGCCACTCGTTGGACTCCGGATCGAAGCCCTCCGGGTACTTGTAGTTGCCCTCTTCGTCGTACTCAGCGGCCATGCCGTAGAGAGCCGGGTCGAATTCGGTGGACTCGGCGTCGACGCCCTCATTGGCCTGCTTGAGGGACAGCGAGATGCGGCGGCGTTCGAGGTCGATGTCGATGACCTTGACGAACAGCTCGTCACCAACGGAGACAACCTGCTCGGCCAGCTCAACGTGGCGCACGGCGAGCTCGGAGATGTGGACCAGGCCTTCGATGCCGTCTTCAACGCGAACGAACGCGCCGAACGGAACCAGCTTGGTGACCTTACCCGGAACAACCTGCCCGAGGGCGTGGGTGCGGGCGAAGGTCTGCCACGGATCTTCCTGCGTAGCCTTGAGCGACAGGGACACACGCTCGCGGTCCAGGTCGACCTCGAGGACCTCGACGGTGACTTCCTGGCCAACTTCGACAACCTCGGACGGGTGGTCGATGTGCTTCCAGGACAGCTCGGAAACGTGAACGAGGCCGTCTACGCCGCCCAGGTCCACGAAGGCACCGAAGTTGACGATGGAGGAAACGACGCCGGGACGAACCTGGCCCTTTTCCAGCTTGTTGAGGAACGTGGAGCGGACCTCGGACTGGGTCTGCTCGAGCCATGCACGGCGGGACAGCACAACGTTGTTGCGGTTCTTGTCCAGCTCGATGATTTTGGCTTCGATCTTCTGACCGATGTACGGAGCAAGGTCGCGCACACGGCGCATCTCGACGAGGGATGCGGGGAGGAAGCCGCGCAGACCGATGTCGAGGATAAGACCACCCTTGACAACCTCGATGACGGTACCGGTGACGACACCGTCTTCTTCCTTGACCTTCTCGATGTCGCCCCAGGCACGCTCGTACTGAGCGCGCTTCTTGGAGAGGATCAGGCGGCCTTCTTTGTCTTCCTTGGTGAGCACCAGGGCTTCGACGAGATCGCCAACGGAGACGACGTCTCCGGGATCAACGTCGTGCTTGATGGACAGCTCGCGGGAGGGAATGACACCTTCGGTCTTGTAACCGATGTCGAGCAGAACTTCGTCGCGGTCGACCTTGACGACGGTACCTTCGACGAGGTCTCCGTCGTTGAAGTACTTGATGGTGGCGTCGACTGCTGCGAGGAAGTCCTCAGCGGTACCGATGTCGTTAATCGCGACTACGGGGGTACCGGGCTTCTCGGTGGAGGTGATGGTCATGTAGTAGGGGCTCCGTTGTGGATAGTGAGTCGGTCAGGCAAACCGCTGCACCCGGGTCGGCGACACGGGCACAGAACACGGCATATCGCCGGGTCATCCTGATTTGTGGATTGAAGATGCGCGCACGTAGTACACGCCCGTTTAGTCTAGTCGTATACGGGAACGCCGGTCAAAGCGCAACGGGACGGCGCAACTGGACGGCGGAGGCCCCTAGAAATGCGTCAGGCAGTGCGCCGCGCGTTCGACGGCGAACATGAGTCGCGCTGTCCGCGCGGCCCCCGGAGTGTGCTCCGTGATCCGGCCGGCGGCCGTCAGAGTCACCGGGCAGACAGCGCCCAGGTAGATGGATCCGAGTTCCGCGACGTCGAGGGTGAGGTCCGGTTTGGCGCCCTCCGGGGCAGCCTCCACGCGTGCTTCGCCGGCGCTCACGACGAGAGTGAACGTCCCGGTCGCGAGGCCCTGGCTGTCGGTGACGTGCAGGACCAGGCTGCCGTCGGATGAGTAGCGTCGCGCACCCAGGGCCTTGGCCGTATCCAGGATCCGGAGCCAGAGCATGTCTCCGTTCTCGGAGGACTCGATGCAGCGCGGGTCCTCCAGGGCCCACGACAGCGGGTCGTCCACGGGGGCTTCGGCCCACGTGACCCGCTGGATGAGGTCGATGCTGCCGAGGAACTGCCACAGCTCCAGGTAGCCGGACTCGGTTGCCGCCACGAGGTCGATGACGTCCATGGTGTGGGGCTTGGTGTCCCAGCCGGAGAACTTGTAGGCGACATAGCCGTCCACGACGCCGCCGGCGTCGTAGTGCAGGGCACAGCGGATTGACTCGTCCTCCGCGCCGTCCCGGCCGAGGGTTCCCGAGCTGCGCTGCCGGTACGCGTCCTGCCGCACGATCGACCCCGGGGTGACCCGGTGGACGCGGTCGAACACCGCCGGTGCCAGCTCGAGCAGAACCTTCCGGTCGGCGATCTCCACGGTGCCGGTCGGATTGTGCCGCAGCCGGAACCGCGGGCCGGTGTCCACTTTGATGCTGCGTTCGAACGTCGCGACGCCGAAGCCGAACCGCCCGTAGATGGAGGCCTCCGACGCCGTCAGGGCAGCGATCGCCAGGCCGTCGGCTTTCGACGCGGCCAGGTCCGCTGTCATCATCCGGCGCAGGAGCCCCTGGCGGCGGTGGGTTCCGCGGACGGTCACGGCGGTGATCAGCTGCGTTTCGAGCTGCCTGCCATAGCCGACGTTCAGGTCTTTGCGCAGGGTCCCGAAGGTTGCCACCGGGATGTCGGCCGACAGGGAGTGGGCGGCGACGGCACCGGTCTGGTAGACCCCGGTCATTTCACGGTTGTCCACGCGGTACATGGCCATGACCTTGTCCACGAACTCGTCCTTGTGCCGCTCGTCGTAGAACCCGACGCCGACACCGCGCAGCCAGGAAACCCCCAGCGCGTAGTCCGGTTCGCCCTTTTCGGCTGCACGGAACCGTCGGAGCTCGTAGTTCTCTGCCATGTGTTCTCCCCCTGGAAATCCTGCGGTGCCCGGGACCCTCTGGAGGGACCCCCGGACACCGCGCTGACTGGACGGCTAGTGCCCTGCCTCGTACCAGCTGGAACCGATGCCGATCTGCACGTCCAGCGGAACGGTCAGCCTCGCGGCCGAGCCCATCTGCTCGGTCACGAGCTTCTCCACGGCGTCACGCTCGCCGTGGGCCACTTCGAGGACCAGTTCATCATGGACCTGCAGCAGCATCCGGGATTTCAGGCCTTGGCCGGCCAGCGCGCCTGAGACGCCCAGCATGGCGCGCTTGATGATGTCCGCGGCCGAGCCTTGGATGGGCGAGTTCAAGGCCACCCGTTCGGCGATTTCGCGGAGCTGGCGGTCGGTGCTGGTCAGGTCCGGCAGGTACCGCCGCCGTCCCTCGATGGTGGCGGTGTAGCCGTCGATCCGGGCCTGCTCCACGACGCCGCGGAGGTAGTCGCGGACCGCCCCGAAGCGCTCGAAGTACTCCTTCATGAGCGTCCGGGCCTCGTCCACGGAGATCTCCAGCTGTTTGGACAGCCCGAACGACGTCAGCCCGTAGGCCAGGCCGTAGGACATGGCCTTGACCTTGGACCGCATCGCGCTGGTGACCTCGGCCGGGGGCACATGGAAGATGTGCGAGCCCACGTAGCGGTGCAGGTCCTCGCCCTCCTTGTAGGCCTGGATCAGTCCGGGGTCGCCGGAAAGGTGGGCCATGATCCGCATTTCGATCTGCGAATAGTCGGCGGACAGCAGGCAGTCGTAGCCGTCGCTCACGACGAAGATGCTCCGCACGCGGCGGCCTTCCTCGCTGCGGACGGGGATGTTCTGCAGGTTCGGGTTGTTGGAGGAGATCCGCCCGGTGGCGGCCACGTTCTGGGCATAGGTGGTGTGGATCCGGCCATCCTCGGCCACGGACTTCTTCAGCGATTCGACCATCTGCCGCAGTTTCGCGGATTCCCGGTGGGCCATGAGCTGGACCAGGAATTCGTGGCCGGTCTTTTCCAGCAGGTTCTTCAGCGAGGCGGCGTCGGTGGTGTAGCCGGACTTGATCTTCTTGGTCTTGGGCAGCCCCAGTTCCTCGAACAGCACCGTTTGCAGCTGCTTGGGCGAGCCGAGGTTCACCTCGTGCCCGATCGCGGCGAAGGCCAGCTCCTGGGCGTTGTCGATCACCTTGGCCAGGTCCGCAAGCTGCTCGTTCATCCGGTCCATGGACACGGCGATGCCGTCAAGTTCCATCCGGGCCAGCACCTGGCTGACCGGCAGTTCCAGGCTGGTCAGCAGCTCCTGGGCCTGGCGGACCCTCAGCTCCGTTTCGAAGTGGTGGCTCAAGGCGAACACGACGGCGGCCTGCTGCACCAGCGCGCCGGCCGCGGCGCCGTCGTCCTCTCCCCCGAAGGCGAGCTCGAGCTGCCCGGTCTTGGCAGCCTCCGTGGAAACCGTCATCTTGAGGTGGTGCTGCGCGAGCTCGGCGAGTTCGTAACTGCGGCGGTCCGGCTGGATCAGGTAGCCGGAAATCGAGGTGTCGTCCACGACGCCGTCCAGCCCGAGGCCTCGGGCGGTGAAGGCCTTCAGCGCGGCCTTGAAGCCGTGGGTGACCTTGGCTGCCTCCGGGTCAAGGAGCCAACCGGCGAGCACGGACTCAGCCTCGGCGTCCAGCGCCGTGAGGTCGATGTAGGCCGCCGCTTCCTTGCGGAGCACGGCGATCGCCGGGGCGTCGTCGACGATGCGGCCCGGGGCAAAGTCGACGGCGAGGGCGGAGCGGTAGCCCTTGCCGGCGTCGAAGAATGCCTTGAGCTCCACCGCGTCGCTGAGGGTGGAGAACTCCGGGACGTCGATGCTGTCCTGCCCGGCGTCCTCGGCTTCGTTGCCGTAGAGGGCGAACAGCCTGGTGCGGAGCGTCTTGAACTCCAGCCGGTCAAAGATCTCCTCGATCGCATCGTGGTCCGGACGGGGCTCCTCCAGCTCCTTGAGCGAAACGGGCAGTTCCAGGTCGGTCAGGAGGCGGTTCAGCCTGCGGTTCCGCTTGACGGACTCAATGTGCTCCCGGAGGGCGTCGCCCACCTTGCCGCCGATCGAGTCGAGGTTCGCCAGGATTCCTTCGAGGCCGCCGTACAGGTTGATCCACTTGGCAGCGGTCTTGGGGCCGACGCCGGGCACGCCGGGAAGGTTGTCGGCCGACTCCCCGACCAGTGCGGCGAGGTCCGAATACTGCGGGGGCGTGACGAAGTACTTGGCCTCGATGGCCTCGGCGTCCATCCGCGGGATGTTGCTCACGCCGGTCTTCGGGTAGAGCACAAAGACGTTGTCCGTGATGAGCTGGAAGGTGTCGCGGTCGCCGGAGACGAGCAGCACTTCATAGCCCGCGGCCTCGCCCTGGGCGGCCAGCGTGGCAAGAACGTCGTCAGCCTCGAAGCCCGGCATGCTGATGGTCTTGATGCCCCAGGCCGTCATGACCTTCTCGATCAGGTCGATCTGGCCGCTGAACTCCCGGGGCGTCTCATTCCGGCCGCCCTTGTAGCCGTCGTATTCGGCCTTGCGGAACGTCGTGTCGTCGGAGACGTCAAACGCCACGGCGACGTGCGTGGGCTTCTGCTCTTTGATCAGGTTGATCAGCATGGAGGTGAAGCCGTGGACGGCGTTGGTGTGCTGGCCCGTCGACGTGGCAAAATTCTCGGCCGGCAGCGCGTAAAAGGCCCGGAAAGCCATGGAGTGGCCGTCGAGGACCAGCAGCCGGGGCTGGTCGGTGATGGGCACCACCGGGGCTTCGGTGGCGGAGACCTCCGCGACGGCGCGGCGGGGCTTCTTCGCGGGCTCGGCGACGAGGACGGAGGCAGCGCCGGCGGCAGGTGCCGGGTCTGCTGCGGTGTCTGCCGAATGGGGGGAAGGGGCCGGTTTGGTAGTTTCGCTCACAGGTGCCAGCCTAGTTCCCATGAAGGACAATTTCACGCCGGGCCCGTACGCGGCCGAGCTGGCAGCTGCCGGGATTCCCGAGGAAATGCACGACTGGCTTGGGCAATACGGTGTGGGAGCCCTGGTGGTGAAGATGGGGATCCATTTCCTGGAGATGAGTCCCGAGCGCACGGTGGGCACGATGCCGGTGGAGGGCAACACCCAGGTGGCCGGAGTACTGCACGGCGGCGCCCATGTGGTGCTGGCCGAGACGCTGGGTTCCTTTGCCGCCGGAATGCACGCCGGGCCGAAGCGCCAGGCCCTGGGAATTGACGTCAGCGCGACGCATCACCGGTCCATCACCGCGGGCACCGTGACCGGCACGTGCACGGCAATCCACCTTGGCCGAACCCTCACGACCCACGAGATCGTGATGACGGACGAGCAGGGCCGCCGGCTGTCGACGGCGCGCATCACCAACCTGATCCGCGACATCGCCGGGTAGGCACTGCACAGGGCCTAAGCCGGGCTGCGCCCGAACCGGTAGCGCAGCTCCACAATGCCCCGCCCCAGGGTGTGCGACGAAACCAGCTCCAGGGGCGGCGTCGGCCCTGCCATGGGCAGCACCGCTTTGCCGTTGCCGAGGACCACGGGGATGATCGAAATGATGATTTCGTCGAGCGCACCGGCGTCCGCGAACTGCGCCGCGAGGATACCTCCGCCGACGATCCAGACGTTCCGGCCCCCCGCGTCGGCCTTGAGGTCCTCGACGAATTCAGCGACGGGCCCGCGGACGAACGTCACGTCCGCTCCCGGGGGGGCAGAGAGCTCGTGGTGCGTGAAAACCCAGCAGGGCGTCGAGGGGTACGGCCAGGTGCCGGGTTCGTGCTTCCGCAGCCAGGCGTAGGTGTCGCCGCCCATCACAATGCAGCCGACGTCGGCCATGAAGGCGTCGTAGCTTTCCTTGCCGCCGGCGAAACCGTCGAACTGGAGCAGCCAGTCCAGTTCGTCGTCAGCGGTGGCGATGAATCCGTCCAGCGAGGACGCGACAAAATACTGGAATCCAGGCATGGCACCAGCCTAGCCAATCCCGGCCGGGGTGCCCATCCTCCGCGCTACATGCGGAGGCGCGCTACTTGCTGAAGTAGGGAATGATCAAGTACAGCCCGAACAGCACGGCGAGGCCGCACAGGCCAAAGCACACGTAGGCGAGCGGCCGGACCCAAGCCGGCTTTCGTTCACTGACGTCGCCGGCGATGGCGGTGAGGCGGACCCCCAGGGCGTACAGGACCACGACGGTCACTGCAGCGACGAGCGTTGCACCCGCCACTTGAACCAGTTCCAGCCACTTCATTACAGGTCGCCCTTCGGCTTGTCGTTGGCGCGGCTGACGGCAAGCGCCTTCTTCTTGCGGAAGCGCACGGCGGCGCCGGCTTCCTCAACTTCGACGGCATTGTGGTGTCCGACATGCGACTTCTTCGAGTGGAGGAACATGTAGGTCACGGCCGCGGTGCCAGCCACGGCGGCAATGACCACCCCACCGACACCGGTCTTCACGAGCAGCGCGGTCAAGGCCCCCACAATCCCGGCAGCCGGCAGCGTGAAGAGCCAGCCGAGCGCAATCTTTCCGGCGGTGCCCCACCTGACGGTGGTGCCGCGGCGGCCCATGCCCGAACCGATGACGGAGCCGGACGCCACCTGGGTGGTGGACAGTGCAAACCCGAGATGCGAGGAGGCCAGGATGGCGGAGGCGGTGCTGCTTTCGGCGGCGAAGCCCTGGGCAGGCTTGACGTCCGTAAGTCCGGATCCCATGGTGCGGATGATCCGCCAGCCACCGGAGTAGGTGCCAAGCGCGATGGCGAGGGCGCAGGTGGCAATGACCCAGAACTGGGGTCCGGAGCCGGGCTGCTGGGTGCCGGCGGCGATCAGCACAAGCGTGATGATGCCCATGGTCTTTTGTGCGTCGTTGGTGCCGTGGGCGAGGGCAACGAGGCTGGAAGTGAAGATTTGGCCGGTGCGGAAGCCACCGCGCTTCTGCGTGAGCTTGCTGCCGGTCTCGGCGTCGTGGCGGGAGGTGAGCGCGTAGGCCAGTTTGGTGCAGAGGTACGCGACGCCCCCGGCGATGATCGGAGCGAAGATTGCGGGGAGGATCACCTTCTGCATGAGGCTCTCGAAGTTCACCGAGTGGATGCCGATGCCGGCGATGGCCGCGCCGATCAGTCCGCCGAAGAGCGCGTGCGAGGAACTAGACGGCAGGCCTTTCAGCCATGTGATCATGTTCCAAAGGATGGCGCCCATGAGGCCCGCGAAAATGATTTCCGGCGTGATCTGGATCCCGTCGGAACCTTCCTTGATGATGCCGCCCGAGACGGTCTTGGCCACTTCCGTGGACAGGAACGCGCCCACCAGGTTCAGCACGGCGGCGAGAGCGACTGCCGTTTTGGGTTTGATCGCACCGGTGGCGATGGGGGTGGCCATCGCGTTGGCCGTGTCGTGAAAGCCGTTCGTGAAGTCAAAGAAAAGTGCCAGCGCTATCACCAGCGCCACCATGATGGTGATTCCCACCTGTTGCCCAATCTGCAGAGTCGACGGTCAGCGGTTTCATTCCCCGTTGCCACAACATTCGTACGGAGTTAACCGGGCGGGGGTGCAGCGTTCAGCAAAGTAGCCTGACGCCTTAGATCGTACGGGGGAAAGGCAGCAGGGCAAAACAAGCGCCGGACGTGCGCAGCCCTGCGGGTCCATGCTGCACTCGGGGTCCGTCAGCCCTGCTGGAGGTCGGGCGCCCTCCCGGCGTCAATCATCCCGGCGATCCTCTCCTCCAGCGCGGCAAGTGCGGCGTCCGGCAGCACAATGAGCCCGTCCAGCTGGCGGCGCGCACGCTTGTACGCGGTTTGCCGCTCCGCCGGTGTGGCGGCGGNGCCGCGATCCGCGGTAGCTTCCGGGCCGTCGCGAGACGCTCCCGTTCCGGGCCGGAGAAGCTGCTGTCCCTGATCCTCCGCGCTTCCCGCTCGGCGACGTCGAAGGCAAGTTCGAAAGATGCCCGACCTCGGACCGGCCGGCCTGCTCCACCTCCGCCGCCTGGTTCCGGAGTTTGTAGAGTTCCACCCGGCGTCGGTGACGGCGTTCGCTGGCCCTGGCCCAGGAGCGCGCCCAGCCTCCGAACAGTCCGCTCAGCGGGAAAATGAGCCACCAGAAGTGACCGACAAAATCGAAGACGCGCTCCACGGGATCATCCACCCATCCGGCTGAGGAAGCCTCAAGGGTCTCGCCGCAAGAAAGCCCCTTCGGGGGGGCTCTCTCGCGGAGGATTTTTGGCCCTACCGGTCAGTCCCCGTGCTTGACCTTGTGTACCCGGGTCACGAGGGTCGGGCACGGCACGTTGAGAAGGACGGCGTGGGCGGTGGAGCCGAGCAACATCCGGGAGAAGCCTCCACGGCCGCGGCTGCCCACCACGAGGAGCCGCGCGTCCTTGGCGGCTTCGACGAGCGCCTTGGCGGGTTCGGTGTCGGTCTCCAGGCGCTGGTGGACGACGAGGTCGGGGTACTTGTCGCCCAGCCCGGCGACGGATTCGGCCAGGACGACCCGGTCCTCCTCGAGGATGGTTTCGGCGAGCCCGCTGTTCGGCAGCTGGTTCTCGACCCAGCGGGCCGGCCTGCGGAAAGCGAGGACCACGGTCAGCTCGTCACCGCCCCGGTCTGCTTCCGCTGCGGCGAAGCTCACGGCTTGCAGGGACTCTTCGGAGCCATCCACACCAACCACCACTCCGTGGTCTCCGCCGCGTTTCAGCGGGATCACTGCTGCGGGGATTTCCGAGGCGGAGACGATCTGCAGGGCACGGTCCGTCATTGGACCGCCGTCCATCCAATGCTTGTCATGCTCGCCGACGACCACCATGGACGCTTCCTTGGAAACCTCCCGCAGCACCGAGCCGCCGCTGCCATGACGGAGCTGGATGTCCACCTTGACGTCGGGCGCCTGCTCGCTGGCGCTGGCCTGTGCCTTCTGGAGCAGTTCCATACCCGATTGCCTGATGAGCTCGTGGTACTGGAAATCCGGGGACATCCAGCGGTCGTCCACAGCGTGGATGGCGATGACCGGAAGCTTGTCCCGGGCCGCCCGCTCCAGGGCCCACGTCAGCGCGGCCTCGCTTCCGGCCGATCCGTTGATACCGACGACGATTGGTTTGTTCATTCTGAATCCTGCTCTTTTCCGTGGCGCGGTCTGTTCTGCATCGCATGATCCGGGCGGCAGCACCAAGAGGCCGCCGACACTCCAGTGTGCGCCGGGGGGCCACCGCCGGTTAGGGCCTTAAGCCCCTCACTCGCCCTTGCCCGCCTGCGTAGCGTCGAGCCATGAACCAGGATGCGTGGCTGTCCGCCATTGCGTGGTTGGCGGCATCCCCGGAACCTGCCGTGCGCCGCGCGGCGCAGCTGGACTTCCTCGGCACCCCGTGGGCCGAAGGCTCCGTAACCAACGGCAGGGTCGTGTCCTCCCTGTTGTCCGGCCAACAGCCCGACGGCGGCTTCGGGGTCCATCCCTACCGGAAATGGACGGGCGCGCACTGGCGGCTCGTCTCCCTCGTCGACCTCGGCGTCACGGCGGCGGATGCACCGTCACTGCTGGACGCCGCCGGTACGGTGCTCGGGTGGCTGCACGGCGACCAGCACCGGAGCCAGATCCGTGTCATCAACGGACTCACCCGACGCTGCGCATCGCAGGAAGGAAACGCCGTCTACGTCTGCAGCCGGTTGGGAATGGCGTCGGATCCCCGGGTGGCTCAACTGGCCCACGACCTGGTGCTCTGGCAATGGCCCGACGGCGGCTGGAACTGCGACGTCGGCGCGAGCGGGCGCCGTTCCTCCTTCCATGAGACGCTGCCCGCCGCCAAGGGGCTCTACGCATTCTGCAAAGCCACGGGCGATCCTGCGGCCCGGGAGGCCGCCGAACGGGCGGCCGAGCTGTTGCTGGCACACCGGCTCTTCAAATCTTCCTCGACCGGGCGTCCGATCGACCCGCGGTGGGTCAAGCTTCGGTACCCGGAGTTCTGGCACTACGGCATCCTCCCGGCCCTGCTGCTGCTGTCCCGAATGGGGCTGTCGGGAGACCCCCGCGCCCTCGAGGCCGCCGAGCTCCTGCGGAGCAAGATGCTGCCGGACGGGCGG
>NZ_AUPJ01000390.1 GCF_000427315.1 Arthrobacter sp. TB 26
CTATAGACAACGTTGTCTGAAGAAAGAGGTTTTTGTGAGCGACACTAGAGTTGGTTCAAATTCGCACCATGAAATCGAGGGGATAGGCACAAAAAGCCCGCCAGGATCAAGCGGTGCCATGAAAAGGACGCTCGGAACCGGGGCCATTGTCTTCATGGTGGTGGCGGCTGCTGCACCGCTCACCGCGGCGACAGGTGTGTTGCCCCTCTCGATTGTCTTTTCAGAGAACTCTGCGGCACCGTTCTATTACGTGATCGCAATGGCGATCCTCTGTTTGTTTGTCGTCGGTTACAACGAACTAAGCAAGCATATACGGAACGTTGGTGGCTTTTACTCGTACATTGAGCGAGGGCTTGGAAGGGTTCCCGGCAACGCCTCGGCGATGCTCGCACTGGGAGCCTACGCTCTGACCGTAGTGGCCTTGACTGTTTATGCGGGGCCGTTCATTACACAGCTCGTCGGCACATTCACCGGCTGGCAGGACTCCCCCTGGTGGCTTTGGTCGCTAGTGTTTTGGGCGCTCATTGCCTTACTCGGATACCGAGACATCGATCTGAGCTCCAAAGTCCTTGGTGTCTTGCTTGTTCTGGAAGCCGTAGCCCTGCTGGTGCTGGACATCGCTATCTTGTCCCAGGGAGGCGCCGAGGGCGTCACAGCCGCGCCCGTAAATCCGGTTGAAGCGATGACGCACGGGTCGCCTGCGAGTGGCATCATGTGGGCCGCGCTTTGTTTCGTCGGATTTGAAGCGACGGCGGTATTCCGCAGTGAGGCCAAAAACCCGGAGAAAACTGTCCCTCGTGCCACCTACCTGGCCGTATTCTCAGTCGGAATTCTGTATCTGTTCACTTCGTTCAGCATCGTTATCGGCGCGGGCTCGGGGAACGTCGTCGGGTTCCTCTCGGCTGACCCAAGCGCAGGAGTCTTCGTGCTCGGCTCTGAGTTTATTTCCCCCGTGTACTCGAACATAGTCAACGTGCTCCTCGTGGGTAGCGTTTTTGCTTGTGCTCTCTCATTTCACAATGTCGTGAGCAGGTACAAAATGGCAATGGGCCAGTCGGGGTTGCTCCCCGCATACTTCGGAAAGGTCCATGTCAGGCACGGAGTTCCATCGAACGCTTCGGCGGTCCTCTCGGGTCTCGTTCTCGTCGGGGTGATCGTGTCTGCAGTCCTCAACCTTGACCCGGTTACGGGGGTGTTCGCTCCGCTCGTGGGCGTTCTGGGGTTCGCCGTTCTGGCTCTCATGGCGCTGACATCCCTGGCTGTCATCTTCTATTTCAACTTTAGACCGACGCTCAAGGTGTCCATATTTGTCAGGATCATCGCGCCGGTACTGGCCATCCTCGGACTTGTATTCGTGCTGATCCTGTCCTTTACGAATATCGACGTGATAACAGGCTCAACCGGAGCATCCATTTTCGCCATCACACTCATGGTCGTCCTGCCCCTGACCGGTGCATTGCTGTCCCTTCGTAAGACGAACTCGGCTGGCATTCAAGACCACTGAACTACGCGACCGACATCGCACCCAGTGTCAGCACTGGACTGGACGGCCTGCACCACCCCCACACCCGCGGCAACAAACACAGCTGCCGGGAATACGACGAACTTCTCCGGCGGGGTTGACAGTTTTCGCAAAAAATAGCCGTAACGCCATGGAGGCAACGAATGAATGAAAATCAATCAAGAGTCGTAATCGTTACCGGCGGCGCGAGCGGCATCGGTCGCGCAATCGTCGAGCGCTTTCTGGAGGAGGGCGACAAAGTAGCGATTGCAGACGTCAACCTTAAGGCCGCCGAGCAGGTCGTCGCGGACTTGCAGCAACCCCCGAGTCGACTGCGGGCAATCGCAACCGACGTGACCAAGGAAGAAAGCGTCAGCCGGGCATTTGATGCTGTGGTTCACGCGTGGAATCGCGTGGATGTCGTGTGCGCGAACGCTGGCATCTATCCCGGTGCCCGGATGGAGGACATCACGGAAGACGATTGGCAACTTGTTCAAAACGTCAACTTGAGGGGGGCCTTCTATTGCGTGAAGCACGCCGCCCGGTTGATGCGGAAGCAGGAGTTCGGACGGATCGTCATCACTTCCTCAATCACGGGGGCAGTCACAGGGTTCCCTGGCTGGACGCACTACGGAGCCTCCAAGGCGGGTCAATTAGGGATGATGCGATCTGCCGCACTGGAGCTGGCGAAAACGGGGATCACTGTCAACGCTGTGATGCCGGGGAACGTTCGCACTCCTGCTTGGGACGACCTGTCCGAGGATTACATCGCATCGACAGTGAAAAGTATCCCTGTTGGCAGACTGGCGACTCCAGCAGATATTGCGCACGCGGTCAGCTTCTTTGCCGATCGCAGATCCTCCTACATCACAGGCCAGACTGTCATCGTCGATGGTGGTCAGATTCTTCCAGAGATTCAGCTGCCTGACTAACAGTTATATTCAACGCGAGTGGCTAGGGCGTCACGGTGCCCCGAAGTTGCGTGGACCTTCCGCCCGGATTCCATGAGTTTCCGGGCGGGAACTGCTCGAGGGCATGATCGCCGAGGTCCTTGGGGGCACCGTCGACCCGACGAGCCCGTTGGCGAACCGCTGCACGCCGACTTCATCGGCTCCCTCACCCCCATACATGGCGGCGGTCAGCGTCGAGGCGCTCCTTCACGGGGCCACCCGCATGGAGGAGCGCGCCACGGCAGCAGGTGTCGACGTCACCCTTTCCATCGGTGAGGGCCGGCAGCACGCCTACCCTTTCCTGGCCGGACGTCCCGACCTCGTAGCGCGGGAGTTTGAGAAGGCCGCCGCCTGGTACCGGAAGTAGCAACCATCCATCATCCACCACTCTCACCCAGCATCAGAACAACAAAGGAGTTCGCCATGACTGTAAAGACCACCGGCCGCACCGTTGACGCCGTCGTCATCGGTGCAGGCTTCGGCGGCATCTACGCCGTCCACAAGCTGCACAACGAACTAGGCCTCACCACGGTCGGTTTTGACAAGGCCGCCGGCCCCGGCGGCACCTGGTACTGGAACCGCTACCCGGGTGCCCTCTCCGACACCGAGAGCTACGTCTACCGGTTCTCCTTCGACCGCGACCTGCTGCAGAGCGGCACATGGAAGAACACCTACGTCACCCAGCCCGAGATCCTGGAATACCTTGAGGACGTCGTCGACCGTTTCGGCCTGCGCCGGCACTTCCGCTTCGGAACCGAGGTCAAGTCCGCCATCTACTTGGAGGATGAGGCTCTGTGGGAGGTCACCACGGACGCCGGCGACGTGTACCGCGCGAAGTACGTCGTCAACGCGGTCGGACTACTCTCTGCCGTCAACCTGCCGAACCTGCCTGGCCTGGACACCTTCGAAGGCGACATCATCCACACCGCCGCCTGGCCCGAGGGCAAGGACCTCGCAGGCCACCGCGTCGGCGTCATTGGCACCGGCTCCACCGGCCAGCAGGTCATCACGGCCCTGGCACCGGAGGTCGAGCACCTGACCGTTTTCGTCCGGACCCCACAGTACTCCGTCCCGGTCGGCAATCGCCCCGTCACGACGCAGCAGATCGATGCCGTCAAGGCCGATTACGATCGGATCTGGGAACAGGTTAAGGCTTCCTCCGTGGCCTTCGGATTCGAGGAGAGCACCGTGCCGGCGTTGGCTGTCTCGGAGGAGGAGCGNCCGCCGCGTCTTCGAGGAGGCTTGGCAGCATGGCGGCGGATTCCGCTTCATGTTTGCCACCTTCGGTGACATCGCCACGAACGAGGAAGCCAACGAGGCAGCAGCGTCCTTCATCCGTTCCAAGATCGCCGAAATCATTGAGGACCCGGAGACGACCCGCAAGCTGATGCCGACAGGCTTGTTCGCCCGGCGCCCGCTGTGCGATAACGGCTACTACCAGGTCTTCAACCGGCCGAACGTGGAAGCCGTCGCCATCAAAGAGAACCCCATCCGCGAAGTCTCCGCCAAGGGTGTGGTGACCGAGGACGGTGTCCTGCACGAAATGGATGTGATTGTCTTCGCCACCGGGTTTGACGCCGTGGACGGCAACTACCGGCGGATGGAGATCCGCGGCCGCGAAGGCCTAAGCATCAACGATCACTGGGACGGCCAGCCGACCAGCTACCTGGGCATCTCCACGGCGAACTTCCCCAACTGGTTCATGGTGCTGGGCCCGAACGGCCCGTTCACAAATCTGCCGCCGAGCATCGAGACACAGGTCGAGTGGATTGGCGACACGATCGAATACGCCGAGCGCAACGGGCTGCGGGCGATTGAGCCCACGCCAGAGGCCGAGTCCGAATGGACCGAGACCTGCACCCAGATTGCCAATATGACGCTGTTCACCAAGGTCGACTCGTGGATCTTCGGCGCGAACATTCCGGGCAAAAAGCCCAGCGTACTGTTCTACCTCGGCGGTTTGGGTAGCTACCGTGCCGTCTTGGACGACGTCACCACTACTGGATACCGCGGCTTCGAGCTCAAAGCGGCCGACCAGGTCCCGGCCTAGGTGTAATTCCCACACCTAGGGCGCGTACCCCAAGTAGCAGGGCTCCGATGGAGCACGGCTTACAGAGTAGTGGCAGTGAGATGATTTCTGACCCGGACCTGTCGATGGTTAGAAATTCCCGAGTCACGATCCGCAAGCACAATCAATACAGCGAATTGCGATACGAAAGGCAGCTTCATGGGAGACCATGCAGATTGGAATGATTTGGCCGGCCGGCAGGTCCAAGTTCAGAAAGGAGGGCAAACCATCAGGACGGGGTATGTCAAGGATGTAGCGGTTACTGAGGACGCTCTCTGGCTGGAAGCCTACGGCGCCGAACCTCGAACCCTGTACACAAAAGCGCAGGGCTATACCGCCCTAGCTATCCCAGTCAGCGATGTGAGCACGTCATGAACATCCAGGATGTGAAACCCCTCGAAATCAAGGTCCAAGACAGGGCCTCCATGGACGAAGACATCACGGCGGCGGTTGACCGGATGATCGAGGAGGCGAGGCGGCAACGAATGCATGGCGTCCTGGTGACCCGGCTCGGAGATGGGCACTTCGTCGTCGGGCTCAGCAATGCAGTCCCCTTCGGCTATACGGAACAACTCGATTTCCGACGCCTAACCGGCTGAGGGTCCGGACACCGTTTCGGCGTTCCAGCCGTTTGGTGGCCCCTTCGAGTAAAGCGTGGTGAGGCCCTCGGCCACGCTGGGGTCCAAAGCGAGCCAACAGAGCCGTACGGCCGGGAGTTACCGGTTCAGCGACGAAGTCATTAACAGGGGCACGACCGTCCTGATCATTTTGATGTCCGGGATGGTGGGTGGCGGCTTCCTTCTCTGGTTCATAGCCGACACCTTTCTTGACGGTGAGACGCGGGACATCATCGGAATCTCTGGTGCGTGCGTCCTCATCGCCGGAGTCACGCTGCCCGTCGCGGCATCAAGTGGCCATACACCTGCTCGGTTGTTCGCGTAGATGCGTGCCCCAGGCGGCGGGAGACGGTGAAGAGCGAGACCCGTCCTGAATCAGCCAGGACGCTTGGGTGTGGCGCAGGTCGTGGATTCGGGGTGACTTCTTCAGGCCACGGGCCTGGGCCTCCTCCACTTCGGGAACCCAGTAGTGGTGCCAGTACAGCTTGTGGACAATGCGCTCGCCCTTGGGCGTGGTGAACAGAAGATCTGAGCCTGGCCGGCGGGCCACTAGCGGAATCAGGACCTCAACCAAATGAGGATTCAAGGAAACCGCTCATCCTCTGCCTTTTCGCCAGACGGCAACTGGACGCCCCGGCACGGATTATCCTTCCGGTATCCGAGACAGCCGCCGTCTCCGTCGCCGAGAAAATCAAGTCTTGGTTGTTCTTGTTGGTTTTTGCCGACCGGCCTTTGGTCTGCATCGTCTTCATCCAATAGGTCAAATGCCGGTAGTCGAGCTTGTCCACCGGGATATGCCCAATCACGTCCTCGATGTGCAGCTTCAACATGGTCTGATACGTGTGGACGGCGCCAACGGAAGGCCGGACCAGGCGTCAAGGAGTCGCTTCAGGGTGATGGCTTCGGATTCCGTGGGCAGCGTGATGCCCTGTTCCGTGCGGTTGGCCGGGTCCCGCCAGCAGACCATAAAGGACGTCGTACCGTCCTTTTTCTGCGTTTTCGAATGCTAGCCATAGAAAAAATGCTGCGCCGCTGTCCACACTTTTAGTACTTTTGTCCACATTCAGCGCCCCAAAGGGCGGCTGACCTGAGGAAACACTGTGCCCGCGGTGGGACTCGAACCGGGTTCCAGCACTTCAAAATCCGCCACTCCCCCGCAAACATCGCCAATCCGGCCCAGTCCGAACCGATCCGAAGCCCAGGGTGTGCACATTGTGCGCACCCTCTTTCTTGCCCACTTCGGCGCCCCAACCAGGCTGCCTAAACGGCCGTCCGAGCGGGACAGTTGTGTCTTGCGCGCGATTTCGCTCCGACATGAAGAGTCGGCCTCCGGAACCGGACCGGCCCCGAACAAGCACCGCACCAGGGGGCGGCCCTCATGCTGGAAATCGACGAACATCATGGCGGCGGTCTCCTCCTTTCCGAACATCTCATGGAGGCGGTGCGTGGTCCAATTCTTTTTTACAGTTAGCGCCAGAGGAAGGTCAGGTCTCACCAAATGCCCCGGAGCCGGTGGCCAGTCTGTCGTGCCGGCCTTCAAGAACCGAGCCCCAGGAGGCGGACGGCGTTGTGCTTGAGGATCTTGGGCGGGACCTCGTCCTTGAGCGGAAGGTCCGCAAAGGCGCCCACATTTCTGCGGCGTGATGAGGGGGAAGTACTTGGGCGACCAACCGGAGAGATCGATGAAGACGTTGGCTTTGTGCGTGGCAATGTAGTTGGCCTCGTCCTGCCACGGCACTGAGGGGTGGGCCGTGATGATTTGAAGCTCAGGGAAGTCCGCGGCGACTGCGTCCAGCAGCAGCGGGTTGGAGTGTCCGAGCTTGATCCCGTAGCCGTCCGGAAGTCCGGCGCCCATGCCGTTCTGACCGGTGTGGAAAATCGCTGGCAGCCCGACTTCCTGCAGGGTGGCCCAGAGCGGTAGAACTGTTCGTTGGACGGGTCGAAGCCCTGCAGAGACGGGTGGAACTTGAAGCCGCGGGCATCCAGGTCGATGGCTTGGTGTTCGGCGCCCCCGATGACTTCGGCACCGGTGCGCGGATCCACACTGTCGAAGGGAATCAGCACGTCGTTGTTCCGTGCCGCGCCGGCGATGAGCGCGGGGATGCTGTTGGGCTCGTGTTTGAGCTGGGTGCGGGCGTCCACGGTGAACACGACGGCGGCCAAATTGAGTCCGCGGTAGATATCGGCGATGCGGTCCAGCGACGGCGTCCGGCCCTCGACTTGAAGTATTTCGCGGATGCTTCGGTCAGGGCCGGCGGAAGGGCTCCGTGGCCGAGTCCGTCCACTTCGACGTGGACGTGCATGTCGATCGCGTCGAGCTTCGCGGCGTCGATGCCGAGTTCATAACGCTGAGTTGCCGCTGCCATGTCAGCGGCCACCCGACGTGAACCCGAGCGAACCCAGGAATAGATCGTGAGTCCTGTTCTTGAGATGCTCATCCTTGCGTTGCATGAGCTCGTTCCTGACCTGCCGGCCTTTGTGGTGCTCCAATTCTATTTGTTTCATTGGGTCGAAGTTTCGCACCCACAGGCTATTTCTTGCTGACAGGGCCGACGGTGGATGCAATCGGCCGCAGTGTCACGTGTCACGATTCACGTCCACAATGATGCAGAACACAAAGTACAGCATCACGGCTATACCGGACATGCAAACTCGCGGAATGGCCGCCGGCGGAGTGGCGAGGAAATAGAGGATGTTGAATCAGCCCTTCTGATGGACCCAGTCCAACGAGGCATAGTGCAGGAGGTGTTCCGGACGTCACCGGATCACTGGAGTCTTGAGCAGCGCTGTGGCCCGGCCCAGGTCGGCTGTGCCCATCTCGAAGGCCGCCTGGGTGATCAACTCGGGCACGATCTCCGACGCCAGACGGTCGGTGTACCTTGCAGGGTCCAGGCCGAACCAGGACGCCGCTACCGCAATACCGGCATGGTCAAAGCGCCACAGCCGGTCGGCGTCCCGCATCAGCGCATCTTCCAGCGAGTATGCGAGGGGCCGGGTGTCGTGTCCGTCGATGATGGCGCAGACACGTTCGATGAAGTCTCCCGAATAGCCCAGCCCTGGCAGGACCCGCCGGGCGACCTCCAGGCCCCGCTGCTCGTGCTCGAAACGGATGTCCGCTTTGCGCCAGTCGCCGGTGAAGCCCTCGGAGATGATGCGGGATTCATCCACGTGCGCCCAGCCCGTGTCGTGCAAAACGATTGCCACCCGGACCAGGTCGGAATCGGCATCGGGATATGCACGGCACAGCCGCTCGGCGAAGGCCAGGGAGATCGGCAGGTGGATGTCGTTCCCGCGGGCGCGGGTCTCCGGAACAATTGTGCGCCAGAGATCATCCAACTCCCCGAGGGCAGCCGGGGTGGTGACTATTGGAGTGGTATCCACTGGCCCCACGGCTGGGATCGGCCGGACTGGGTAGGTGGCAGCGAAAGCGTCGGCGCGAGTCGTGTCGATCGCGGGTGCGGTGTCGTTGTTCATGGGTCTCCTTGCGGGTTACGGGTGGCGGCCGGAGTCAGCCGTCTGTGGCGATGGTTTTCAGGACGGTGGAGGGATCGGCCGCGGCTTCGGCCGGGATGTTTTGGCCCTTGGCCAGGACGTTCTTCACGGCCATGAAGTCCAGCGGGGCATTGACGCAGTCCGCGGCGATGATCCGTCCGTCACGGTAGTAGAGGACGGAGAATTTGCCGCGCTGCTCGTCGTGCCGGACCACGGTCTGGTCATAGCCCAGGGTCAGGCCCGCGATCTGCAGTTTCAGGTCGGCTTGGTTGGACCAGAACCATGGGATGCCCGCGTAGTCCTCGCGCCGTCCCACGAGTGAGTAGGCCGCCACCTTCGCGTGCTCGATCGCGTTGTTCACGCTCTCCAACCTGATTCGTTCTCCGTCCGGTGCCCCGGGCAGCGGGTTGGGGATGTTGGCCACGTCCCCCACCGCCACGGTGGTGCCATCGGAGGCCAAGGCATACCTGTCCACGACGATGCCGTTGTCCACGTCCAGTCCCAACTGCTCGGCCAGTTCCGTATTGGGAACGACGCCGATCCCCACGAGCACCAGCTGGGCCGGCACAACACCGCCGTTCTGAAGCTCGACGCCTTTAACGGAGCGGCCGTCGGCGGACGGAACCAACCGAACGATGCGAGCATCCACGCGGATGTCGAGGCCGCGTTTTCGGTGCGCCTGGAGGAAAAAGTCGCTGGTCTCCTCGCCGACGGCACGCCCCACAAGGCGTGGTCCGTACTCGAGCACCGTGACGGCTATGCCCATGCTGTGCAGTGATGATGCCGCCTCCAGCCCGATGAAGCCGCCACCTATGACAACAGCTTCACGGACCTTGCCGAGGCGGGCCTTGAGGTCGAGGGCGTCGTCGGCGTTGCGCAGGTAGACAACGCCGTCCAGGTCTGTTCCGGGGACGTCCAGCCTTCGGGCGCGGGCGCCTACGGTGAGGGCCAGACGGGAGAAGGGGTACTGCGTACCGGACGCTGCGAAGGCTGTGCCGCTCCCGTCAGGTGCCTTCTCGATGCGCTCGATACGCTCGCCCTTCACAACGGTGATGTTGTGCTCGTTCCAGTAGTCGGCGGAACGGAAGATCACGTTCTCCTTGTCCACTTTCCCTTGGAGGAATTCTTTGGACAATGCCGGGCGCTGGTACGGGCGGTGGTCCTCGTCGCCCAGCAGGGTGATGTGCTCGTCGAACCCCAGGGCACGCAGGGACACGGCGAGCTGAACACCGGACTGGCTGGCACCGATGATGAGCAGTCCCGTCCGGTTGGCACTGCCGTCCGGACGGTCGGGTGACGCTATGGTGCTGACGTCGGTGACGGGGTTCATGGCTACACCTGCGTCTCGGGAGTGGTGATGTGGAGGTCCTGTCCGTCGCAGAGCTTCAGCTGGCAGGACAGGCGTGAGTTCTCCTGGCGGTCAACGGCAGTGCCGTAGAGCATCTCGTCCTCCATGTCGTCCATGGGAGCGAGGGCTCCGAGCCAGTCACCGGCGACGAAGACGTGGCAGGTGGCACAGGACAGGGATCCTCCGCACTCGGCCACGATTCCAGGAACGCCGTTACGCACGGCAGTCTCCATGACCGAGTCGCCGGCGTGACCCTCAATCTGCCGGACGGAGCCGTCTGCGTCGGTGAAGTAAACGGTAGGCATGATGGTGTCTCCTGTGGCTCTTGTTGTTGCTTTAGACAAACTGACGGCCGCCGTCGACCACCAGGGTCTGGCCCGTCACATACGCGCTGTCGGATCCAGCGAGGAACAGGGCCGCACCCACGATGTCTTCGGGTTCGCAGGGCCGTTTGAGGGCTCCCCTGTCCACACCGTAGCTTTCGGCGTTCTCCATGTGTCCGTAGCTGGCCTCGGTGAGCGTGAAGCCAGGTGCGATCGCATTGACAGTGATTGACCGCCGGCCAAGCTCCTTGGCGAGCACTCGCGTCATGGCTACCGTGCCGCCCTTCGAGGCAACATAGTGCAGCCACTGCTCCGAGCCGCTGAAGATGGTTGCGCTGGCGAGGTTGATGACCCGTCCACCTTCCGTTAGATACGGACTGCACGCCCGGGTCACCAGCCAGGGGCCCTTGAGGTTCACGTTCATGACCAGGTCCCACTCGGCCGGATCAATGTCCTCAAAGGGGGCACGGGTGATCGTGGCATAGATCGCGGCGTTGTTGACGACGACGTCGATGCGGCCGTCACCGAAGGCGGCGACGGCCGCCGCCGTTTCTTCTGTTGAATCAATGTTTGTCACATCCAGCCTGAAGGCCTCAGCCGTACCGCCGGCCTCGCGGACCAGCCGGACGGTGTCCGCCGAACCCTCGGTGTTCACATCGGCGACGGCGACGCGGTAGCCGCGTCCAGCGAATCCGAGCGCAAACGCCCTGCCCAGGCCGCCCGCGGCACCGGTTACCAGGACCGTGCGGCCACCTACTGGTGCAGTCGGCTCAGACATGGACCGGACCGGACTCGTGGGCATGGCTGTGCGCTCCGGGGCCTTCCACGACTGGGGCGTCCAGGATCTGGACCGTGCCCTTGGTCCCGTCCACCCGGAGCAGCTGTCCGGTTTTGATGGTGGTGGAGGCTGAGCCGGTCCCGGTCACGGCCGGGAGCCCGTACTCGCGGCAGACGATTGCGGCGTGGCTCATCATGCCGCCGATGTCCGTGACCGTGGCCTTGATCTTGCCGAAGATCGGGCCCCAGGACGGTGCCGTGACGGTGGCGACCAGGATTTCGCCCTGCTGGATTTCGGAGAGCTGGTCGGCGTCGGTGATGACACGGGCCAGGCCTTCGACGACGCCGGGCGAGGCTGCCATGCCGCGCAGGCCGCCGCCCTCGACCGCTTCGCCCTCGCCCAGCCACTGTT
Organism: Arthrobacter sp. TB 26; assembly: GCF_000427315.1. Classification (GTDB taxonomy): domain Bacteria; phylum Actinomycetota; class Actinomycetes; order Actinomycetales; family Micrococcaceae; genus Arthrobacter. The sequence goes on from NZ_AUPJ01000390.1 coordinate 11,489, forward strand.
GGACCTGCTCGGTGGTGATACCCCAGAGCATGCGTGTGAAGGGTTCGGTGATGGATTCCGGCGGGGTGTTCAGCGCCGGGGCCGGGCGTGCCGTCTTGAGCGCGTCGACGATCTTGCGGCGGCGCTCGATTTCCTCGGGCCAGACCACGGGGCCGATCGGGCCCTCCGCGCCGACGCCCCAGTTGGCGACCAGATCGAACAGTACGTCGCGGACCTCGTTGCGGGAGAGATAGAGCAAGTCGTCCGGCTCGGTCCAGAAGCCCTCGGCCTGGAGCATGCGCGAGAGTTCGCGGACCTTGCGCCAGAAGACGCCCATGCTCCAGTGCTCGATGTAGAAGTTGTGGTTCTCCACGTAGGGATAGCACATGGCGGCCAGCCCACGCTTCGAATCGAAGGTGGCAAGGGCGTCACCATCGAGGAGTTCGCGGTATTCCTCGACGATCCGGTCCTTCTCGATGATCAGCGCTTCCACCGGGCGCATGATGTTCTGGCCGGCGTCGACGCGCTTGATGTAATCGGCGATGTAGCCGAGCGGGATTTCCTGGTGTTCGTTCCAGTACTTGTCGTGGCCGTAGAAGCCGTTGCCCACGGTGAAGTTGAACCACGGGTCCTTGGCGGCCTCGTACTGGGCCGTCCAGCGGTCCCCGCCGGGGGCCGCGGCGATGGCCGCCAGGGTGGGCTCGACGTCGTCGGTGTTGCCGAAGAGCGACTGCAGCTTGAGTTCGACGGCCAGTTTGGCCAGCCCCTTCAACTCGTCATCCGGGCGGAAAAGCTCCATATCGACGCCCTGAACCATGGTCGCAATCGACTGGTCAGGCATATTCGGGAACGCTTCCTTGCAGAAGTTGAAGAAGTCCAGGTAGGCGATGTACCCGAGGTTCAGGAACTCGAAGTGGTACTGCCAGTTCTGGTAACAGAGCTGGATCAGCCGGTCGTAGCTCTCCAGCAGGATCTCGGATCCGTCCGTGCCCTTGCCGGAGACAATATCCTCCAGGGGAACCATGTCGGGGAGCTTCTTGAAGGACAGTGCTTCCATCTCGTCGATGGTGCCCTTGACCTTGACGTGCCAATGTTTGAGCAGCTCATCCCAGTTCTGGAAGTAGTGTCCCACCCGCTGCTCGAAGTGCGGAACGCGCTCGGCGATCTGCTCCGGCGCAACGGGCAGCGGTGAGAAGTATAGATAGCCCAGGTGGATGCGGAAGTCGATTCCGTTGGCGTTGGGGATCATCAGATGCCGGGCGTTGTACTGGCCCAGACACTTCGACGCGAACTCAGCCCCGACGGTCTCGAACGGTTTGAAGACGGTGGGCCAGTGCTGGCTGTCGCAGAACCAGAACTTGGCATCCTCCTGCTCCCTGAGCTTGTCCTGGAACACCAGGTAGTAGGGATACAGCTTCTCCCAGCCCTCGGCTCCTTCGGGCACTGACAGTTCGGATGGCTTCGGGAACGACTTCATAGGGATCGATGCTTTCTGTGGCGGTCAGAATCTGACGGAGGAGGCGCGAAACAGGTGGTACATCTGGTGCTGGGAACTGCCCGGAGGCCTTGAACGGCTTTAGGCGGAGGGTTTGAGGAGGGATGCGGTGATGCTTCCGAGGCGGGAACCGCCTGTTGCGGGAGCGGGGCTGAGTCCGCTGAAGTAGCCGCCGGCGGCTGCCGGGGACGGGACTGTTTGCGTGACCACGGCCGGTTTGGAGGAGTGCACGGTTTCCGGCCGGGACTGCAGCAGGAGCAGGTTTTCGCCGTCGGGCAGGTCGGTGTCGAGGGCCCACTCGATGTCCTGCGGGCACTTGTAGTGCTTCTCCGCGCGCTTGGCCATCTGCGCGACGGCGGTGAGTTCCGCGTCGCTGAGGCTGCGGCGGCCGCGGCGTTCGGCGTCGACCTCCCGCTCCACCAGGCGGCCGGCCGCGGCGTCCGGGACGAGCTCTGCGTGCTTGTCGCCGAGGTGTTCGGAGATGACGGTCAGGGTGACCTTGTCCAGCATGATGTTGTCCGGGGTGACCTGGCCGGAGACCACCATCTCGCCGACCCCGTAGGAGGAGTCGATGGTGATCTTGGAGCGGTCGCCGTTGGTGGGGTCCATGGTGATCGCGACGCCGGAGACGCGGGCGTTGACCATCTTCTGCACCACGACGGCCATCGAGAGGCCCTCGTTGGGGATGTTGTTTTTTAGCCGGTAAATGATGGCGCGGGAGGTGAACAGCGAGGCCCAGCACTGCCGGATGTGCTCAGTGACGGCCTTGACGCCGTCGAGCCAGAGGTAGGTGTCCTGCTGTCCGGCGAAGGAGGCGTCCGGGAGGTCCTCGGCGGTGGCGCTGGAGCGCACGGCCACCGGGACGGGTGCCTCGAAGCGGGACATCAGGGCCTCGTAGGCGCCGACGGTGAGCTCGCGCATCGCTTGCGGCACCGGGCGGGAGCAGATGTCCTCGCGGATGGCGGCGGAGACCTTGTCCACCTGGCCCATGTCCTCGGGGTCAAGATCGGCCAGGAGCTGGTGAATGTGCCGGGTGATGCCGGCTTCCTCCATAAAGGCGTCGAACTGGGCGGTGGTGACCACGAAGCCGGGCGGGACGGGCATGCCGGCGGAGGTCATGGTGACCAGGGAGGCGCCCTTGCCGCCGAGGTTTTCCAGCTTCGGTTCGATGCCGCCGTCGAAGAACTGGATGTATTCGTTGCTTTGCATATTTCTCAGGCCTTCCAGCTGACGGGGACGGTCTCGGGGACGCGGAAGGACAG
>NZ_AUPJ01000391.1 GCF_000427315.1 Arthrobacter sp. TB 26
GTTCAGTGGTCTTGAATGCCAGCCGAGTTCGTCTTACGAAGGGACAGCAATGCACCGGTCAGGGGCAGGACGACCATGAGTGTGATGGCGAAAATGGATGCTCCGGTTGAGCCTGTTATCACGTCGATATTCGTAAAGGACAGGATCAGCACGAATACAAGTCCGAGGATGGCCAGTACCGGCGCGATGATCCTGACAAATATGGACACCTTGAGCGTCGGTCTAAAGTTGAAATAGAAGATGACAGCCAGGGATGTCAGCGCCATGAGAGCCAGAACGGCGAACCCCAGAACGCCCACGAGCGGAGCGAACACCCCCGTAACCGGGTCAAGGTTGAGGACTGCAGACACGATCACCCCGACGAGAACGAGACCCGAGAGGACCGCCGAAGCGTTCGATGGAACTCCGTGCCTGACATGGACCTTTCCGAAGTATGCGGGGAGCAACCCCGACTGGCCCATTGCCATTTTGTACCTGCTCACGACATTGTGAAATGAGAGAGCACAAGCAAAAACGCTACCCACGAGGAGCACGTTGACTATGTTCGAGTACACGGGGGAAATAAACTCAGAGCCGAGCACGAAGACTCCTGCGCTTGGGTCAGCCGAGAGGAACCCGACGACGTTCCCCGAGCCCGCGCCGATAACGATGCTGAACGAAGTGAACAGATACAGAATTCCGACTGAGAATACGGCCAGGTAGGTGGCACGAGGGACAGTTTTCTCCGGGTTTTTGGCCTCACTGCGGAATACCGCCGTCGCTTCAAATCCGACGAAACAAAGCGCGGCCCACATGATGCCACTCGCAGGCGACCCGTGCGTCATCGCTTCAACCGGATTTACGGGCGCGGCTGTGACGCCCTCGGCGCCTCCCTGGGACAAGATAGCGATGTCCAGCACCAGCAGGGCTACGGCTTCCAGAACAAGCAAGACACCAAGGACTTTGGAGCTCAGATCGATGTCTCGGTATCCGAGTAAGGCAATGAGCGCCCAAAACACTAGCGACCAAAGCCACCAGGGGGAGTCCTGCCAGCCGGTGAATGTGCCGACGAGCTGTGTAATGAACGGCCCCGCATAAACAGTCAAGGCCACTACGGTCAGAGCGTAGGCTCCCAGTGCGAGCATCGCCGAGGCGTTGCCGGGAACCCTTCCAAGCCCTCGCTCAATGTACGAGTAAAAGCCACCAACGTTCCGTATATGCTTGCTTAGTTCGTTGTAACCGACGACAAACAAACAGAGGATCGCCATTGCGATCACGTAATAGAACGGTGCCGCAGAGTTCTCTGAAAAGACAATCGAGAGGGGCAACACACCTGTCGCCGCGGTGAGCGGTGCAGCAGCCGCCACCACCATGAAGACAATGGCCCCGGTTCCGAGCGTCCTTTTCATGGCACCGCTTGATCCTGGCGGGCTTTTTGTGCCTATCCCCTCGATTTCATGGTGCGAATTTGAACCAACTCTAGTGTCGCTCACAAAAACCTCTTTCTTCAGACAACGTTGTCTATAGGGAGAATATGGCGGGAATCATTTACAGTCCCATGCCATCCTGAAATCCATATGTTCTATATTCTTTAATAAAATTTGCTTATGCCGACCAGCTTTAGGAACGCGCCCTAGGGGGACGACCTTGCAATTGCGCTTATCTCTATGACGGCGCCCGGGATTGCCAGACCGCTCACCTCCAACGCTGTCCAGGCCGGATAGGGTGGGGTAAGGAACGAGTCCTTTACCCTGGGGAACCAATCGAATATTCCTGTGATATCGCCCACGTGGTGACTGGTGATGCTCACGATGTCCTCAAATCCAAGTCCGGCTTCGGTAAGGACGGCTCCTATTCCCTCGAACGCCAACCGCGCTTGTTCGGAGGGATCGTTGGGTACTTTGCCAGAGGAGTCGATCCCGGTTTGGCCCGAAATAAACAGGAAACCTCCAGCTTCGAAGCCCGGCGAGAAGTGATAGTCGTTGTAAAACTCAGCCATGGAAACGGGAAGGATCGAACGCCCTCCGCCGCGCTGACCGATCATACGAGAGCTCCTTTGTTGGCGGTTCGTTCGAGCTCCTCGGCAATCGCAGCGGCGGCCTTCTGGCCTGCCCGGACGCCACCTTCCATATAGCCGGACCATTGGAACGACGCTTCGGTACCAGCGAAATGCACTTTCCCGACCGGATCGCGTAGGGCTGCACCAAAGTTGGCCAACACTCCCGGGGGCATATAGGTGACAGGGCCTCCCTTTGCCCACTCCTGCTGGGTCCAGTCAGTCTCATGGAAGTAGCTGGGGTCTGCTGCCTGCGGACCGAACGCCTTCACCAGAAGATCCAGGAAAGCCCGCTCGCGCTCTTGGGGTGTGTGGGCCGCCCAGCGGTCGTAATTTGACCCTCCGATGAACCCGATTAGGGTCGCTAGCGTATCGGTAGGTTTCGTGCCGTCGAGGAGGAAGACTCCGACGTCTTCGGTGTCAAGCAACGCGCCGGAATAGCCCTGCTCGACCCAGAATGAAGAGGGGTAGCGCGCCTGCACCTTGTAATAGCGGCCCATCGGTGCGCGCGCCTGGAGTTGCGCTCGAGATGTCGGTAGGGCTGGTTCAAAACGGATTTGGTTTGCCGCCAAGGGTGACATGGCGATCACGATATGGCGTGCCCGCAGGCTCCGCTGCCCGGAGAAAAGTGTCACCCCCGATTCGTCGTGCTCGATACGGTCGACCGGCCACTCCAAAAGGAACTTGTCCCTCCCGATGGCATCGGCGATTCGCCAGCTCACCTGAGCGGCGCCGCCAAACCACCATGCCCATTGGGCTCCGTCCCGGGTGCCCATGAGTGACTGTATCCCTTCGCACTCACTGACGTAGTAGGCCCAGTACAGGAGGGAAACCTCATAGGGGTCGGCGCCGAGGAGGGTATTGACGATAACCGTGTGCAACCGTCTGACTTCTTCGCTCTCGATCGTCTCCGCCAACCATGTGGCTACCGTCTTGCTGTCGAGTGCTGCTGCGTTAGGCGATGCCCAAGGCTGGTCCCAACCGACGCTGTCCGCCAATTCGTCAAGAGCCTTAAGGGAGGAGAGAAACTCCGGAACGAAGGGAAGGTTGGGGTCCAGTTGGTCGTCAGGAGCCCTCAAGACATTGCCCGCCACAATGTAAGTGTCATCGCCGGGCTTGCCCGATGGGGTCATCTCCAAGCCCAGGCTTGTGCCAAGTTCAATAAGGTGCGTATGCGTCTCCCCGATGAACATGCCGCCATAATCGATTGGACCCCCGGGTGCGCCCTCCTGTTCTGTCCAGGTCCGTCCGCCGATCCTGTCATTCGCCTCGACGACGAGAACGGACGCGCCTTGATCATGCAAGGCCTTGGCTGCGGCGCTGCCTGAGATCCCCGCGCCGATGATGATCACATCGACGTCGGGATCGGGGGTAACTGACTCGTAAGTATTGAGATGGGTCAAAGCACTTTCCTCTCTTTTCGATCTTGCGGCTTGCCTGCTACGGCACATCGGCCTAGACGGGCGGGCCACACGGATGGGGCGTGAATTCAGAGTAGGGAAGTTTTGGCTGAGGAGGAGATCTGCCGAATGTTTTTTGAAATTGACCCATATTCATGCAGGAATTTCGATTAGCCCCCCCTGGCGTTCGAGCTGGCGAAAGAAACGTCCGGGCGAGCCACTTACTACGTGTGCGACTGCAGGCTGTTCCTGAGGACCTGCTGCCTGCCCTATCGTGCCTCGCACTGTTACGCGCAGACGGGTTCACCGGACCGAATTGCGATCAGTGAATCGCTGATCGCTTCCCTGAAATGGGGCGGCGGTATCGCCTGTCACCGAAGAAGCGTTGGCTCATTCGAGGTGGCTCCTACTCCGGGGCATCCTTGTATGAGCCGCGCCCGGTGTGCCCGCCGACTCCCTGACCGAGTGAGGCAGCGATGGGCCCCTTTTGAACGGGCGGGACTTCCTGGCCACGATTCGCTGGGCTCGGCCGCTGGCTGCCGCCGGAATGTCGGGGAAAATCCGCGGCCACGGACCGGCTGGAAACGCCGGCACTGTTCGAATGCCGGGCAGTGATGTCCGCGGAGGCAAAGGGAGCGCCGGACGCGTCAACTAACTTCTCGCCCCTCGAACACTCGATCCATACAGCCAGCCGTCGGGCACATGTTTGCCGTCGACGAACGCTGGAGGGCCGTGGAGCAGGCTTTCTTCACCCGGACTCGACCCGGTCAGCAACATGCCCGCGGGGACAAGCGCAGCCGCATTCGGGCGTGCCACGCGAGGCCCTCGTGCTTGGTGGCAATCATTATCACCGGCTTGAAGACCAGCCATGCTCCGCTACCGTACGGGGCCCACGGTCTACTGTGACAGGGCTCACTGCTCAGGGGGCGACAAGCGGTAAAATGGGATGGAGCGCGGTGAACCGCCCTTGCCAAACCACCATTGCAGCGACGCGGGCGCGCCGCGAGATCAGTGACATGAGTCGATGCCACGGGGGCAATGGTCCTCGATGGGGCTAGGTGGATTGACCAGTGACGTTGTATGGAAGTGAGATGGATGACAAAAGTCGGCAACCCTGACCGGGCCGCTAGCAGCGCGTATCAGGTAGTAGATGAGCTAGATGAACAGATACTTTGGGAGTTCATCAGAAATGGACGGATAACGATATCCGAGCTTGCGACACTCCTCAACGTGTCTCCATCGACCGTATCTGCTCGGGCTTCGGCCCTAAGGAGGGCAGGAGTACTCAAATCGTCCCACGCTGACATCGACTTCAGGAGGGTCGGGTTGCCGATTCAGGCTATGGTCTTCGTTCGTTTGCGCGCTCAGGCGAGACCGCACGTTCAGGAGTACGCCAACTTGATGACCCGGCTTCCGAGCGTGTTATATCTGTACTTCATGGGCGGCGATGAAGACTTCTTGATCCATCTGACCTGCACTTCGACCAATCAGCTGAGGGACATTGTCGCCACAGAAGTAAGCATGCATCCGGTCGTTGCTTCCACCCGAACCCACATAATCTACGAACACGCACTCGGGGCGGATCACATGGACCATTTGACGGGGTTCGATGAGGTGAGACGCCCGATAGGTCCCTCACGCGATTTTCCGGGAGTTTTCGAGCAATAGCGTGAGGTCATCGTGCCACACGATCGTTCAGGCGTTGGCCGACTGGGTCCGTCCATCGGTGCCATCCAGGTCACAGTCATCTCCCAGGGGCGTTGCTTATGTGGCCATCGGCTAGTGGTTTGGTAGCCCTTCGCACTCAAGCATGGTTGTCTCTTCGGCCCTAAAGGTCCGGTGGCCCGCCGACAGCAAGTAGGCCGCTGAGCCCACAGTTGAGGAATCGGACACGATGCAGTTCTCCGAATGCCGGCGTTTATTGCATCCACAGCATATGTAGGGCACCAATTTAGTATTGGACTGCAATAAATCCTAGCCATATTCTTTCTATAGACAACGTTGTCTGAAGAAAGAGGTTTTTGTGAGCGACACTAGAGTTGGTTCAAATTCGCACCATGAAATCGAGGGGATAGGCACAAAAAGCCCGCCAGGATCAAGCGGTGCCATGAAAAGGACGCTCGGAACCGGGGCCATTGTCTTCATGGTGGTGGCGGCTGCTGCACCGCTCACCGCGGCGACAGGTGTGTTGCCCCTCTCGATTGTCTTTTCAGAGAACTCTGCGGCACCGTTCTATTACGTGATCGCAATGGCGATCCTCTGTTTGTTTGTCGTCGGTTACAACGAACTAAGCAAGCATATACGGAACGTTGGTGGCTTTTACTCGTACATTGAGCGAGGGCTTGGAAGGGTTCCCGGCAACGCCTCGGCGATGCTCGCACTGGGAGCCTACGCTCTGACCGTAGTGGCCTTGACTGTTTATGCGGGGCCGTTCATTACACAGCTCGTCGGCACATTCACCGGCTGGCAGGACTCCCCCTGGTGGCTTTGGTCGCTAGTGTTTTGGGCGCTCATTGCCTTACTCGGATACCGAGACATCGATCTGAGCTCCAAAGTCCTTGGTGTCTTGCTTGTTCTGGAAGCCGTAGCCCTGCTGGTGCTGGACATCGCTATCTTGTCCCAGGGAGGCGCCGAGGGCGTCACAGCCGCGCCCGTAAATCCGGTTGAAGCGATGACGCACGGGTCGCCTGCGAGTGGCATCATGTGGGCCGCGCTTTGTTTCGTCGGATTTGAAGCGACGGCGGTATTCCGCAGTGAGGCCAAAAACCCGGAGAAAACTGTCCCTCGTGCCACCTACCTGGCCGTATTCTCAGTCGGAATTCTGTATCTGTTCACTTCGTTCAGCATCGTTATCGGCGCGGGCTCGGGGAACGTCGTCGGGTTCCTCTCGGCTGACCCAAGCGCAGGAGTCTTCGTGCTCGGCTCTGAGTTTATTTCCCCCGTGTACTCGAACATAGTCAACGTGCTCCTCGTGGGTAGCGTTTTTGCTTGTGCTCTCTCATTTCACAATGTCGTGAGCAGGTACAAAATGGCAATGGGCCAGTCGGGGTTGCTCCCCGCATACTTCGGAAAGGTCCATGTCAGGCACGGAGTTCCATCGAACGCTTCGGCGGTCCTCTCGGGTCTCGTTCTCGTCGGGGTGATCGTGTCTGCAGTCCTCAACCTTGACCCGGTTACGGGGGTGTTCGCTCCGCTCGTGGGCGTTCTGGGGTTCGCCGTTCTGGCTCTCATGGCGCTGACATCCCTGGCTGTCATCTTCTATTTCAACTTTAGACCGACGCTCAAGGTGTCCATATTTGTCAGGATCATCGCGCCGGTACTGGCCATCCTCGGACTTGTATTCGTGCTGATCCTGTCCTTTACGAATATCGACGTGATAACAGGCTCAACCGGAGCATCCATTTTCGCCATCACACTCATGGTCGTCCTGCCCCTGACCGGTGCATTGCTGTCCCTTCGTAAGACGAACTCGGCTGGCATTCAAGACCACTGAAC
>NZ_AUPJ01000392.1 GCF_000427315.1 Arthrobacter sp. TB 26
CCGCCGCCGAGCACGCCGCCATCGCCGAGGCGATCGCCGCCGGCAACCCCCGGCTGGCCGAGGCCGCCACGACGCTCCATCTGCACCGCAGTCTTACCCATGTCAAAGCCACCCACGTACCTCACTAACTAAGGAGCACCATGGTCAAGGAACACCACGTCCGCGTTTACAAGAGCGAGGAAAACCTGCCCCGCGAGGACCAGCTCGCCTTCAAGATTGCCAAGGTGGCCGCGGACCCCGTTGCCGTCTCCGACGAGGTCACCGACATGGTGATCAACCGGGTGATCGACAACGCCTCGGTGGCCATTGCCTCGCTGAACCGCGCACCGATCGTCGCGGCCCGCGCCCAGGCACTGACCCACGGCCCCACCACGGGCGGCAAGGGCTCCAAAGTCTTCGGCATCGAGGAGCGTGTGGCCCCGGAATGGGCGGCCTGGGCCAACGGCGTCGCCGTCCGTGAACTCGATTACCACGACACGTTCCTCGCCGCGGAATACTCCCACCCGGGCGATAACATCCCGCCGATCCTCGCCGTCGCCCAGCACGTGGGCTCCACCGGCCAGGACCTGATCCGCGGCATCGCCACCGGCTACGAGATCCAGGTCAACCTGGTCAAGGCCATCTGCCTGCACAAGCACAAGATCGACCACGTCGCGCACCTCGGCCCGTCCGCCGCCGCCGGCATCGGCACCCTGCTGGGACTCGACGTCGAGACAATCTTCCAGTCCATCGGCCAGGCCCTGCACACCACCACCGCCACCCGGCAGTCCCGCAAGGGTGAGATCTCCACCTGGAAGGCCCACGCCCCGGCGTTTGCCGGCAAAATGGCCGTGGAGTCCGCGGACCGCGCCATGCGCGGCCAGACCTCCCCCGTGCCGATCTACGAGGGCGAGGACGGCGTGATCGCATGGATGCTGGACGGCCCCGACGCCTCCTACACCGTGCCGCTGCCGACGCCCGGCGAAACCAAGCGCGCCATCATGGACACCTACACCAAGGAGCACTCGGCCGAGTACCAGGCCCAGGCGTGGATCGACCTGGCCCGCAAGCTCCACGGCGAGCACCCGGAGGTCACCGACCCGGCCAATGTGGAGTCCGTGCTGATCAAGACCAGCCACCACACGCACTACGTGATCGGCTCCGGCGCCAATGATCCGCAGAAGTACAGCCCGACGGCGAGCCGCGAAACGCTGGACCACTCCATCCCGTACATCTTCACGGTGGCCCTGCAGGACGGCGCCTGGCACCACGTCGATTCCTACGCCCCGGAGCGCGCCGCGCGTCCGGACACCGTGGAACTGTGGCACAAGGTCACCACCGTCGAGGATCCGGAATGGACCCGTCGCTACCACTCCCTCGACATCGCCGAGAAGGCCTTCGGCGGCACCGTCGTCATCACGCTCAAGGACGGCGCCGTCATCACCGACGAGATCGCCGTCGCCGACGCCCACCCGCTGGGCGCCCGGCCGTTCGCGCGGGAACAGTACGTGAACAAGTTCCGCACCCTCGCCGCCGGCCTCGTGGCCGAAGAGGAAATCGAACGCTTCCTGGCCGCCGCCGCCCGCCTGCCCGAGCTGGCCGCCGGTGAGCTGGACCAGCTCAACATCAAGGCCGCCGACGGCGTGATCGACCTGGCCGCCGCACCGAAGGGACTCTTCTAATGCTGTATTCGAAGGTCACGCCGGAACAGAAGCGGATCCGCTTCCGCGAACTCCTGGCATCCGGCACGATCCAGCAGTTCCCGGGAGCGTTCAACCCGCTCTCGGCCCGGCTGATCGAGGAGAAGGGCTTCGCCGGGGTCTACATCTCCGGCGCCGTCCTGGCCAATGACCTGGGCCTGCCGGACATCGGGCTGACCACCCTCACCGAGGTGGCCACCCGCGCCGGGCAGATCGCCCGGATGACCGACCTGCCCAGCATCGTCGACGCCGATACGGGCTTCGGCGAGCCGATGAATGTCGCGCGCTCGGTCCAGGAACTCGAGAACGCCGGCCTCGCCGGCCTGCACATCGAGGACCAGTTCAACCCGAAGCGCTGCGGCCACCTCGACGGCAAGAACGTTGTGGACCTGGACACCGCCACCAAGCGCATCCGGGCCGCGGCCGACGCCCGGCGGGATCCGAACTTCCTGATCATGGCGCGGACGGATATCCGTGCCACCGATGGCCTCAAGGCAACCCAGGACCGCGCGAAAGCGCTCGTCGAGGCCGGGGCTGACGCCATCTTCCCGGAGGCCATGAAGGACCTGCGCGAGTTCCAGGCGATCCGCGACGCCGTCGACGTGCCGATCCTGGCCAACATGACCGAGTTCGGCCAGAGTGCGCTGTTCACGGTGGACCAGCTCGCCGGCGTCGGAGTCAACATGATCATCTACCCGGTGACCCTGCTCCGTAGTGCCATGGGCGCTGCGGAGCGTACGCTGGAATCGATTAAGGCTGACGGTACCCAGGAGGCCCAGGTCGGGAACATGCTGACCCGGGCGCGTTTGTATGACCTCGTCGACTATGAGGCCTACAACAGCTTCGATACCGGAGTTTTCAATTTCCAGATCCCGGGTCAGTAAGCCCCGCATCCGACTTCCGGCTCCGGCCGGCTCAACAGGCGACAGGAACAAAGGAGTTTCAGCATGGCTGAACAAGAGATCAAAAAGGGCCTCGCCGGCGTCGTGGTGGATTACACCGCGGTCTCCAAGGTGAACCCGGATACCAATTCACTGCTCTACCGCGGGTACCCCGTGCAGGAGCTGGCCGCCAAGTGCAGCTTCGAGGAAGTCGCCTACCTGCTCTGGAACGGCGAACTGCCGTCGCCGGAGCAGCTGGCGGAGTTCACGGCCCGGGAACGCGCCGGACGATCGCTGGACCCCGTGGTCAAGCAGGTCATCGACGCGCTGCCCACCACCTCGCACCCGATGGATGTCTGCCGCACGGCAGCCTCCGTCATGGGCGCCCGGCACCCGCTCGCTGAGGACTCCTCCCGCGAGGCCAACATGGCCAAGGCTGCGGACCTGTTCGCCGCGATGCCTGCCGTGGTGTCCTACGACCAGCGCCGCCGCCACGGCCAGGAACTGGTGGAGCCCCGCGAGGACCTGGACTACTCCGCCAACTTCCTCTGGATGGCCTTCGGCGAGGAACCGGTCCAGGAAGTCGTCGAGGCCTTCAACGTCTCGATGATCCTGTACGCCGAGCACTCCTTCAACGCCTCGACATTCACGGCCCGCGTGATCACCTCGACCCTCTCGGACCTGCACTCGGCCGTGACCGGGGCGATCGGCGCGCTCAAGGGCCCGTTGCACGGCGGTGCGAACGAGGCCGTGATGCACACCTTCGACGAGATCGGCATCCGCCCGGAGGAGTCGCTGGACGAGGCAGCCACCCGCGCGAAGGCGTGGATGGAGAATGCCCTCGCGCAGAAGAAGAAGGTCATGGGCTTCGGCCACCGGGTCTACAAGCACGGAGATTCCCGGGTGCCCACCATGAAGGCCGCCCTGGACAAGATGATCGCGCACTACGGCAGGCCGGAGCTGCTGGGGCTGTACAACGGTCTGGAGTCTGCGATGGACGAGGCCAAGGCGATCAAGCCCAACCTCGACTACCCGGCCGGACCCACCTACCACCTCATGGGCTTCGACACCCCGACCTTCACTCCGCTGTTCGTCGCCAGCCGCATCACCGGCTGGACCGCGCACATCATGGAGCAGCTGGACTCAAACTCCCTGATCCGTCCCCTGAGCGCCTACAACGGCGTGGAGGAACGGCACCTGGCGTAGCCTGCAGGGCACCACACACGACGGCGGGNGGCCACCTTTCGAAGGTGACCGGCCCGCCTTTTTGCTGCTGGGCGCTGACTGGAGACGCCTGCTAGCCCGCGCTGAACTTCAGCGAGGTGATCATGCGCTTGGCATTCACATATTCGGGGGTCTGCATGTAGGCCCGGGCGGCGTCCATCGAGGGGAAGGTCTTGGCACCCTTGCGATTGGGGACTTCCTCCGGTCCCCCGACGCTGACCTGGAAGGCGTCGGCGAAGGAGTACATCGGGGACTCGGGCGGGCCATTGACGACGTTGTAGAACATGCACGTGGTGCCGTCCCGCCCGGCCAGGGTGCTGGTCAGCCCGTAGGACGCCGTGACGCCGCCTGTTTCCTGCAGCGCCCGGAAGGCGAACCTCGGTGTGACTGATCCTTTCGAGGGCTGGTACGGAAGAGCGACTTCAACCACGTCAAGAACCGTGTAGGGAACGGCGCCCTGGCATGCGCCGCCGAGTCCGCCATACGGCCCGAGGTGCAGCGACGCCACCACCACAGCGGACTCGTCCGCGACGTCCACGTCCACGTCCCCGGAACCGGCAGCCCCGGCCGGTGCGGAAACACTCCAGGAGCCCGGATAGTCGAAGCTGACCTTGCCGTCGGGGCTGGTGAACGTCCGCCAGGCCGCGGAGGA
>NZ_AUPJ01000393.1 GCF_000427315.1 Arthrobacter sp. TB 26
CCCCACACGGCCCCCACACCCCAACACACCAAAATCGGGTTCCTGTGTGCTCCATCACCTGCAATCCGAAGCACCTGCCGTTACGATCAGGAGGTGATGGCAGAACACCGGCGCCATGGACCAGGCATGCTCCATCGGCGTGTGTCCGGGCCGGCCGCAAACGGCCTGTCCCGCGGCGACGTTGCCTCCCGGAAGAGCAGCGGCCTCGACAACCGCGTACCGGATGTAACCAGCCGCAGCCTGTGGGAAATCGTCCGCGCCAATGTGCTGACTCTTTTCAACGCAATCGTGGGCACCAGTTTTATCCTCCTGCTCCTGCTGGGCAGCTGGCAGGATGCACTCTTTGGGCTGGCTGCTGCCGGCAACGCCGTCATCGGTGTTGTGCAGGAGTATCGCGCCAAGCGGTCCCTGGACCGCCTTGCCGTCCTCGAGGCCCCGCTGGCCCGTGTACTGCGCGACGGGACGGTGCAGGAGATCCCGACCGCCGACGTCGTACTTGACGATGTCCTGGTCCTGCGGGCCGGCGACCAGGTCACGGCCGATGCCTCCGTCCTCGAGAGCGGGGGACTGGAGTCAGATGAATCCCTCCTCACCGGGGAGTCCGATCCCGTGGACAAGGATGCCGGGACTGAAGTGCTCTCCGGCTCGATCATTGTCGCCGGCCGGGGCACGGCGCGGGTGGTCCGGGTGGGAGCCGAATCGTTTTCCAGCAGGCTCGCCGCCGACGCGAAACGGTTCTCCTTGGTTAACTCTGAGATCCGCAACAGCCTCAACCGGATTCTGGGCTGGCTGACCTGGGCACTGCTGCCGGTCGCCCTCATCGTTGCCAACGGTGAAATGCAGTCCAGGGGCGGCTGGGAGGCCGCCATCGCCAGTGGGGCCTGGACCTCCGCCCTGGTGGGGGTGATTGCGAGCGTCATCGCCATGGTTCCGCTGGGGCTGGTGCTGCTCTCGAGCGTTGCTTTCGCTGTCGGCGGCGTCCGGATGGCGGGCAACAAGGTTCTTATCCAGGAACTGGCTGCGGTCGAGGGCCTGGCCCGCGTCGATGTCCTCTGCCTGGACAAGACCGGAACGCTCACCGAAGGCAGAATCATCTTCGACGGCGTGCACGAGCTGGCCGGCCCTGCGGAACCCGGGTGGGAGCACGCCCTGGGCTGGTTCGCTGCGGATCCGGAGGCAAACGCGACGTCGCGCTGCCTCGAGACAGATTTCGAGCACGACGGCGGCACGCCGGCGGTCTCGTCGGTTCCGTTCTCTTCCGCGCGGAAGTGGAGTTCTGTGACGTTCGACGGCGGAGGGACACGCCCAGGCTCATGGATCCTGGGCGCCCCGGAAATCGTCCTGGCGGACAGATCCGGCGACGGCAGCGCGGGGCCGGCGACCGGCGACGCCCTGGGCAAGGCCGGACGGCTCGCCGCCTCCGGGCTGCGGACCGTCGTGCTGGCCTACGCAGACGGCACCACCATCACTGCCGATGACGCAACACTGCCGGTAAGGGTGAAACCCGTCGTTGTGCTCACATTTCGGGAACAGATCCGCGCCGATGCCCGGCAGACGCTGGACTACTTCCGCGACGAGGGTGTTGAGCTGAAGATCATCTCGGGGGACGACCCCCGGACGGTCGCGGCGATTGCACGCTCGGTGGGCCTGGACATCGGGGAAGGCTACGATGCCCGGCAGCTCCCGGCCAACCCCGTGCTGCTTGAGGAGGTGATGGACACCAACACTGTCTTCGGCCGGGTCAGTCCGGAACAGAAGAAGGACATGGTGGCCGCACTTCAGCGCCGCGGGCATACCGTCGCGATGACAGGCGACGGCGTCAATGATGTGCTGGCGTTGAAAGAGGCAGACCTTGGGATAGCGATGAACTCCGCCGCACCCGCCACGAAGGCCGTGGCCCGGCTGGTGCTGCTGGACGGCCGCTTCGACCGGCTGCCCGGTGTAGTGGCCGAGGGCCGCCGGGTGATCGCCAACATTGAGCGCGTGTCCAAGTTGTTCCTCAGCAAGACGGCCTACTCGATCGCGATCGCAGCCAGCTTCGGTCTCCTCAACCTGCAGTTTCCTTTCCTGCCGCGCCAACTGTCCTTCACCGACGGCCTCACGATTGGGATCCCCTCCTTCTTCCTGGCGCTGATGGCCAATGGCCGCCGCTACCGGCCGGGGTTCCTCCGCAGGTCTTTGTCGTTCTCCATCCCCGCCGGGCTCATCGTCGCCGCCTCGCTGCTGGGTTTAAACCTGTACGCGGGTTCCCGCAGCGCTGCCGGGGCCGCGCCGGAGTCGCTGCAGTCCGCGTCGGTCCTTACCCTGTCCGTGATCGGGCTGTGGATTCTCGCGGTGGTCTCCCGCCCGCTCGATGCTAAGAAGCTGGCAGTGCTGCTGGCAATGTGTACCAGCCTTGTGATCCTGCTCAACCTGCCGCTGGCCCAGGACTTCTTCCACTTGGCCTTGCCGCCTGCGGACATGTTGTGGGCAGCCGGCATCGCCGCGGTTGGCGGAGGGCTCGCCATCGAACTCCTGGCCCTGCTCCACGGCCGCCGGTTCCCCCGCTGAGCTGGCCCCGGGGTTTTGGTGGCTTCCGTGTTTTCTGTGGTGGGGGTTAAATGCGGGAGGACCCCCAACGTGGTTGGGGGTCCTCGACCGTTTAATGATGTTCCGGCGGTGACCTACTCTCCCACACCCTCCCGGGTGCAGTACCATCGGCGCTGTGGGTCTTAGCTTCCGGGTTCGGAATGGGACCGGGCGTTTCCCCCACGCTATGACCGCCGTAACCTTGTGTCCCGAACCCCCGTGGGGGGTGGGAAATCTGGTGTTACAACTGTGGTGTTATTCAGTTGGTTTGGTTCCTCGAACAACGGGTTTGTTGTTTGGGAACCACATAGTGGACGCAAGCAGTCTTGTTTCTTCGTACCACCCCTGGGTGCGAACCCCTTTTGAATGGGTTCGCGGGGTGGTGTGTGGTGTAAGTTATCGGCCTATTAGTACCGGTCAGCTTCACGAGTCGTTAGTCCTCGCTTCCACATCCGGCCTATCAACCCAGTGGTCTGGCTGGGGGCCTCTCACACACAAGGTGTATGGAAATCTCATCTCGAAGCGAGCTTCCCGCTTAGATGCTTTCAGCGGTTATCCCATCCGAACGTAGCTAATCAGCGGTGCACTTGGCAGTACAACTGACACACCAGAGGTTCGTCCGTCCCGGTCCTCTCGTACTAAGGACAGCCCTTCTCAAATTTCCTGCGCGCGCAGCGGATAGGGACCGAACTGTCTCACGACGTTCTAAACCCAGCTCGCGTACCGCTTTAATGGGCGAACAGCCCAACCCTTGGGACCTACTCCAGCCCCAGGATGCGACGAGCCGACATCGAGGTGCCAAACCATGCCGTCGATATGGACTCTTGGGCAAGATCAGCCTGTTATCCCCGAGGTACCTTTTATCCGTTGAGCGACGGCCATTCCACAATGTACCGCCGGATCACTAGTCCCGACTTTCGTCCCTGCTCGAGATGTCTCTCTCACAGTCAAGCTCCCTTGTGCACTTACACTCGACACCTGATTGCCAACCAGGCTGAGGGAACCTTTGGGCGCCTCCGTTACTTTTTAGGAGGCAACCGCCCCAGTTAAACTACCCATCAGGCACTGTCCCTGACCCGGATTACGGGCCGAAGTTAGATGTCCAAAGTGACCAGAGTGGTATTTCAACGATGA
This sequence comes from Arthrobacter sp. TB 26, assembly GCF_000427315.1. Taxonomy (GTDB): domain Bacteria; phylum Actinomycetota; class Actinomycetes; order Actinomycetales; family Micrococcaceae; genus Arthrobacter. Next base: position 3,703 of record NZ_AUPJ01000393.1, read on the forward strand.
CTCCACCCGAACTGGCGTCCGGGCTTCAACGTCTCCCACCTATCCTACACAAGCCACTCCGAACACCAATACCAAACTATAGTAAAGGTCTCGGGGTCTTTCCGTCCTGCTGCGCGTAACGAGCATCTTTACTCGTACTGCAATTTCGCCGAGTTTATGGTTGAGACAGCGGGGAAGTCGTTACTCCATTCGTGCAGGTCGGAACTTACCCGACAAGGAATTTCGCTACCTTAGGATGGTTATAGTTACCACCGCCGTTTACTGGGGCTTGAATTCTCAGCTTCGCCTTGCGGCTAACCGGTCCTCTTAACCTTCCAGCACCGGGCAGGAGTCAGTCCGTATACATCGTCTTGCGACTTCGCACGGACCTGTGTTTTTAGTAAACAGTCGCTTCCCCCTGGTCTCTGCGGCCCCTGCACGCTCCGGACAGCAAGTGTCCATCACGATGGGGGCCCCCCTTCTCCCGAAGTTACGGGGGCATTTTGCCGAGTTCCTTAACCATAATTCTCTCGATCGCCTTAGTATTCTCTACCTGATCACCTGTGTCGGTTTGGGGTACGGGCGGCTAAAACCTCGCGTCGATGCTTTTCTAGGCAGCATAGGATCACCGAATCCCCCCTTACGGGAGTCCCATCGGGTCTCAGGCATCATGAACGGCGGATTTGCCTACCGTTCGCCCTACATCCTTAGACCGGGACAACCATCGCCCGGCTCGGCTACCTTCCTGCGTCACACCTGTTAATACGCTTGCCTCCCAGGATCAGGTCCCGCGCTCCACCAAAACCCTTCACCCACAAGGGGTGTCAGGCAGGTATTGGGCGGTTAGTATCCCCTGTTCAGCATGGGCGGTTTTTCGCCGGTACGGGAATATCAACCCGTTGTCCATCGACTACGCCTGTCGGCCTCGCCTTAGGTCCCGACTTACCCAGGGCAGATTAGCTTGACCCTGGAACCCTTGATCATTCGGCGGACGGGTTTCTCACCCGTCTTTCGCTACTCATGCCTGCATTCTCACTCGTGTAGGCTCCACCGCTGGTTTACACCGCGACTTCACTGCCCACACGACGCTCCCCTACCACTCCAGACGCCTGAACCAACCCACAAGGGGCGGCTTAGCTAATATCTGAAATCCACAACTTCGGCGGTGTACTTGAGCCCCGCTACATTGTCGGCGCGGAATCACTTGACCAGTGAGCTATTACGCACTCTTTTAAGGATGGCTGCTTCTAAGCCAACCTCCTGGTTGTCTTCGCAACTCCACATCCTTTCCCACTTAGCACACGCTTAGGGGCCTTAGTTGGTGGTCTGGGCTGTTTCCCTCTCGACTATGAAGCTTATCCCCCACAGTCTCACTGCTGCGCTCTCACTTACCGGCATTCGGAGTTTGGCTGACGTCAGTAACCTTGTAGGGCCCATTAGCCATCCAGTAGCTCTACCTCCGGTAAGAAACACGCAACGCTGCACCTAAATGCATTTCGGGGAGAACCAGCTATCACGAAGTTTGATTGGCCTTTCACCCCTACCCACAGCTCATCCCCTCCATTTTCAACTGAAGTGGGTTCGGTCCTCCACGACGTCTTACCGTCGCTTCAACCTGGCCATGGGTAGATCACTTCGCTTCGGGTCTAGATCACGCCACTGCAACGCCCTATTCAGACTCGCTTTCGCTACGGCTTCCCCACACGGGTTAACCTCGCGACGTAACACTAACTCGCAGGCTCATTCTTCAAAAGGCACGCCGTCACCAGAATCAGACTGGCTCCGACGGATTGTAAGCACACGGTTTCAGGTACTGTTTCACTCCCCTCCCGGGGTACTTTTCACCTTTCCCTCACGGTACTGGTCCGCTATCGGTCATTAGGGAGTATTTAGGCTTATCAGGTGGTCCTGACAGATTCGCACGGGATTTCTCGGGCCCCGTGCTACTTGGGATACTCCCCGGGCGGTACACAACATTTCGGTTACGGGGCTCACACCCTCTCTGGCCGGCCTTTCAAGACCGTTCACCTATGCCTGCACTACACACCCCACTGTCCCGGCAGAGACAGAATGGGAAGTCCCACAACCCCGACCATGCAACGCCCGCCGGCTATCACACATGGAACGGTTTAGCCTGATCCGCGTTCGCTCGCCACTACTGACGGAATCACTATTGTTTTCTCTTCCTGCGGGTACTGAGATGTTTCACTTCCCCGCGTTCCCTCCACGCACCCTATGTGTTCAGATGCGGGTCACCAGGCAGCTCGCGCCCCTGGCGGGGTTTCCCCATTCGGACACCCTGGGATCACAGTCCGGTTATCGACTCCCCCAGGCTTATCGCAGATTCCTACGTCCTTCTTCGGCTCCTAATGCCAAGGCATCCACCGTGTGCTCTTAAAAACTTGACCACAAAAGATCAAAAAAACTAATTTTCGAGAGAACCACGAAAACCAACCCACACACCCAAAAGGCGCCCAGGTCAGATCCAGGTTCATATTCTTGGAAATTGCTTCTTATAAAAGATGCTCGCGTCCACTATGTAGTTCTCAAACAACAACCCCATACCACACACCCCACACACACAACAGTGCATGATCGGTGCAGCCAGGAAACCAGAAACACAAGTCCCACACCCCACCACCGGAGACTCCCCCGTAAGGGAACCCGGCCATGAGCCATGGTCCTGTTGCCTCAGGACCCAACAGTGTGCCAAACACTACCCAGCGAAACATTCCAGCCGCGTTCCAGGACCCGCCCGAAGGAAGATCCGTACTTGCTGCCGGCACATGCCGCCAGGCACCTATTTGTTGATATTCCACCCGTGAGCACCCGCCGCAGAACTAGCGTCTGCGCAACGGGCGTACTCCTGACAACCCCGCCACACCCACATACATGAGGCACGGTGATTGTAGGCGCTCCTTAGAAAGGAGGTGATCCAGCCGCACCTTCCGGTACGGCTACCTTGTTACGACTTAGTCCCAATCGCCAGTCCCACCTTCGACAGCTCCCTCCCACAAGGGGTTAGGCCACCGGCTTCGGGTGTTACCAACTTTCGTGACTTGACGGGCGGTGTGTACAAGGCCCGGGAACGTATTCACCGCAGCGTTGCTGATCTGCGATTACTAGCGACTCCGACTTCATGGGGTCGAGTTGCAGACCCCAATCCGAACTGAGACCGGCTTTTTGGGATTAGCTCCACCTCACAGTATCGCAACCCTTTGTACCGGCCATTGTAGCATGCGTGAAGCCCAAGACATAAGGGGCATGATGATTTGACGTCGTCCCCACCTTCCTCCGAGTTGACCCCGGCAGTCTCCTATGAGTCCCCGCCATAACGCGCTGGCAACATAGAACGAGGGTTGCGCTCGTTGCGGGACTTAACCCAACATCTCACGACACGAGCTGACGACAACCATGCACCACCTGTAAACCGACCGCAAGCGGGGCACCTGTTTCCAGGTATTTCCGGTTCATGTCAAGCCTTGGTAAGGTTCTTCGCGTTGCATCGAATTAATCCGCATGCTCCGCCGCTTGTGCGGGCCCCCGTCAATTCCTTTGAGTTTTAGCCTTGCGGCCGTACTCCCCAGGCGGGGCACTTAATGCGTTAGCTACGGCGCGGAAAACGTGGAATGTCCCCCACACCTAGTGCCCAACGTTTACGGCATGGACTACCAGGGTATCTAATCCTGTTCGCTCCCCATGCTTTCGCTCCTCAGCGTCAGTTAATGCCCAGAGACCTGCCTTCGCCATCGGTGTTCCTCCTGATATCTGCGCATTTCACCGCTACACCAGGAATTCCAGTCTCCCCTACATCACTCTAGTCTGCCCGTACCCACCGCAGATCCGGAGTTGAGCCCCGGACTTTCACGGCAGACGCGACAAACCGCCTACGAGCTCTTTACGCCCAATAATTCCGGATAACGCTTGCGCCCTACGTATTACCGCGGCTGCTGGCACGTAGTTAGCCGGCGCTTCTTCTGCAGGTACCGTCACTTTCGCTTCTTCCCTACTGAAAGAGGTTTACAACCCGAAGGCCGTCATCCCTCACGCGGCGTCGCTGCATCAGGCTTTCGCCCATTGTGCAATATTCCCCACTGCTGCCTCCCGTAGGAGTCTGGGCCGTGTCTCAGTCCCAGTGTGGCCGGTCACCCTCTCAGGCCGGCTACCCGTCGTCGCCTTGGTGAGCCATTACCTCACCAACAAGCTGATAGGCCGCGAGTCCATCCAAAACCACAATAAAGCTTTCCACCCCCCACCATGCGATGAGGAGTCATATCCGGTATTAGACCCAGTTTCCCAGGCTTATCCCAGAGTTAAGGGCAGGTTACTCACGTGTTACTCACCCGTTCGCCACTAATCCCCCCACAAGTGAGGTTCATCGTTCGACTTGCATGTGTTAAGCACGCCGCCAGCGTTCATCCTGAGCCAGGATCAAACTCTCCGTTGAAGTAAAACAGACACAACCAACACCCCCGGGAAAACGGGACGTGCCGGCTGCACAAAATTTGAAACCAGCTGTAAAAACCAGACCACACCACGGGGTGGCGGATCCAGTCAATTCAACCAATTCAATACAAT
>NZ_AUPJ01000394.1:0-11433 GCF_000427315.1 Arthrobacter sp. TB 26
CCGCCGTCGCGCCAGCGCAGCGTGGAATCGTCCGCGGAGAACGGTGCGGCGGGCTCACGGAAACGGCTGAGACGGATGGCTGCCATGTCGGTGAAGTCCGCGGCGAGCTGGATGTCGATTTCCACGTCGAGAGCCTCAAGGGAGGTGCGCAGTTGCAGGGAGTGCCGGACGACGCCGGGCGTGACCGTCCAGGTCTGGAGAAGTTCGACGGCGGGGTCCTCCGTGGCCCCCGGGATGCCGCGGACCAGTCCACGCACACGCAGCACACCGCCGGGCTCCGCCTCGACCGTGGCGGGCTCCGGCTCGTGGCCGTTCACCCGTACCTCTGCCCGGCACAGCATCCGCGTGTCCCCGTGCAGCAGGCCCGTGAACCAGCCGCCGCCCGCCACGCCGGACGCGTCCGGGGTGGCCGGGCCGCTGGTCAGCCGCCCCTCGGCGTCGAGCCACAACTGGGTGGGGGCGGCAACGGAGCAGTGCTGGCGGTGGAGTGCTGGCTGGACTGTCATGCGCCCCACCCTATGCCGGGTACCGGACCGGCTCAACGGGCCCGCGGGGCCCCGATCTCGGAGCCGGAGCAGGGAAACGAGGGACTGTTCCTGGCTAAGCCGGCGGCAGGTCTTCCATCGGGAAGGCCACTGCTTCGCCGACGACGCGGAGGCACAGTTCGGTGCCGGGGCGGGCGATCGAGGCGTTCCAGTGCCGGATGGTGATGACTTCGCCGCCGCCGGGGTAGCGGTGGTCGGCCACAGCGCCTTCCGCGAGGACGGGCGGGACGGCGAGCTTGAGCCGCACCGTGGTTTCGGGCCCGAAGTAATCGGTGTCCACCACAACGCCGCGGATCGGGCCGTCCTCGGCGATCCGGATCTGCTCCGGGCGCAGCATGAGCTGGACCCGGCCCTGCGCCGGGGGCCGGCGGACAGGGATGCCGCCCAGGGAACAGGTGGCGAGGGAGCCTTCCATCCAGGCATCGAGGATGACGGCGTCGCCCAGGAATTCGGCGGTGGCGCGGTCCGCTGGGCGGGTGTAGACGATGAACGGGTTGCCGATCTGCGCCAGCCGTCCGCCGCGCATCACCGCCACCTGGTCTGCAAATGACAGCGCCTCGCCCTGGTCGTGCGTGACCAGGATAGTGGTGACGCCGGCGTCCTGGAGCACCTTGCCCACCGCCCGGCGGGTCGCCACGCGCAGGCCCGCGTCCAGGGCGGAGAACGGCTCGTCCAACAGCATCAGTTCCGGCTCGCGGGCGAGGGCACGGGCCAGGGCCACACGCTGCTGCTGCCCGCCGGAGAGCTCGTGCGGGCGCCGCTTGGCCACGGCCGGGTCCAGCGAGACCATGTCCAGCAGTTCGGCCACCTTGTCTTTGACACCACGGTGGCCGTCGGGGAGCTTGCCGGCGTCGAGCCCGAAGGAGATGTTCTGCCCGACGCTCAGGTGGGGGAACAGGGCGCCGTCCTGCGCCACGTAGCCCACGTGGCGCTTGTGCGCCGGGACCCAGAAGCCGTCGCCGGCCACTTTGGCGCCGTCGAGCGAGATGCTGCCGGTGTCCGGGTGTTCAAAACCCGCGATCAGCCGCAGCAGCGTGGTCTTGCCGGAGCCGGAGGGGCCCACGATCGCCGTCGTGCCGCCCTTGCCCACCGAGAGGTTGACGCCCTTCAGGACGGCCTGGGCGCCGAAGTTCTTGGTGACGGCGTCGATTTGCAGGTGGCTGTTGGTGCTGGTGGCCACGGAGGCCGCGATCCGCGGTTCCGGGAGCCGGGAGGGGCTGTAGTCGGTCACTGTCCCGCTGCTTTCTTGGACTGCTGGAAGAGGAGGTAGGTCATCGGTGCCGAAATCAGGATCATCAGCAGGGCGTACGGTGCCGCCCCGGCGTAGTCGATTTCGCTGCTCTTGCTCCAGAACTCGGTGGCGAGGGTTCTGGTGCCGTTGGGGGAGAGCAGGAGTGTTGCCGTCAGTTCGTTCACGATCGCCAGGAACACCAGCGCGGCACCGCCCGCGGCGGCCGGTGCAGTGAGCCGCAGCGTGACCCGGAGGAAGGCCAGCAGCGGCGGCTTGCCGAGCGCCTGGGCGGCCTCGTCGAGTTCCTTCGGGGCCTGGGCCAGGCCGGATCGGATGTTGACCAGCGCGCGCGGCAGGAACAGCAGCACATAGGCCGCGATCAGCAGTGCCGAGGTCTGGTAGAGGTTGGGCGCCGCCTTGATGCTGACAGTCACGAAGGCCAGGCCCACCACGATCCCCGGCATGGAGCTCGTGATGTAGTTGGACAGCTCCAGGGCCTTGCTGAACCAGCTGGGGTGCCGCACGGCCAGGTACGCCATCGGGAACGCGACGACGGTGGTGGCCAGGGCGCCGGCCAGGCCGTACGTGAGGGTCTGAAGCAGGGCCGGCAGGAACTCGTCCGCGGCCCAGATTTCCGGGCCGCCGGAGAAGATCCAGCGCAGCACGAAGGTCAGTGGAAGCCCGAAAGCCAGCGCGGTCAGCGCGATCAGGAACAGCTGGGCCGGGACCTGGTAGGCGTGCAGCGGAAGTCGCAGGGCGCGGGCCTGGGCGCCGGAGCCGATCCTGGCGTACCGGGCGCTGCCACGGCTGCGCACTTCCACCAGCAGCAGGATCAGGCAAAGGAATACCAGCACGCTGGCCAGCATGTTCCCGGCGGTGCCGTTGAAGGTGGACTGGTACTGCACCATGATCGCGGTGGTGAAGGTGTCGAATCGGATCATCGCGAAGGCGCCGTATTCGGCCAGCAGGTGCAGGGACACGAGCAGCGCGCCGCCGGTCATCGCGATCCGCAGCTGCGGCAGCACCACGCGGAAGAAGGCGCGCCAGGCGCCGAGGCCCAGGGACGCGGCGGACTGTTCGATGGCCGGGTCCAGCCGGCTGAGCGTGGCGGCGGCCGGAATGTAGACGAGCGGGAAATAGGACAGCGTGGCGATCAGCACGCCGGACCACAGGCCCTCGAGCGACGGCACCGCGGAGACCCAGGCGTAGCTGTTGACGAAGGCCGGGATGGCCAGCGGGGCCGCGAGCAGCACAGCCCACCACTTGTGTCCCTTGAGGTGCGTGCGTTCCACCAGCCACGCGCCGCCCACGCCGAGGATGAGGCACAGCGGCACGGTGACCAGCATCAGGAGGACCGTATTGAGCAGCAGCACGCCGACGCGTTCCCGGAAGATCAGCTCCACGGCGGTGTCCCACCCGGTGGCCACCGTCATGACAATGACGTAGCCCAGCGGAATCAGTGCGAAGAGGGCGATCAGGACCGCCAGGACCGCTATTACAGAAACGCCGAAAGGCGGGCGGGGGCGCTTGCCCNNCCCCTGCCCGCCGTCGTCGTGCTCCCCGGTGTTTCGGGAGCCGCCAGCTTGGTTGTCACGTGGTTACAGCAGTCCTGCCTTGGTCATCAGCTCGGTGACCTTGGCGGAGTTGAGCTTGGCCGGATCCACCGTCGGTGCCTGCAGTTCCGGCAGCGGGACGAGCTTCTCGTTGGCCGGGACATCGGAGGCGATGGCGTACTCGAATGAGGTGCCCTTCTGCAGGACTTCCTGGCCCTTCTTGCCGGTGATGAACTTGACGAAGGCCTGGGCCGCCGCGGCATTCTTCGAGGACTTCAGCACACCGCCGCCGGAGACAGATACGAACGCGCCCGGATCCTGGTTCTTGAAGTAGTACGGGGTGACGTTCTTGGAGTTCTCGCCGGTCTTGGCCTGGTCGCCGTAGTAGTAGTAGTGGTAGATCAGGGCGGCGTCGACTTCACCGGCGTTGACCGCCTTCATGGCCGTGCTGTTGCCCTTGTAGGCCTTGGAGTTTTCCTTCATGCCCTGCAGCCATTCCTCGGTGGCGGCTTCACCCTTGAGTTCCAGCAGGGCGGAGACGATCGCCTGGAAGTCGGCGCCGGACGGCGACGCCGCCCATTTGCCCTTCCACTCCGGCTTGGCCAGATCCAGCATGGACTTGGGCAGCTGGTCTTCGCTCAGCTTGGCCTTGTCATAGACCAGAACGGTGGAGCGGGCCGCGATGCCGGTCCACTTGTTCGTGGAGGGCCGGAACTCGGCGGGCACCTGCCCGATGGTCGCCTTGTCGACGTCGGCGAAGAGGCCGGCGTTTTCCACCTGGGCCATGGCCGGGGAGTTTTCGGTGAGGAAGACGTCGGCCGGGGAGGCCTGGCCTTCCTGGATGATCTGGTTGGACATCTCGGTGTCCGAACCCTGGCGCATGGTGACCTTGACGCCGGTTTCCGCGGTGAACGCGTCCACCCATTCCTTGGTCAGGGACTCGTGCTGGGCGTTGTAGACCGTGATCTCACCGGAGATCTTGCCGTCAGCGGCGGCGCTGCCGCTGGGGGACGTGGAGGTGCCGGAGCCACAGGCGGCCAGGCCGAGCGCGGCGGTGGCGGCAAGTGCGATACCTGCCAGCGCGTTGTTGCGGATCTTCATGGGGCTGCTTTCTGGAGGGAAGGTCTTCGGAACCCTAGCCCCCTGTGAGCGGGGGAAGTTAGGGCATGCTCACTAGGAAAAACTGTAGGTTAGCCAAACCTAAGCAACCAAGCTGAGGGTGCCATAAGTGATCAGGATCACATCGATTACGAAACTATTGCGTGACCTAATTGTCGGCGGGTGATTCCGTGGGGGACTCCGCCGGCGCCTCGACAGGCGCCAGCGCGACGCGTCCGGCGATGGAAGCGGCGGCTTCCAGTACCATCCACGCCTGCAGCTGGGTGGAAAGTTCGACGGCGGCGCCCGCCTGGTAGCTGCGCCGTGCCGGCAGTTCGGGGCGGGTGGAGAACAGGATCCGGCCGCCCTTGCGGGCCAGCGGCTCCCGGGCCGACATAACGCGGCGGCCCTCCCAGAAGGCCTCGGCGGTGTCGTTCACGAGCATCGCGGCCGTCGCCCGGGTCCCGGCGGGAAGCCGCTCGTCGACGGCGGCCAGGGCCAGGTACCGGACCAGGATGCCCGTGAACAGTCCGCCGTCGCCGGTGCCCTCGCACCGCAGGACCGTGGCGCTGCGCCCCATCAGGGGCGCGGGGAGGGTGAGGCTGTGCCCCACCGACGCCACCAGTGAGGCTGCCCGGCCCAGGTTGGCCTCCCCGCCGAGCTCCAGCAGCGCGCCCAGGACCGGACCCTGGTTGTAGGTGTAGATGGCGCTTTCCAGCACCACATCGCCGCCGGGGGCGATCCGGAGGCCGTCCCGGTACATACCCTGTTCGGGGTCGAACAGGCGGGCGTCCAGCCAGTCCAGCAGGGCCTGCGCCCTGGCCGGCTGCCCGGTGCGGGCGTAGTACAGCGCCACCGGCGCCGTGGCCGGCGTGTTCTTGAAATCCCGCTTCTTGCTCCAGAAGGTGCCGCCGCCGAGGTCGTCGGTGGAGGCGGAATCGAACTGCAGCGTGAGGCTCTTCAGGACCTTGGCGTTGCGGCGGCGTCCGGCCTCCTTGCGGCTGTCCCGGGCCAGATTCTCCAGCCGCAGCGTGGACAGCGCAAGCCAGGCCATGTCGTCGTAGTAGTTGTTGACGACGGTGAGGAAGTTGCGGATCCGGATCCCGGTGACAAGCCTGGAGGCGAGCCGGCCGGCGCTGGGCCGGTTCTCGCCGTCGAACCGTGTTCCAGGCCGGCCCTCAGGGCCCAGTTCGCGTCGCCCGGTGTCCACGAGGCAGTCCACATAGTGCGCCTGCCACCAGTAGTGCCAGGGCCGGGCCAGGTTCCTGAGCCGGCCCGAGGGACGCACGATCGCGGCGATGTGGGTCCCCGGCAGGAAGAACAGCCGCTGCCCGAACAGCCGGGTCACCGAGCGCGCCGCCTCGTCAGCCCGGAACGACCAGTTGGGGGCGGTGGAAAGGTCTGCTGGGGTCATGGTTCCAGCCTAGTAGCGGCAGTGCGTCCGGGGTGTGATCGTTGCGGCGTCGCGGCAGGCGATTCCGGCCTGCGGCGGGGATGTCCGCGCTGCCCCACGGCGGCGGCGCAGGGTGAAGGTGCGGAATGCCGGCATTCCAGTTAACATTCACTAACTAATGTTCCCTGTCAGTTCGTGACGCTGCACACAGTGTCGTGGCGGGTTCCGGTTCCACATCAAGGAGGATGCATGGACATCAAAGGTACAGTCGCGCTGATTACGGGCGGGGCCTCCGGCCTCGGGGCTGCGACGGCGCGCCGCCTGTTCGACGCCGGCGCCTCGGTCGTCCTGGTGGACCTGCCTGGCTCCGCCGGGCAGGCCTTCGCCGCCGAGTTGAACGCCCGCGGGAACGTCCAGTCAGGGGCCCCCGCTGCCGGCGCCCCGATGGAGCCGGCCCGCAAGGCCGTCTTCGTGCCCGCCGACGTCACCAGCGAGGCCGAGGTGCAGGCCGCCGTCGACGCCGCCGTCGCCCTCGGCCCGCTGCGGATCGTGGTCAACTGCGCCGGGATCGCCACCCCCGGAAAAGTCCTGGGCCGCGACGGCGTGCTGCCGCTGGAGACCTTCAACCGCGTCATCCAGATCAACCTCGTGGGAACCTTCAACGTCATCCGCCTTGCAGCGGCCGCGATGGCAGCCACCGAGCCTGCCGTGACCGAGCTCGGCGGCCCGGAGCGCGGCGTCATCATCAACACCGCCTCCGTCGCCGCATTTGATGGCCAGATCGGCCAGCCTGCCTACGCCGCCTCCAAGGGCGCGGTGCACGCGATGACGCTGCCGATCGCCCGGGAACTCGCCAGGTCGCTGATCCGGGTCGTGACCATCGCACCGGGCATCTTCGAGACGCCCATGATGGCGGGACTGCCGCAGGAAGCGCAGGACTCCCTCGGACAGCAGGTACCGCACCCGTCCCGGCTGGGCCGGCCCGCCGAGTATGCGAACCTCGCCGCTCACATCGTGGACAACGCCATGCTCAACGGCGAAACCATCCGGCTCGACGGCGCCATCCGGATGGGGCCGAAATGAGGCAGGCCGGACTCGCCGATTGGCCCGCTGCGGCTGATTCCGTCGCAGGGCTGCCGACCGCCGATTTCTTCGACTTCGAGTCGATGCTCAACGCTGCGGAACAGGCAAAACTGGCCGAACTGCGGGAGTTCCTGGCCCGCGAGGTGGCGCCCTTCGCCGGTGAGTGGTGGAACAAGGCCGAGTTCCCCGCGCAGATCCTGCCCAAGCTGGCCGCCCTCGAGCTTAGCGCCCCGGCCCAGCGCGGCTACAGCAACCTGTTTGCCGGGGTGGTCATCGCCGAAATGACGCGGGTGGACACGTCGCTGGCGACGTTCTTCCTGGTCCACCACGATCTATTTGTGGAGTCGCTCTACGGCTTCGGCTCCGAGGAGCAGAAGGCGCGTCTGCTCGATGACGCTGCGAACCTCCGGACCACCGGGGCGTTCGCGCTGACTGAACCGGAGCATGGCTCCGACGTGGCCGGCGGCATGGAGACCGTCGCCCGGCGGGTTCCCGGCGGGGCTCCCGACGGCGGCGACACCTGGGTGCTCAACGGTGCCAAGCGCTGGATCGGCAACGGGACGTTCTGCGACTATATGCTCGTGTGGGCCCGCGACGAGGCCAACGGCGGCATCCGCGGCTTCATCGTGGACGCGACCCTGCCCGGCGTGAGCCGGAGCCGGATCGAGAACAAGATCGCGCTGCGCACGGTGCAGAACGCGGACATTGTTTTCAAGGACGTGCAGGTGGCCGAGACGGACCGCTTCGCCGGGATCAACAGCTTCGAGGACACCAATGAACTGCTGCGCGGTTCACGGATCATGGTTGCCTGGCAGGGCGTCGGCCAGCAGCTGGCCGCGTTCGACGTCGCCCGGCAGTACGCCGTCGAACGCCGTCAGTTCGGGCGGCCGCTGGCGAAATTCCAGCTGGTCCAGCAGCAGCTGGTCACGATGCTCGGCAACGCCGTGGCGAGCATGGGGATGATGGTCCGGATTGCGCAGCTGCAGGATCAGGGCGCCGCGGACATGCCGCAGGTGGCGCTGGCGAAGTCCTATGTGAGCGCCCGGATGCGCGAAACCGTGGCGATGGGCCGGTCGCTGCTGGGCGGCAACGGGATTGTGACCGACTACCGGATGGCCAAGATCTTCGCGGACGCCGAGGCGATCTACACCTACGAGGGCTCGTTCGAGATCAACACGCTGATCGTGGGACGTGCCGTGACCGGGGTGTCCGCGATCGTCTAGAACTGGCGGCTAGAACTCGCCCGGTTCTTTCTCGCCGGCCTCGATCCGGTAGTCCAGGCTGTTGTTCCTCACCGGCATGGGGCACGTGCCGTACGGGGTGAAGGCGCTCGGGTAGTTGATGGCCCGGTTGAAATCCAGGATGACCGTGCGGTTTCCGAGGGCGTCGACGCGCGGCCGGGCCGTGGAGACCTTGCGCCACTCATCCGTACTTTCCCCGTTGGTCTCATCGTGGAACGTGACCGTCAGGGCACCGAGCTTTTCCTCCTCGGCCTGCAGGTGGAACTCGTGGTCCTTGCCGGGCAGCCGGAAAACGAGCTCGCCCACGGAACGGTGAACCCCGTCCACCAGCGGATTGGCAGTGCCGATGGGGACGTCCACGGGCTCCGGATACGGGACAAACCGGGCCTCGACCACGAGGTCCGGCCGGTAGTCGAAAGTGGGGACGCCGTCGAACCCGGTGAACACGGGCGACGCCGAATCCCGGGTGCGCACGGCGTACTTGTTGGCGCGCATTGCCAGCTCCACCACCACCTGCCGGCCGTCCGCGCCGCCGTAGCGGACCCACATCAGCGACTCCTCATTGGATAGCGCCGCGCTGACGGTGCCCTCCACGGGTTCGCCGGTGTCCACGAGGGTGAGGCCCTCGGCCGCGGCGGCGGTGAGGAACGCCGTCGTGCCGTCGGTGGACCAGAGCCCGGGGGCGAGGTCGACGGCGGCAGGCCGGTCCTCCAGCCACTGGAAGGAGGTCAGCGTCAGCCAGCCGTACTCGCTGGCCAGGGCCGTGTTGCGGCTGTTCCGGAAGCGCTGCCAGCGGGCGAGCTGGGCGTCAGGGGCGGGCTGTGTTGTGTTCACGGGTTCCTCCCGAGGCTGGCGGCGACAAGTTGCGATGCGGTGTCGCGGGCGGCGGTGGCCGCCGCAGGATCGGCGTCGAGCACGCCGCTGGCGAGTCCGCCGTCGAGCACCAGGGTCAGGCTGCGGGCGAGCTGGCCCGGGTCCGGGGCGCCGGCCTGGACGGCCAGGTCACGGATCCAGGCCCTGATGTGCTCCTTGTGGGTCACTGTCCGTTCGTGGACGCAGGTCCCGGAGGCGGACTCGGCCGCGGCGTTGATGAAGGCGCAACCGCGGTAGCCGTCGCGGCGGCAGGCGCTGGCCAGGGCGTCGAACAACCCCACGAGCTGGGCCGCGGCGTCAGGCCCGGCGGCTTCCGCCGCGGCCTGGAGCTGCCCGGTCCAGACCCCGTCCACCTTCTCCAGGTAGGCCAGGATCAGGTCGTCCTTGGCCGGAAAGTACTTGTAGAACGTGGCCTTCGCGACGCCGGATTCGGCGATGATCGTATCGATGCCGGCGGCGCGGAGCCCCTGGGCGTAGAAGAGCCGGAAGGCCGTGGCAAGGATCTTTTCCCGCGCCTGCCCGGCGGGTGTCCGAACGGCCTGTGGTGTCCTGATGGCGGTCGGAGTCATGGTTCCATGCTACACAGACAAGTCTGTCTATGGTTGCCCGCTGGATCCCCGGGCCGCAGCTGGCCACGACGTCGTCATCGGGACCCGCGACCCGCAGGCGACCCTGGCGCGGACCGAGCCGGACCTGATGGGAGCCGCCCCGTTCGCCCAGTGGCATCAAAGCCACGGCCAGATCGATGTCGCACGCTTCGCCGAGATGCTCCTGACGATCTGGCTGCGGCTCTGGGGTGCGCTCGGAACAGCGGACTTCAATTTCAAGATCGCCCGCTAGTTCACCCAACTAACTCGCAGCTGTGGCCGTTTTGAGGGCCCAAAACGGCCACAGCTGCGAGTCACATGGGACCCCGGGCCGGGGGAGGGGCGCTGACACTATCTGAGACGGATTCCCCGACCGCCGCGGCGGCGGGTAGCATCCTGTAGGAAGAAAGTAACCGGGCTCACAGTATCCAGCGCAGTGTACGAGCCAAGTCCTCCCGAAAGATTGTCTCCATGGCTGACACTGCAACGAATTCCGGCACCGATCTCGCCTCCGAACTGCGCGCCGACGTCCGCCGGGTCTCCACCCTCCTCGGCGAATCCCTGGTCCGCCAGCACGGTCCCGAGCTCCTGGACCTCGTCGAGCAGGTGCGCCTGCTGACCAAGGAGTCCAAGGAAGCCGCCCGCGGCGGCGCAGACGCCACCGGGCCGTGGAGTTCGTACGACGTCGTCGCCCAGGTCCGCGAACTGCTCGGCTCCCTGCCCCTGGACCAGGCGACCGACCTGGTCCGCGCATTCGCGTTCTACTTCCACCTGGCGAACGCCGCCGAGCAGGTGCACCGGGTCCGCGGGCTGCGCACCCGGCAGGAAAAGGACGGCTGGCTGGCCAGGGCAGTCACCGACATCGCAGGCCAGGCCGGCCCGTCGGTCCTGCAGGAAGTCGTGAACGAACTCGACGTCCGGCCCATCTTCACCGCACACCCCACCGAAGCCTCCCGCCGTTCCGTGCTGGATAAGGTCCGCCGGCTCTCGGACATCCTCGCCGAGAGCACGGTGGAGGGCACCTCCGCCCGCCGCCGCCAGGACCGTCACCTCGCCGAAGTGATCGACCAGATGTGGCAGACGGACGAACTCCGCCAGGTCCGGCCCACCCCGGTGGACGAGGCCCGGAATGCGATCTACTACCTCACCGGCATCCTGGGCGACGCCCTGCCGGAGATGCTCTCGGACCTCTCCGATCTGCTCGGCGAACACGGCGTCACGCTCCCCGCCGTAAGGGCGCCCATCCGCTTCGGCTCCTGGATCGGTGGCGACCGGGATGGCAACCCCAACGTCACCGCAGCTGTCACCCGTGAAATCCTGCAGATCCAGAACCAGCACGCCGTCCGGATCAGCATCGGCCTCATCGACGGGTTGATCTCCATCCTCTCCAACTCCACGGCGCTCGCCGGGGCGGACCAGGAGCTGCTGGACTCGATCGACGTCGACCTCAAGAACCTGCCCGGCCTGGACCGCCGGGTCCTCGAACTGAACGCGCAGGAGCCCTACCGGCTCAAACTCACCTGCATCAAGGCCAAACTGCTCAACACCGCCCGGCGCGTCTCAGCCGGGGCGGCGCACGAGCACGGCCGCGACTACACCGCCACCGCGGAGCTCCTCGCCGAGCTGGGCCTGCTGGAGCGCTCGCTCCGCAACCACCACGCCGCGCTCGCCGCCGACGGCGCCCTGGCCCGCGCCCGCCGCGCCATCGCCTCCTTTGGCCTGCACCTGGCCACCCTCGACATCCGCGAGCACGCCGACCACCACCACGACGCCGTCGGGCAGCTCATGGACCGCCTGGGCGGCCCCGGCGTCCGGTACGCGGAACTCAG
>NZ_AUPJ01000394.1:11443-20508 GCF_000427315.1 Arthrobacter sp. TB 26
GGCTCGAGGTCCTGGGCTCCGAACTTGCCTCCCGGCGCCCGCTCTCCGGCCACCCGATCAAGCTCGACGGCGTCGCCGACGGCACCTACGACGTCTTCCGCGAAATCCGGCGGGCGCTGCGTACCTACGGCCCGGACGTCATCGAGACGTACATCATCTCGATGACCCGCGGTGCGGACGATGTCCTGGCCGCGGCGGTGCTGGCCCGCGAGGCCGGGCTGGTCAACCTCTTCGGCGCGGCGCCCTATGCCAAAATCGGCTTCGCGCCGCTGCTGGAAACCGTGGAGGAACTGCGGGCCTCGGCCGAGATCGTGGACCGGCTGCTCTCCGATTCCTCATACCGCGAGCTGGTCCGGCTGCGCGGCGACGTCCAGGAAGTCATGCTCGGCTATTCGGACTCCAACAAGGAATCCGGCGTCATGACCAGCCAGTGGGAAATCCACAAGACCCAGCGCAAACTCCGGGACGTCGCGGCGAAACACGGCGTGCGGGTGCGCCTCTTCCACGGCCGGGGCGGGTCCGTGGGCCGCGGCGGCGGGCCGACCTACGACGCCATTATGGCCCAGCCGAACGGGGTGCTGGAAGGCGAGATCAAGTTCACCGAACAGGGCGAGGTCATCTCGGACAAGTACTCGCTGCCCGAACTCGCCCGCGAGAACCTGGAGCTGTCGCTCGCGGCGGTCATGCAGGGGTCCGCGCTGCACCGCACCCCGCGCACCTCGGAGGACCAGCGCGAACGCTACGGCCACGTCATGGAGACCATTTCCGACGCCGCTTTCGCCCGGTACCGGACCCTGATCGACGACCCGGACCTGCCCGCCTACTTCATGGCCTCCACCCCGGTGGAACAGCTGGGATCCCTCAACATCGGCTCCCGGCCGTCCAAGCGGCCCGATTCCGGCGCCGGGCTCGAAGGCCTGCGGGCCATCCCGTGGGTGTTCGGCTGGACCCAGTCGCGGCAGATCGTCCCCGGCTGGTTCGGCGTCGGCTCCGGGCTCAAGGCCGCCCGCGAGGCCGGCAACTCCGCCCGGCTGGTGGAGATGATGGACGGCTGGCATTTCTTCCGCTCGGTGCTCTCCAACGTCGAAATGACGCTGGCGAAAACGGACATGGACATCGCCGGCTACTACGTCTCCACCCTGGTGCCGGAGGAGCTCCACCACCTCTTCCATGCCATCCGGGCCGAATACGAGCTGACCGTCACCGAGATCCAGAACCTGACCGGCGAGGACCTCCTGCTCGACGCTCAACCCACCCTGAAGCGCTCACTGGAGATCCGCGACCAGTACCTCGACCCGATCAGTTACCTCCAGGTGGAACTCCTGCGCCGGGTGCGTTCCGAGGCCGCAGGGGAGGGCATGCCCAACGGCGAGATCGATGAGCGACTGCAGCGCGCCATGCTCATCACCGTCAACGGCGTCGCGGCGGGCCTGCGCAACACCGGCTAGGCCCCAGGAGGGGTCCGGGGGCCTGTCCCGTTAGGGTGGTTGCATGCCGTCGTTCCAGACCAGACTGAAGATCACCGGACTCAAGCCGGGCAACCCGCCGGAGGCCGTGATGGCAGCGGCCGTCGAAGCACTCGAGACGCGGCACCACGTCGAAGCGAACCAGCTGGACCTGGCCGGCGGGGTCCCGCAGCTGAACCTGCGCTTCCTCGTTGAGCCCACCTCCTACAGCGGCGAGAACAGCCAGGCGCTGGAATCGGCAGCGATGATGCGCGACGCCGTCGAACGCGTTGCGGTAACCGGAAACCTGTTGGTGCTCCGCCGCAACCGCGGCCGCTGGGCGCCCGTGTAACTGCCGGGCGCCAGCCTCAGAAGTCCAGTTCCTCCTCGGGACCGTCCACGACGGGGGAGCGGTTGCCGCGCTTCCGGGTGACGATCACGCCCACGACGGCGCCGATCACGATCCCGACGCCGACGCCGATCAGTGAGCTTGCCCAGAACGGCAGCCCGGTGGCGGCGCCGGTGGCATAACCGAGAGCGACGGACCATGCGGCCCAGAGGAGTCCACCCAGGGCCGCGCAAAGGCTGAATCCGCGGGTGGAGACGTTGGCGATGCCCGCGGCGGCAGTCGTCGCGAGCCGTCCGCCGGGGATGAAGCGGATTCCGATGATGGCCCCGTAGGTGGTAGACCGGCCGGCCTTCCCGATTGCCGTGTGCACGGCCTGATGGAACGCGCGGCCCCACCGCCAGCGGTCCAGGACATGGCTCAGGCGCCGTTTGAAGAGCTGGAACACCAGGATGTCGCCGAGCCAGGACGCTCCCGCGGCGAGGAAGACCACCAGGAAAGCGTTGGCGCGGCCGATGGCGGACAGCGCGCCGCCGGTGATGACCACCATTTCGGACGGGATGGGCGGGAAAATGGCATCGCCCATGACCACCGGGATGATCCAGAAATAGATCGTGTCCCCCCAGCTGTCAGCGTTGCCGAAGTCCATGGGCACAAGGTACCGCACTTCCGGCCGGACGCCGGCCCATGACGGGCTGTGGGGCTGGCCCGGGGGACTTGTTTCCGGAGAAGGCCTAGCGGGCCTCGCTCAGCTCCAGCCCGCTGCGGTACTCCACCGGCACCCCGGCGATGGGGTCCACGAACCGGATGCCGCGGGCAAGGAGTTGGAGCGGCTTCGAGTAATCGTCCGGCGCCTTGTCCAGCAGCTCCGGATAGAAGGCGTCATTGACGATCCCCAGCCCCAGCGAGGCCATGTGCACCCGGAGCTGGTGGGTCTTGCCCGAGTGCGGCTCCAGCCGGTATACGGCGCGGTGGGCGGCCGCGGCGGCGTCGTCGGGCGTTTCCGGGGCAGGACCGTCCAAGGTCCGCAGCCGCTCAATTCTGGTCTCGGCGTTGGGTTCGCCGTCGACCACCTCGGCGAGCAGGTAGCTGCGGGACTTGGTCATCCGGTTCCGGACCACCACGGGGAACTCGACGGCGGGGTGGCCGGGCGCAGGCGCGGCCGCGGCCACGCACTCGTACTCCTTCTGGACCTGGCGCTTCTCAAAAAGCACCTGGTACTTGCCGCGGGTCTCGGGATTCGTGGAGAGCAGCAGGATTCCGGCGGTCATGCGGTCCAGCCGGTGCATGGGAATGAGGTCCGGGAGGTTCAGCTGGTTCCGGAGCCGGACCAGCGCCGACTCCTGGATGTAGGTGCCGCCCGGGGTGGTGGGCAGGAAGTGCGGCTTGTCCACCACGAGGAGGTGCTCGTCCTGGTGGAGGATTGTCAGTTCCACCGGGATCCGGACCTCCGGCGGCAGGGTGCGGTAGTACCAGATGAACGTGTGGTTCCGCAGCGGGGTGGCGCGGTCCAGGGGGATGCCCGCCTCGCCCACGATCTCGCCGGCGTCGAAGCGGTCCTCGATGCCCTGCGGGTCGATGTGGCCCCAGCGGTGCATCATGTAGTCCATCGCGGTGTCCCAGGGCCCCTCGTCCGGAAGGCGGAGGCGGGTCGCGTTGACGCCGTCGCGCACGGGGAGGGGGGATTGCATCACCGGTCCATTCTACTTTGCCGGGGTTGGCGCACCCTTCGCAGGGCGCAGGCTTCCGGCGACCTCGGCGCACCGCTGCTGCTCCGACGGTAAAAATGTTCTTGACAAATAAAACTGTCGGTAGCGATACTGGAAGCATGTTGGACATCGAAGTGATCGAAGACCCGGCCGCCGCTGAGGCGTCCCTGGACCCGATCCGGACCCGCATCCTGATGGAACTCTCCGAGCCAGGCTCGGCCACGCAGCTCGCCATGAAAGTCGGCCTGCCGCGGCAGAAGGTGAACTACCACCTCAAGGCCCTGGAGCGGCACGGGCTGGTGGAACTTGTGGAGGAGCGACGCCGGGGCAACGTCACGGAGCGCATCCTCCGGGCAAGCGCAGCCTCCTACCTCATCTCCCCGGCGGCACTGGCGTCCGTGGCGCCCGACCCGCACCGGTTCTCGGACCGTTTTTCGGCCTTCTGGCTGCTGGCGCTCGCCGGCCGGATGGTCCAGGAGATGGGCCGGCTGATCGCCGGCGCCGCCGCGGCCAAACAGCCACTCGCCACCTTCGCCATCGACGGCGAGATCACCTTCCGCACCGCCGCGGACCGGGCCGCGTTCGCCGAAGAACTCGGCGTCGCCGTGACCCGGCTCGTGGACAAATACCACGACGGCGGACCGGGGTCCGGCGCCACTGCGGGCGGCGGACGCAAGCACCGCCTCGTCGTCGCACTTCACCCTTCACTCAAGGCCTCACCCAAGGCATCACCCAAAACCCCCTCAGCTAAGGAGCAGGACAATGACTGACAAGCGGAACTTCGAAATCATCGTGGACACGGAACTGCCCGGCACCCCCGAGCGGGTCTGGGAAGCCGTCACCACGGGCACCCCGGCGTGGATGTTCCCCACGGACGAGTGGCCGGCCGTGCGGACGGTGGATGAGTTCCCTGCCCACCTTGTCTCCCGGATGGACGGCCCGGACGGCTGGTTCAACCAGCTGGAGCACGTGCTGGAACCGCTCGACGGCGGCCGGGCCCGGCTGCACTACGTCCACAGCGGCATCTTTGCCGAGGACTGGGACCAGCAATACGACGGCGCCAGCAAGCACACCGAGTTCTACCTGCACACCCTCGGCCAGTACCTGAGGTATTTTGACGGCAGGCCCGTGGTCTTCACCGACGTCCAGGCCCCGCCCTCCTCGGCGACGCCGGACGGCTTTGTCCGGCTCAAGAAGGCCCTGGGCGTCGAGGGGACGGCGCCTGGCCGCGCCGTGGAGCTTGAGCTCGACGGCGTCGGAACGCTCTCCGCGGAGGTGGACTTCGCCAACGAGAACTTCCTTGGCCTGCGCACCGCGGACACGCTGTACAGGTTCTTCGGCCGCAATGCCTTCGGCGCCCCGGTCGGGATGACGGTCCACGACTTCAGCGGCGGCGGGGACTCCGCGGCCACGGCGAAGGCCTGGCGCGGTTTCCTCGAGAAGGTCTACGCCTAGCAGATCCGCAACTCGGGGGCCTTGAGGGCGACACCGAAAGTCCCGTGCGACACTGCAAATTCCTGGCGACACCGGAATCCGGGCGCGCCAGGAATTTTTCGCCTCGTGGAGAAGTATCCGCGTCGCCGGGCCGTGCGCTCGGGCCTGGTCGCACCGGGCGGCAGGCTCAGGCGATGGCCGCCGCGGGCGNNNNCCGCGACGCAACTGCGGGGAAGCCTCCAGCCGGTTCTGGGCTGCACGCAGCGCCGCCACCGCGGTTTCGAGCTGCTCCGGGGGCAGGGTGAACGGCACCCGGAGGTAGTGCTCTAAAGCGCCGCCGGTGCCGAACCGGGGGCCGGCCGCGAGCCGGATGCCGAAGTCCGGGGCCACCACGGCAAGGGCGGTGCTGATCGGGGCCGGGAGCCGGCACCACACGGACAGTCCGCCGTCGGGCCGTTCGCTCTGCCAGCCCGGAAGGTGTCCGGCGATGAGGTCCAGCAGCGCGTCCCGGTTGTCCCGCAGGGAGACCAGCCGTGCCGGGAGCNTCGGAGAGGGCGTTGACAAGGTGGGCCGCCGCGAGCTGTTCCACGACCGGACCGCCCAGGTCCATGGTGGTGCGGGCGGCGGCGAACCGCTGGATCAGCGGCTCCTCGGCCCGGATCCAGCCGGTCCGCAACCCGGCCCAGTGCGACTTGCTGAGCGAACCGATGGAGACGACGGCGGGGCTGAAGGCTGCCAGCGGAGTGGACTCGGCGCCGTCGAGGTTCAACTCCCGGAGCGTCTCGTCGACCACGAGGACCGTGCCGGCTGCGGTGGCGGCGCGGACCAGCCGGCGACGCTGGGCATCCGACATCAGCCGCCCGGTGGGGTTGTGGAAGTCCGGGACCACGTAGGCCATGGCGGGCCGCTGCTGCAGCAGTGCGCTCTCGATCGCCTCCAGGTCCCAGCCCGGACGGCCGCCGGGAACCGGCCGGGTGCGGGTGGCTGTATGGGCCGCGGGCATGGCTACTGGAACCAGCCGGCAGCCCGCGGCCCGGATGGCGTCGAGCGCGTTGGGGTAGCTGGGATGCTCCACCAGGACCTTGTCGGACCGGCCGGCCAGGGTGCGCAGCACGATGTTCAGCGCGTGCTGCGCGCCCGAGGTCACGAGAATCTGCTGCGCTGTGGTGGGCACGCCGGCCGCCGAGTAGTGCCGGGCGATGGCGTCCCTCAGCGGGCTCACACCGAGGGCGTCATAGCCGAAACCGGGCAGCAGTGCCGGAAGCTCGGTCAGGGCGGCGGCGAATGCCCGGTGGACCACCTCGCCGCTGGCCGGCAGTGAGGCGTAGGCAAGGTCGAGGATTCCGTCCGGGGCGGCCAGGCCCGGAGCGCCGCTGAGGTTCGCCGCGCCGCCGGTGCGGCCGCCGACCGGACTGGTCTGCGGGATACACGTCCGGCCGCGGCTGCCCTGCCCGCTGCTGAGGAATCCCTGTTCGCGCAGCAGCGAGTACGCGGCGGTGACGGTGGTGCGGCTGAGGCCGAGCGTCGCGGCCAGGGCCCGTTCGCTGGGCAGCGCAACCTCCAGCGGCACTCGGCCGTCAAGGACCAGGAGGCGGACGACGTCGGCGAGCTCCCGGTAGGCGGGGGCTGCACCGAGGTTCCATTCGCCGAGCAATCGGGCCAGCGAACTGGGGTTCAGGGATCCGGACATAGAGCCAGTATTTCAAACTGGCTATGGAATGCAAGGCCAGTTTTCGGGGAGGATGGGTTGCATGATGACCCGCAGGCTCCTTCAGCTCCTTATCGGCCTCGCCATGTACGGCATATCCCTGGCGATGTTCATCCGCGCCGGCCTGGGCCTGGACCCTTGGGATGTGTTCCACCAGGGCCTCGCGGTCAAGTCCGGGCTCAGCATTGGCACGGTGGTGGTGATCGTGAGTTTCCTTGTGCTGCTCCTGTGGATTCCGCTGCGCCAGTGGCCGGGTGTCGGCACACTGTGCAACGCCGTGCTGGTGGGCGTCTTCGCCGACGTCGGACTGGCGCTGATCCCTGAGATATCCCACCTCGGCGGGCAGGCCGGGATGCTCGCAGGGGCCATCGTGCTCAACGGAATCGCCTCCGCCTGCTACATCGGTGCCCGGCTGGGACCCGGTGCGCGGGACGGCCTGATGACCGGCCTCGCCCGGCGCACAGGCTGGTCCGTGCGGACATCCCGGACCGGCATTGAAATCGTGGTGCTCGCCGCGGGCTGGCTGCTCGGCGGCTCGGTCGGCATCGGGACCGTGCTCTACGCCCTGGCGATCGGCCCGCTGGTGCAGCTCCTGCTGCCGCGGTTCACCGTGCCGGAACTGAAGAAGTCCGCGCTCCCGGTGGTGGCAGCCGATCCGGCGGTCGCCGGCCCCTGAGCCACTGGGCGCAGTCCCGAGCTGCCGCTGCATCACGTAATGCAGGTTGACGATGCGGGAAGTCCTTGGCGACGCGCAAAGTGCCGCTCGCTACCGGAATTCGGTGGGCGTCAGGTAATTAGCGCGTCGCCAGTTCATTGCCGCGTCGTGACCTCATCGCGCCGCACCCTGGACGCATCTATCCCGCACTCCCGCCGGCACCCGGCAGCGGCTGACAGGTGGGGCAGAAGTAGATGTCCCGCTCCTCGGTGCCGGTGCCGGTGCCGGTGCCGGTGGCCTTGGTGAGGACTCCGCGCCGCACCGGTGTCCGGCACTTCAGGCACGGCTGGTGTTCGCGCCGGTAGACCCAGTAGCCGGGCAGCCCGGAAGTCCGGCCCACGGCAACACCGCGCTGATTCAGGACCGTGGTCCGGCGGCCCGCGCCAAGATTGGCCTCCAGCAGCAGCTTGGCGTCGGTGATGATGGCCGCCACGTCAGGCACGGCCGAGACGGGCGCTGCCGGGTGCACGCCGGAGAGGAAACAGGCCTCGCAGCGGTAGATATTGCCGATCCCCGCGAGGTTCCGCTGGTCCAGCAGAGCGACGCCGATCGGGACGTCCGGAGCGGCACGGATCCGCCGCTCCGCCTCGGCCAGGTCCCAGTCAGGTCCCAGCAGATCCGGACCAAGGTGTCCGACTATTGAATCTTCCTCGGAGCTGCGGACCACCTCGAGGATGCCGAGCGAGAACCCGACGGCGTCTGCCGTGGCGGTGCGCAGCACGCAGCGGGCGGTGAATCCCGGCTTCCGCCAGCGGCCGCCGGGCGGGTAGACCTGCCAGGTGCCTTCCATCTTGAGGTGGGAATGGATCGTCAGCCGGTCCGGTTCCGCCGGGATGCCGCCACGCTGCCGTGCGGGTCCCTCCAACCGCATGAGCAGGTGTTTGCCGCGCGGGACCACCTCGGTCACGGTCCAGCCGCCCAGTTTGAGCGTGGCGAACCGCGGCACCCGGAAATCGGAGGAGATCAGCTGCTGGCCCGCCAGCGCGGCGTGCAGCTGGGCGGCCGCGCGGAAGACCGAATCGCCCTCAGGCACGGATCCTCAATCCCTTGGGCGTGGAGTAGGCCCCGGCGTGGGCCAGTGCGGCTGCCACGGGCGTGTCCAGGATGCCGTGGCCGTTGACCTTTTCCATGATCAGTTTGTCCACCGCACCGCGGGTCACCACACTGACCAGGGCCGCGCCGGCCGCAGCCAGAACCTCCGTGTCCTCGCTGAACGCCAGCAGGGTCTTGCCGCCGCGTTCCACGTAGAGGACCAGGGCGCCGTCGACCAGCACCACCAGGGCGCCGGCCTTCCGGCCCGGGCGGTGGCCGGTCCCTGCCTCGACGTTGAGGGCAGGCCAGGGCAGTGCGGCGCCGTAGGGGTTGGCGGGGTCCGTCGCAGCAAGGGCCAGGGCCACCGGTTCGGGTTTGTGAAGCTGGGTGTCCTCGGCGTAGGACCGCAGCCGGTCCACGGTCGCTGGAACAGCGAACTGTGCCGCGCCCAGGTGCTCGATGAAGTAGCCGCGCCGGCACCGACCGGCTTCCTCCAGCCGGGCCAGGACCTTGTACATCAGGCCGAAGCCGCCCAGGATGTTCTCGGCCATGACCGAGCCGCGGGTGACCACACCGTACCGGTCCAGCAGGAGTTCCGCGATGGCCCGGGCGTGGATGGTGGCGTCCAGCTCGGGTGCGGGGAGGGCAGACCAGCGGCCAGCGGCCAGCGGGGGAG
>NZ_AUPJ01000395.1 GCF_000427315.1 Arthrobacter sp. TB 26
CCCGGGGGACCCGAGCAGACCGGTGCCGTGGGAGCGCCCGAGCCGGCTCAACCTGGGGGCCCTGGCCCGCGGGGCGCGGGCGACCTGCCGGTGCGCGGTGTGGCCGCCGGTAATCATCGCCCGGACCGGGGCAAAGGTGTCGCCCGTGATCCGGCCCGCCCAGGCCAGGTCCCAGAGCGCGGAGACGACGTCCTGGTCGCTGAGCACCGTGTCCATGCCGCCGGCGACGTCTGTGAGTTGCCGGAAGAAGTAGCCGCCACCGTTGTTGCGCAGGTGGTCCAGCAGCCGCTGCTGCGCGTCGCCGGGCTCGAAGTCGATGGCCGGGTTCAGGGTCAGCTCGGCCGAATCGGCCAGGTGCAGGCTGACCCAGCCGTCGTTGCCGGGGAGCGCCCCTGCGCCGGACCAGAGCACTTCGCCGGCCGCCATCAGCTCATCGAGCATGGCGGGCTGGTAGTCGGCCACCCGGCTGGCGAGGATCAGGGGTTCCCAGGCCGAGGCCGGGATGGGCACGCCGGAGAGCTGGTCGACTGCGGTGATGATCCCGTCCAGTCCGCGCAGCGCCGACTGCCCGCGCTTGCCCGGGACGCGGACGTTCTGCCAGGCGGGCAGGAAGCGGCCGTAGGCGGCGGCATCCACGGGCTCGACCTCTGCGCGCAGCGCGGCGAGCGATCGGCGGCGGAGCCTGCGCAGGACTTCGGCATCGCACCATTCACTGACCCCGGCCAGCGACGGGGCAATAGGGGCTGCGGCGG
>NZ_AUPJ01000396.1 GCF_000427315.1 Arthrobacter sp. TB 26
GCCGGCCGCCGCCGCGGCCGGAGCGGGCCTCATGCTGGGCACACTGGCCCACACGGTGGGCTGGCCCGTGCCCATCGGCGGTTCCGCGGCGATCGCGCGGGCGATGGTCGCGGACCTTGAAGCGCACGGCGGGGCGGTGGAAACAGGCGCCCGGATCGGGTCCCTGACGGAGCTGCCCCCGGTCCGGGCCACCCTCCTGGACGTGGCACCGACGGGGCTGCTGAGACTGGCGGAGGGCAGGCTCCCGGAGCGGTACCGCCGCGCCCTTGAGTCGTTCCGGTTCGGAAACGCGGCCTGCAAGGTCGACTTCATCCTTTCCGGACCGGTCCCCTGGACGGCGCCCGGATTGGCCGACGCCGGCACGGTCCACGTGGGTGGCACCCGCGCGGAGATGGCCGAGGCGGAAAACCTCGTCGCCGCGGGCCGGCATCCGGAACGGCCCTATGTCCTGGTCTCCCAACCCTCGCGCTTCGACGCCGGACGGGCGCCCGCGGGGCGGCACATCCTGTGGAGCTATTGCCATGTGCCGGCCGGTTCCACCGTGGACATGACCGAGGCCGTGATCACCCAGCTGGAGCGTTTCGCCCCCGGGTTCCGCGACCTCGTCCTCAGCCACCACGTCACGACCGCGGCCGGGCTGGGTGTGTACAACGAGAACTACGTCGGCGGCGACTTCAGCGCCGGGCTGATGGACCTCCGCGGAATCATCCGGCGGCCCGTCCTGGGCCCCGTTCCCTGGCGGACGCCGCTTCCCGGCGTGTACCTGTGTTCCTCCTCCACTCCTCCGGGACCCGGTGTGACCGGAATGCCGGGATACCACGCCGCCAAATATGCTCTGAAAGACATATTTGGCTTGGCGGTCCCGCCCCTCGGGTTCTAAGGGCCCCAACGGCCACCGGACCCGGGTCAACCAAAAGGTTGATAATGCCCGGACGGCAGGGTTTCGGGCCGGAACCGTGCCGGCCCCGCATTACGCTGGAGGCATGGATGGCAACGATCGCCCGGCGCCGGCAGGCACCGNCCGCCACGGCAGGAACGACCGATGCCGCCGTCATTCTGCGCGTCCTGCGGGTGTGCCTGCACTGCGGCTTCGCCGTCCTGCTGCTCGTCGCCCTGGCGCGGCTGCTGGGCTCGGGCCTCCAGGGCACGAACTGGCTCGCCCTGTCCCTCGCACTGGTTCTTGCCGCGGTCTACCTCCTGGGAACCGTCCTGGAGAAGCGGCATTCCGTTGATACGTCCCGGTTCGATCCCCGCCCGTACTCGGCCTGGTGGCTGGGCGCCGTCTGCCTGTTCTGGCTGCTGCTGATCTGGGCCAGCTCCGACTTTGTGTGGCTGGCCTTCCCGCTGTTCTTCCTGCAGCTGCACGTGCTGCCGCTGCGGCTGGCTCTGCCGGCGATCTCCCTGAGCACCGTGCTGGTGATTGTGGCGCTGTGGTTCCACAATGCAGGATCCGACGGCGGCGCCCTGCAGCTTCCCATGGTGCTGGGACCGGCGTTCGGGGCAGCGTTTGCCGTCGTTACCGGGCTGGCGTACCGGGCGCTCTACCTGGAAGCGGAAAACCAGCGGCTCGCCGCCGAGGAACTGCGCCGTACCCGGGCCGAACTTGCCCGCAGCCAGCACGACGCCGGCACGCTTGCCGAGCGGGCCAGGCTGGCCCGCGAAATCCATGACACGCTGGCCCAGGGCTTCTCCAGCATCGTGCTGATGGGCCGCTCGGCGGAAAAGTCACTGGACGACGGGGATACCGCCACCGCCCGGGACCGGCTCCGGACGGTCCAGGAGACCGCCTCGGCCAACCTCGCCGAGGCCCGCAACTTTGTCCGCGCCCTGCAGCCCCCCGCCCTAGCGGATGACACAGCAGATGACTCAGCGAACGACTCAGCAGAAAAGCCGCCGGAGGATCCCTTGGTGAACAGCCTGCGCCGGCTCTGCGAAAAGACCGAAACCGAGGCAGCCGCCCGGGGCACCCGGCTGCGCTGCCGTTTCGATCTTGAAGGAACCCCGGTGGAACTGCCCAACCCGTACCGCACCACCCTGCTTAGGGCGGCGCAGGCGAGCCTCGCGAACGTGTGGGTGCACGCCAAGGCGGACACCGCCGTCGTGACCCTTTCCTTCCTGGGCAGCGAAGTGGCGATGGATATTTTCGACGACGGCACTGGCTTCGATGCCTCGGCCGTCGCGGACCCCGCCGGTCGCCCTGACGGCTCGGGCTACGGACTCAGGTCGCTGCAGGAGCGGGTCTCGGCGCTGGCCGGCAGCCTGGACATCGAGTCCACGGCCGGCGAAGGAACGGTGGTCGCCATCCGGCTGCCCCTCGGGGATGCTGCGGCAAGGAACGAATCGTGAAGGATATCCGCGTGCTGCTGGTCGACGACCACCCGGTGGTCCGGGCCGGGCTGCGGGCCATGCTGGGCGATTTCGAGGGCATCGCCGTCGCGGCCGAGGCGGCCGATGGCGGCGCTGCCCTGGCCGAGCTCTCCCGGCTCCATACCCTCGGCGAGCCGGTCGACGTCGTACTCATGGATCTGCAGATGGGCACCGGCATGGACGGCGTTACCGCGACCGGAAGGATCAAGGCGGGCGAGGCCGGCCAGCCCGCTCCGCCGGTGCTTATCCTCACCACGTACGACACCGACGCCGACATCCTCGCCGCTGTGGAAGCCGGTGCCAGCGGCTACATGCTCAAGGACGCGCCGCCGGAACAGATCCGCCAGGCCGTGCTCGCCGCCGCGGCGGGCCAGACCGCGCTGGCCCCCGAAGTGGCCGCGCGGCTGATGGGCCGGATCCGCAACCCCGAGCCTGTCCTGTCTGCCCGGGAGATCCAGCTGCTCGAGCTGCTCGCCACGGGGCTGGGCAACCGGGCCATCGCCAAACAGTTGTTCATCTCCGAGGCAACGGTGAAGACCCACCTCGTGCACATCTACGGCAAGCTCGGCGTGGACAACCGCACCGCGGCGATTGCTGTGGCCTCGCAGCGCAGGATCATCCGGCGCTTCTGAGCCGGCCGGGGCCGCACCGGGCGGCCGGCGGGGACTTTGTGACAAGGGAATTGTCCGGCGTCCGGTGCATAATGGCGCGATGGGGAACTCATCAAAACTTTCACTTGCCCTGGTTGGGCTCATTCTTAGCGGCTCGTTGGTGGGCTGCTCCGACGGCCGCGCCGGCGCGCAGGATGCGGCGAAGCAGCTTGCTTCCGCTGTTGCGGCGCTCGACGTCGGCTCCGTCGCCTTTGAAGGCAAGGACTCCGGCGGGGCCAATGAGCAGCTCCACGAGGTGTTCAAGGCACTGGATCCGGTCAAGCCTGTGGTGGATACCGGTGAGCTGACGCTCGACAAGGACACCGCCACGGTCCCGCTGACGTACAGCTGGAAGATTGGCTCCGGAGAGTGGAAGTACACCACCTCCGCCCAGTTGAAGAAGTCGGGTGACAAGTGGCTGACGGTCTGGAACCCGGCCACTTTGGTGCCGTCTCTGGCAGAAGGGGAAGTCCTTGGCACCTTGTCCCAGTCCCCGGCGCGGGCCGAGATTCTGGGTGCCGGTGACGCCAAGCTGGTCACCTACCGGGCGGTCGTCAACGTCGGCATCGACAAACCCCGTTTGGCTTCCGCCGATCCGGCGGCGTCCGCCACCCAACTCGCCCAGCTGGTGGGGGTGGATCCCGCGGCCTACACCCAACAGGTCCAGGCGGCGGGCCCGGAGGCCTTCGTCACGGCCATCACCCTGCGCCAGGACGGCAGGACGATTACGGACGATCAGATCGCCGGGATTCCCGGCGCGCGCGCCATCGCCGACTCTCTTCCGCTCGCCCCGACCCGCACCTTCGCCCGCGCCCTGCTGGGCACCGCAGCCGAGGCGAATGCCGAACAGATCGAGAAATCCGGCGGGGCGCTCAGAGCCGGCGACACCACGGGAACCGGCGGCCTGCAGCAGCAGTACGACGCGCAACTGCGAGGCAGCGACGGAACCCAGGTCTTCGCCGAGAAGGCGGGCCTCACAGCCGAGGAACGCCAGACCTTGCTCAACGGCGGCCGCCGGGCCCTGTTCCAGGTTGATATGAAGGTCGGAACCCCGCTGAAAACCACCTTGGATCCCAACCTCCAGCAGCTGGCCGAGGACATCCTGGGGAAGGTGGCCCCGGCGTCGGCCATCGTGGCGCTCCGGCCCTCCAGCGGCGCCGTCCTCGCCGCGGCCTCGGGACCGGGCAGCAACGGTTACGACACCGCGCTGCTGGGCCAGTACGCACCCGGTTCCATCTTCAAGATCGTGGATTCCCTCGCCATGATCCGTAACGGCATGACCCCGGATGCCATGGTTGAGTGCCCCGCAACCCTGACCGTCGACGGCCGGACCTTCAAAAACGCCGAAGGCTACCCCGCCTCCTCGCTGGGCTCCGTGACCTTGCGCGATGCCTTCGCGCACTCCTGCAACACCGCGTTCATCAACGCCCGCGACACGGTCAGCCAGGCACAGCTCGAGGCCGCCGCCACATCCCTCGGCGTCGCAGTGGAAGCCCCGTCGCTGGG
Source organism: Arthrobacter sp. TB 26 (assembly GCF_000427315.1). Taxonomy (GTDB): domain Bacteria; phylum Actinomycetota; class Actinomycetes; order Actinomycetales; family Micrococcaceae; genus Arthrobacter. The sequence goes on from NZ_AUPJ01000396.1 coordinate 4,524, forward strand.
GGCGTCAGCGTTTCTGGGTTCGGTTCCGGGCGACGCCTCGGGAACGGAGCACGCCGCGTCGATGATCGGCCAGGGGAAGGTGCTGATGTCCCCGCTGGCCGCCGCCATCATGGCAGGCTCGGTCGCCAAGGGAGCGCCTGTCGCGCCGCAGCTGGTGCTCAATCCCGGAGCTGACGAGGCAGGCACCGGCGCCGTTGCCTCCCCGTCAGCCGGTTCGACGCCGTCAGCCGGTTCGACGCCGTCAGCCGGTTCGACGCCGTCGGCCCCGGCCCCGGCGAAGGCCTCCGGCACCCCGGTCACCGCAGCGGAAGCCGCCGCCCTGGCGGACATGATGCGTGCCGTGGTCACGTCCGGCCACACCGGCTTCCTGGCCGCCGTCCCGGGTGCCCCCGTGGGGGCGAAGACCGGAACCGCCGAGTTCGGTTCAGACAACCCGCCCAAGACCCATGCTTGGATCGTGGCCGTGCACGGGGACCTCGCCGTCGCCGTGTTCGTCGAGGAGGGCGGGCTTGGCGCCACCGTCTCCGGTCCGCTGCTGAAGGAGTTCCTCACCGCCGCGGGCTGAGCCGGCGGCGACGTGGCCGCGAGGACGGCCGTGGGAGGATGGAAGTGTGGCTCATATTGACGTTTCCAACATCGATTACTTCCTCTCCGACGGCACCCAGCTGCTCAACGGCGTGACCTTCAAGGTCCCGGACGGGACCAAAACGGCGCTGATCGGACCCAACGGAACCGGCAAGACGACGCTGTTCCGGATCATTTCCGGCGACCTTGTCGCGGACGAAGGTGTGATCGGCCGTTCCGGGAACATGGGCATCATGCGCCAGTTCGTCGGCCAGGTCCGGGACGAATCCACCGTCCGCGACCTCCTGGTGTCCGCTGCTCCCCCCGCGCTGGCGGCCGCCGCCCGCACGGTGGACGAAGCCGAGCTGGCCATGATGGAACACGACGACGAGCCCACCCAGATGAAGTACGCGCAGGCGATCGTGGACTGGGGAGACGCCGGGGGCTACGACGTCGAAACTGTCTGGGATGAGGTCTGTATGGCCGCGCTTGGACTTCCCTTCGACCGCGCGCAGCACCGCCCGGCGTCGAGCCT
>NZ_AUPJ01000397.1 GCF_000427315.1 Arthrobacter sp. TB 26
CGAGGCGCTGTTCGCCGGCCCCGACGAGCTGCTGCTCCTCGACGAGCCGGACAACTACCTCGACGTCCCGGGCAAGCGCTGGCTCGAGGCCAAGCTGAACGAGTCGAAGAAGACCGTGTTCTTCATCAGCCACGACCGCGAGCTGTTGAACAACGCCGCGGGCCGCATCGTGACTCTCGAACCGGGCATCAACGGCGCCGGGGCCTGGATCCACGGAGGCGGCTTCGGCTCCTACGTGGAGGCCCGAGCGGACCGGAATGCGCGCTTCGAGGAACTCCGGAAGCGCTGGGACGAGGAGCACGTGAAGCTCAAGGAACTCGTCAACATGTACAAGAACAAGGCCGCGTTCCGCTCCGACATGGCCAACCGCTACCACGCCGCCCAGACGCGGCTGGCGAAGTTCCTCGAGGCCGGGCCGCCCGAGGCATTGCCGATCGAGCAGAACGTGCAGATGCGGCTCAAGGGCGGCCGCACGGCCAAGCGCGCCGTCGTCGCCGAGAAGCTGGAGCTCACCGGGCTGATGAAGCCCTTCTCCACGGAGGTCTGGTTCGGCGACCGCGTCGGCGTGTTGGGTTCCAACGGCTCCGGCAAGAGCCATTTCCTGCGCCTGCTCGCCACCGGAGGCACCGACCCGGAACGGGAGCACCTGCCGGTGTCCGACGTCGACATCGCCGAAGTGCCGCACGACGGCACTGTGAAACTCGGCGCCCGGATCCGGCCCGGCTTCTTTGCCCAGACCCACGTCCGGCCCGACCTCCTGGGCAAGACCCTGCTCGAAATCCTGCACCGCGGCGATGAACACCGCTCGGGGCTGGGACGTGAGGCAGCGGCCGGCGCGCTCGACGGGTACGGGCTGGCCTCACAGTCGGAGCAGAAATACGAATCCCTCTCCGGCGGGCAACAGGCCCGGTTCCAGATCCTGCTGCTGCAGCTCTCCGGCGCCACCCTGCTGCTGCTGGACGAGCCCACGGACAACCTGGATCTGCACTCGGCCGAGGCGCTGGAACGGGCCATCGACCACTTCGAGGGAACGGTCCTCGCCGTCACGCACGACCGCTGGTTCGCCCGGACCTTCGACCGCTTCCTGGTCTTTGGCTCAGACGGCAAGGTCTATGAATCGGCCGAGCCGGTCTGGGACGAAAAACGCGTCGAGCGCGCCCGCTAACAAGCAACGCGGGGTCACATAGCGCCCGTTCCTGTGGTGTTTATCGGCCGTACGTGACCCCGCGTTGCGGTGTGGGCTAGTCCGGCAGCAGTCCGGACGGCTGTTCGGCCTCCGGGCCGGCGGTTCCTCCCATGGCGGCGACCAGCCGCTCCCGGGCGCGCCCCAGGTGTTCGTCGAGCAGCACGGCGGCAGCCTCGCCCTGGCCGGCCCCGATCAGTTCGAGTATCCTCTGGTGTTCGGCCTGGATCAGCGCGGTGTCCAGGAGGTGCAGGGACTGGATGCGGACCATACACAGCCGCACCTCGCCCACGAGTGAGCGGTACATCCGGCTGATGCGTTCGTTGCCGACGGCGTCGATCAGGCTGGTGTGGAACCGCATGTCCGGTTCGACGACGTCGAGCGGAGCGCCGGTCTGAACCGCCGCGATGTCGCGGTTGGCCTGCACCGCCGCTTCCGGCACGTCCCGCGCGACTGCGAGCCGGCGCAGCACTTCGCTTTCCAGATACGCGCGGGCCAGATAGATGTCCCGCACGGATTCCGGGCCGAGTTCGACCACCCGGGCGGTTTTGTGGGTCCCCCGGTCCAGCAGCCCCTCGCCGACCAGCTTCTCGATCGAGGCCTTCGCCGTCGGCCGCGCCACGTCGTAGGAGGAGGCGACCTCCGACTCCGTCAGGGCGTCCCCGGAGGCAAGCTCACCGGCAAAGACCCGGTTCCGCAGATCCGAGGCGACCGCGTCCACGATCGAGACTGCTGCAATTCGGCCGGCCACCGGAGCTCCCATTCCGCCAAGGGTTTCTTGATTCAGTCCCAATCTTGCCAGACAAGACAACTCGTCAGGCTTGACCAACATGTGCACTTGTAAGACAATCGTAGGGCGCCACGGTGTTGTGACGCCTAACACAATCTGGAGACACATGTTTCAGCAGATCCTCGATCCCATTGCCGGGTCCCTGGTGATTTCAGCCCTTTGCGCGGCGCTTCCGCTCGTCCTGCTCTTCGTTTTACTGGGCGTCTTTAAGGTGAAAGCCCCCATGGCGGCCTTAGCCAGCCTGGCACTGTCCCTCCTACTGGCCATCGTCGGCTGGCAGATGCCGGTGAACCAGGCCCTGAGCGCCACCGCGGCCGGCATCTTCTACGGTCTGTTCCCGATCCTGTGGATCCTGGTCAACGCCCTCTGGATTTACCGGCTCACCGTGGCCACCCCGTGGTTCGAGGTGCTGGGACGCACCATCCGTTCCATCTCGAACGACCTGAGGATCCTGTCGATCCTCATCGCCTTCTGCTTCGGCGCCCTGCTGGAATCCCTCGCCGGGTTCGGCGCACCGGTGGCCATTTCCGCCGCCATGCTGATGGCAGCCGGCATGAAACCGCTGAAATCCGCAGTGGTCTCGCTGCTGGCCAACACGGCTCCTGTCGCCTTCGGCGCGATGGCCGCACCCATCATCGCCCTGAACGGTGTCACGGGCCTGCCGCTGCATGATCTGTCCTCCATGGCCGGCCGCCAGACGCCGTTCATCGCGCTGATCGTTCCGCTGCTGCTGGTGTTCATCGTCGACGGCCGCCGCGGCGTCAAGCAGACCTGGCCCGTGGCCCTCGTGGCAGGCGCCGCCTTCGGCGTGGCCCAGTTTGTCACGTCCAACTTCTTCGCGGTGGAACTGACTGACGTTGTTGCCGCCGTCGTGACTGTGGCAGCCGTGCTGCTGATGCTGAAGTTCTGGCAGCCGAAGGAAATCGTCGGGATGGACGGTGCCGCCGAGGGGGCCCCGGAGGCCGTGCCT
>NZ_AUPJ01000398.1 GCF_000427315.1 Arthrobacter sp. TB 26
CCTGCCGGTGGCACCCCGGGATCTGGCCGGCGTATCCGCTCAGGGCCAGGCTCCGGCGCAGGGTGAGCGGGAAACCCGGACGCCGATCAAGGGCGTCCGCAAGTTCACCGCCGCAGCCATGGTCTCCAGTGCGTTCACGGCTCCGCATGTCACGGAGTTCCTGACCATTGACGTCACCCCGACCATGGAACTGCTGGCGAAGCTCAAGGCCAGCCGCGCGTTCGCCGGCTACAAGCTCACGCCGCTGACGCTGGTGTCCAAGGCCGTGCTTATCGCGCTGAAGGGCCACCCCACGCTCAACACCCGCTGGGACGAGGCCAAGCAGGAGATTGTCCAGTACAACTACGTGAACCTCGGCATCGCGGCTGCCACCCCGCGCGGGCTGACCGTGCCGAACATCAAGGACGCCGACCGGATGTCCCTGCTGGAGCTCTCCACCGCGCTGACCGAACTGACGGACACGGCGCGGGCCGGCAAGACCAGTCCGGCCAACCTGTCCGGCGGCACAATTTCCATCACGAACATCGGCGTCTTCGGCATCGATTCCGGCACTCCCATCCTCAACCCGGGGGAGGCCGCCATCCTGGCCCTCGGTGCGGTGCGGAAGATGCCGTGGGAGTACCAGGACCAGGTGGCGCTGCGCCAGGTCATGACGCTCAGCCTCTCCTTTGACCACCGGCTGGTCGACGGCGAGCAGGGCTCACGCTTCCTGCAGGACCTCGGCGCCATCCTGTCCGATCCGGGCATGGCGCTCGCCATGGTCTAGCAAACCGAGCGAACGGCTGCCGGCTGCCCCCTTTCGGGCGGCCGGCAGGGTGCCCAAATGGCGGATCGGCTGTGGCATGAGGTCCGGCACTGCTTCGCCGGTATCCTCGATGACCTTCAATGTGCGCAGCTACTGACAGAGTTGCCTACTCCACGCTCGTGGTGCGGCGGTCACTCCTGGCCTGACGCCGCTGAGCGCATAACGGCAGATTCAGGCAAGAAATGAGCAGCCCATTGGAAAGCTCGTCACAACGCTGTCGGGGCTGTCGCCATTCCTGACCGGGTCAGGATTTCGTCGACCTAGGCCCGCTCTGCCAACCGTTTGATCGTGACGATCGCCTCCGACCACATGCCGCGCATGTCGTCGGCCCACTCGTCGGGCACCGCGAGCTCGACGACGAGAGTCGTCACCCCGTCGGTCTCGCTGAACGAGTAGCTCTCGTGCAGCCCGACGGCGGGCCCTTCGCGGTTCTCGACGTCGTTCTCGATATCGCCGAGATAGCGGATCGACACGAACTCGTGGGGCCGATTCTCGACGATGGTGCCGAAGAGACCGCTCGCCGTGCCGTCGTCGTTCGGGCCGAGGAAGCGGATCTCGTCGCCCTCGTTCCAGCCGCCCTCGTAGGTCGATCCCTCGTGGAAGGCGCCCGTCCATTCGCGGTAGGTGTCGAGGTCGAGCATGACGTTCCAGACGTGCTGCGCGGGAGCGTCGACATCGACGCTGAATCGAAGATTCTCCATGCGCGATTGTAGAACCGAGCCACCCAGGCGGCGCAAGACCGCCTACAGGGACGGTTCGTCGATGAGCTCCGCAACCCGGCGGTGTGGACTGGGGCGATCGTAGTATGCACAGCGGTATTCGCTATCGCTGGCTGGTATGGGCCAGTTCGAAGCGGCGATGCAGGCCTGATAAGTGGCAATCTGCTGAAGAATGTTAGCCCGCGGGTCAACTGGCGTCATGCCTCTGACACTATCGCGGGCCTTCTAGAGGGGGCCCAAGAGCAGCCGGGGTACCTTTCCGGACACCCGTGATGACCCACCACCCCACGAAACACAACGAAACATTTCTCGCACACCCCGCCCGTTCGAACCGTCCCGTATGCCGGTCCTCTGCCGGCGCATCCGGCCACTCACAATTTCCGAATCGACATCGCCGCGTTTCCGCAGCCGGCCGATTCCCGTATGACCCGCCCGAGAAATTGCCCGGTGACGGCAGGGCAGTTTCTGGGGGCTTAACGGTACGTTCACGTCCATGACCGGACTCCTCATCGACAGGTGGGGTCCAGCCATCCCGCGGGTGGTTGCGGCCGTTCGGGGGTCACGCTAAATGGGGGACTTGGCCTTTTCGCCCGCAATTTGCGGCGCGCCGCCCGGGCGGGTGCTGTCATCCGGCAGGGTCGGCGGGGGCCATCAGGGCCGCCAGTGCCATGCTCTGCAGCAAGGGTCGCGCCCGCTTGACCGCGATCCGCCGTCCATGGCTCCGAACCGAGTGCGGGGTGGAGTTGATCAGGCCGAAGGTGGCGTGCGCACGCATCCGGAGCTCGGTGGCCTCGGTCCCGGGGTGCAGTCCGGCAAGGACCTCGACCCAGAGCTCCACATAGTTCCTCTGCAGTGTGCGGACCTCGGCCTGGTCCTCCTCGGCGAGGTTGCTGAAGTCCTGGTCCTGCACCCGGATGACGTCGGGGTTGCTGAGCGCGAAGTCCACATGGAACTCCACCAGCGCGCGCAGGGCAACGGCGGCGCCGTCGGAATCGGCAATGACGCGCCGGCCGCCGTCGAGCAGGTCCTGGCTGACACTCAGCAGCAGCGCTCCGAGGACGGCCTGCTTGCCGGCGAAATGCCGGTACACCGCAGGGCCGCTGACGCCGGCGGCGGCGCCGAGGTCCTCCAGGGACACACGGTTGAAGCCGTCGACGGCGAACAACGCGGCCGCCGAGGACAGCAGCGCCTGGCGGCGGCTCTCCTTGGCCTGGCTGCGTTGGGTCGCGGGAGGCTGGGTCGCGGGAGGCCGGGTCGCTGGAGGCTGGGTCGTTGGAGGCTGGGTCGCGGGAGGCTGGGCCGACGCGAGCTGCGTGGCGGTCCGGCTCGTGTCGCTGGGTTCGGTCACCGGCACACCCCTCATCTCAAGAAAACCATCATTTGTGCGGCCCTGTGTTGGACATCACAGTTAATAGAGACTAACCTAAATCTCAGTTATGCGGTACTAACCGAAGTGGCTGGAACGGGCGCAGGACAGGCCGCCAGTATGAAGGTGCGAGAACGGAAGCAGTCAATGGAGACAATCGCCAGCCAGGTGGACGCCACGAGCGCCGCCTTCGCCGCGAACCGCGAGGCCCAGCTGGGGCTGGCCCGTGAGCTGAGGGAACGCCTCGCCACGGCCGCTTTGGGCGGGCCGGAGAAGTCGCGGGAACGCCATGTGGCCCGCGGCAAGCTCCTTCCCCGCGAACGCATCGACCAGCTGCTCGATGACGGCAGCCCCTTCCTGGAAATCGCGCCGCTGGCAGCCAACGGCATGTACGACGACGACTCGCCCGGCGCCGGAGTTATTGCCGGGATCGGCCTGGTCCACGGCCGCCAGGTCCTGGTCATCTCCAACGACGCCACGGTCAAGGGCGGCACCTATTACCCGATGACCGTGAAGAAGCACCTCCGGGCGCAGGAAATTGCCCTGGAAAACCGGCTGCCCTGCATCTACCTCGTGGACTCGGGCGGGGCCTTCCTGCCCAAGCAGGACGAGGTCTTTCCGGACAAGGAGCACTTCGGCCGGATCTTCTTCAACCAGGCCAAGATGTCCGCGGCCCGGATCCCGCAGATCGCCTCGGTGATGGGCTCGTGCACCGCCGGCGGCGCGTACGTCCCCGCGATGAGCGACGAAACCGTGATTGTCCGAAACCAGGGCACCATCTTCCTGGGCGGACCGCCGCTCGTGAAGGCCGCGATCGGTGAGATCGTCACCGCCGAGGAACTCGGCGGCGGTGATGTGCACTCGAAGATCTCCGGTGTCACGGACCACCTGGCCGAGAACGATGAGCATGCCCTCCAGATCGTCCGCGACATCGTCTCCACCCTGCCCCGCCCGGCCGCCCCCGCCTGGGACATCGACACCGCCGTCGAACCCCTCGCGGACCCGGAGGAGCTGTACGGCGCTGTCCCCACCGACGTCAACGCGCAGTATGACGTCCGCGAGGTCATTGCCCGGCTCGTGGACGGCAGCCGCTTCCACGAATTCAAGAAGAACTACGGCACCACCCTGGTGACCGGCTTCGCGAAGCTGCACGGCCACCCGGTGGGCATAGTGGCGAACAACGGCGTGCTGTTCAGCGAATCCTCGCTCAAGGGCGCGCACTTCATCGAACTCTGCGACCAGCGCGGCATCCCGCTGATCTTCCTGCAGAACCTCTCCGGCTTTATGGTCGGCAAGGACTACGAGCAGGGCGGCATCGCCAAGAACGGCGCCAAGATGGTCACCGCCGTCGCCACCGCACGGGTGCCCAAACTGACGGTGGTGATCGGCGGCTCCTTCGGCGCCGGCAACTATTCGATGTGCGGGCGGGCCTACTCTCCGCGCTTCCTCTGGATGTGGCCGGCCAGCCGCATCTCGGTGATGGGCGGCAACCAGGCCTCCAGCGTCCTTGCCACGGTCAAACGGGACCAGTACGAGGCCCGCGGCGAGGAATGGTCCGCCGCGGACGAGGAAGCCTTCAAGGCCCCGATCAAGCAGCAGTACGAGGACCAGGGCAGCCCCTACTACTCCACCGCCCGCCTCTGGGACGACGGCATCATCGACCCCGCGGACACCCGCACCGTCCTGGGACTGGCGCTCGACGTCGTCTCCCGCACCCCGCTGCCGGAGACCTCCTTCGGCCTTTTCCGGATGTGAGCCCGCCATGACTCTTTCTTCGCCGACTACTACCTCCCCAACGCCGCAGGACACCAAGCCGCTCTTCGGCACCGTCTTGGTCGCCAACCGCGGCGAGATCGCCTGCCGCGTGATCCGGACGCTGCGGGCGCTCGGTATCCGTTCCGTCGCCGTTTATTCCGACGCCGACGCCGGAGCCCGGCACGTGCAGGAAGCTGACACCGCCGTGCGGATCGGCCCCGCGGCCGCCGCCGAGAGCTACCTGAAGATCGAAGCCATCATCCAGGCCTGCCGCGACACCGGAGCCGAGGCCGTGCACCCCGGCTACGGCTTCCTCAGTGAGAACGTGGACTTCGCCCGCGCCCTGGACAAGGCGGGGATCACCTTCATCGGCCCCGGCGTCGAATCACTCAACGTCATGGGTGACAAGATCCGCTCCAAGAACCACGTGACCGGCTACGGCGTCCCGGTGGTCCCGGGCATCGCCGAACCGGGCATGACGGACGCGCAGCTCATCGAGGCTGCGGCCGGCGTCGGCTTCCCGCTGCTCATCAAGCCCTCCGCCGGCGGTGGCGGGAAGGGCATGCACATCGTCGAACGGCCCGAGGACCTCGAAGCCACCCTGGCCACCGCCCGCCGCGTCGCGGCCAGCGCCTTCGGCGACGACACGCTGTTCCTGGAACGCCTCGTCCTGACCCCTCGGCACATCGAGGTCCAGGTCCTCGCGGACAACCACGGCAACGTCATCCATCTGGGGGAGCGCGAGTGTTCGCTGCAGCGCCGCCACCAGAAGGTCATCGAGGAAGCGCCCTCCCCGCTGCTGGAGTCCCTGCCCGACGGCGCGGCAATCCGGGCCCGTCTTGGCGAGGCCGCCTGCAATGCCGCCCGCAGCGTCAACTACAGCGGTGCCGGCACCGTGGAGTTCCTGGTCTCCGACAACGCCCCGGACGAGTTCTTCTTTATGGAGATGAACACCCGCCTGCAGGTCGAGCACCCCGTCACCGAAATGGTCACCGGCGTCGACCTCGTCGAGTGGCAGGTCCGCATCGCCGCCGGCGAGGAACTCACCGTCCGCCAGGACGACGTCGTCCTCACCGGACACTCGGTGGAGGCCCGCGTCTACGCCGAGGTACCGGAGAAGAACTTCCTGCCCTCCGGCGGCGAAGTGGTGCTCCTGGACGAACGCGGCGAGATCTTCACCGCCATGGACGATCTGGATTCCCTCACACCTGCCGCCGCGGATCCGGACATCCGGATCGATTCCTCGCTGGTAAAGGGACTCGAGATCTCCAGCGACTACGATCCCATGGTGTCCAAGGTCATCGCCTGGGGCAAAGACCGCACTGCGGCACTGGACAAGCTCGACACGGCACTTTCCCGGTACACGGCCCTGGGGATCGACACCAACGTCGAGTACCTGCGCCTGCTGATCAACGACGCCGACGTCCGGGCCGGCCGCCTCGACACCGGCCTGATCGAACGGAAGATGCCAGGCTTCACGTTCCGCCGCGCCGGCGACGCCGAACTCATCGCCGCAGCCATGCCCTTCTGGGTCCTGGCCGAAGCCCCCGCGACGGTGGGATCCCCCTGGGACACACTCCGTGGCTGGCGGCTGGGCACACCGGCGGCCTGGACCATGAGTTTCGGTGTTCCCGGCGGAGAGCTGGCCACCGTGGCCGTGACCTGGCTGAACAACGTGGACCTCGGTCACGCCACCGTCCGGGTCAACAATGGCCCGGTGCGCGACGTGAAAGTCCTGGGGCTGTCCAGTGTCGATGTGTACCTGGAACTCGATGGCCGGGAAGAGCGCTTCGCGCAGGGCGCCATCTGGGAGGACTACCCGCCGGAGGGGAATCCGCAGTACGTCCACCTAGGCAACGAGGGCTGGTCCTGCCGGCTCGAGCCGCTCGGCCGCGAAGCCAAGCTCGCCCGCGTGCTCACGGCAATCGAACGCGAGGAAGGCGCCGCCGACCCGGCAGTGCGTTCGCCGATGCCCGGCACAGTGGTGTCCGTCTCGGTCCGCAACGGCGACGTCGTCGTCGCCGGCCAGGTGCTGCTCTCCGTGGAAGCCATGAAGATGGAACACCAGCTCGTGGCACCCCTCGACGGCACCGTGCACATCAGCATCACGTCCGGGGACCTCGTGAAGGCGGACCAGGTCCTCGCCACGGTCCACCCGGTTCACCCGACGGAGCCGTCCAAAGCCGAGGACACCATCGAAGAAGCCGTCATCGCCATGGGCGCGGCGGAGTAGCACCCAACAGCTTCAGCACCAGACCACCACCCGACACAGATCTTCGACAGCACCACAGACAAAGGAGTCACCATGCCCGATTTTGAACTCAGCGAGGATTACCAGGACCTCAGCAACACCGTCCGCGAATTCGCCGACGAAGTGGTGGCCCCGGTTTCCGCCAAGCACGACGAGGAACACAGCTTCCCCTACGAGGTGGTCTCCCAGATGGCCGACATGGGCCTCTTCGGCCTGCCGTTCCCGGAGGAATTCGGCGGCATGGGCGGCGACTACTTCGCCCTCGCCCTCGCCCTGGAACAGCTCGGCCGGGTGGACCAGTCCGTCGCCATCACCCTGGAAGCCGGCGTCTCCCTCGGCGCCATGCCGATCCACCGCTTCGGCAACGCCGCCCAGAAGGAGGAGTGGCTGCCGCTGCTGGCCTCCGGCAAGGCGCTCGCAGGCTTCGGCCTGACCGAGCCGGAAGCAGGCTCCGACGCCGGCGGCACCAAAACCACTGCCAAGCTGGGCGGTGGTGAGTGGGTCATCAACGGCAACAAGGAGTTCATCACCAACTCCGGCACCGACATCACCCGCCTCGTCACCGTCACCGCGGTGACCGGCCAGTCGGAACGCCCGGACGGCAGCATCAAGAAGGAAATCTCCACCATCCTGGTGCCCACCAACACCCCCGGCTTCACAGCGGAGAAGGCCTACAACAAGGTCGGCTGGAACGCCTCGGACACCCACCCGCTGACACTGGACAATGTCCACGTCCCCGAGGCCAACCTGCTCGGCGCTCAGGGCCGCGGCTACGCCAACTTCCTCTCCATCCTCGACGAGGGCCGGATCGCGATCGCGGCGCTGGCCGTCGGCGCGGCCCAGGGCTGCGTGGACCAGTCGGTGAAATATGCCAAGGAGCGCAGCGCGTTCGGGCAGAACATCGGCAAGTACCAGGCCATCGCGTTCAAGATCGCCCGGATGGAAGCACGGGCCCACACCGCCCGCCTGGCCTACTACGACGCGGCCGCCCGGATGCTCGCCGGAAAGCCGTTCAAGACGCAGGCGGCCATCGCTAAGATGGTCGCAGGCGAGGCAGCCATGGACAACGCGCGGGACGCCACCCAGGTGTTCGGCGGCTATGGCTTCATCAACGAATTCACCGTGGCACGGCACTACCGCGACTCCAAGATCCTTGAAGTCGGCGAGGGCACCACGGAGGTCCAGCTGATGCTGATCGCCCGCGAACTGGGGCTCTGACCGGCCCGCTGGCCGCAACCGTCGAACGAAGGATCAACGATGATTAACAAAGTTGTTGCCAGCGCCGCCGAGGCCGTCGCGGACATCCACGACGGCGCCTCGCTCGCCGTCGGCGGATTCGGGCTCTGCGGCATTCCGGTGGCCCTGATCGAGGCCCTGCACCAGGGCGGCGCCACGAACCTGGAAACCGTGAGCAACAACTGCGGAGTCGACGACTGGGGACTCGGGATCCTGCTCAGGGACGGCCGCATCCGCCGCACCATCAGCTCCTACGTGGGGGAGAACAAGGAATTCGCCCGGCAGTACCTCGCCGGCGAGCTCGAAGTGGTCCTCACCCCGCAGGGCACGCTGGCCGAGAAACTGCGCGCCGGCGGGGCCGGCATCCCCGCCTTCTACACCCCGGCCGGCGTGGGCACCCAGGTGTCCGACGGCGGCCTGCCGCAAAAGTACGACGCCGGAGGCAACGTCGCGATCGCCTCTGCGGCGAAGGAGGTGCGCAGCTTCAACGGTGCCGACTACGTCCTCGAGGAGTCACTGACCCCGGATTTCGGCCTGGTGCACGCCTGGAAGGGCGACCGCCACGGCAACCTCGTGTTCCACGCCACCGCGATGAACTTCAACCCGCTGTGCGCCATGGCCGGGAGGATCACCATCGCCGAGGTTGAGGAACTCGTGGAGCCGGGGGACCTGGACCCCGAACACGTCCATATCCCCGGGATCTTCGTCCAGCGTGTGGTGCTCGCTCCGGACGTCGAGAAGCGGATCGAAAAGCGGACGGTGGCCTTGGCTGCAACGTCCGCCGCCGGCACTGCCACCCCAGCAACAGACCAGTCAGGAGCCTAGGCCATGGAATCCAACAGCCTGCAGGGTGCGCCGCCCCGTCCCGAAGCGGTCCGCCACGAATACCGGCCCGCCGCCGTCGAGCATCCCGCCGGTGTTGAGAGCAAAGGCTGGACGCGCAACGAACTGGCTGCCCGGGTGGCGCAGGAACTGCACAACGGGCAGTACGTCAACCTCGGCATCGGAATGCCCACCCTGATCCCCAACTACATCCCCGCCGGCGTCGAGGTGGTCCTGCACTCGGAGAACGGCATCCTCGGCGTCGGGCCGTACCCGGGGGAGGACGACGTCGATCCGGACCTGATCAATGCCGGCAAGGAGACCGTGACGGTCAACAAGGGCGCCGCGTTCTTCGACTCTGCCACCTCGTTCGGCATGATCCGCGGCGGGCATGTGGATGTCGCCGTACTCGGTGCCATGGAAGTGGCCCAGAACGGTGACCTGGCCAACTGGATGATTCCGGGCAAGATGGTCAAAGGCATGGGCGGTGCCATGGACCTGGTGTTCGGCGCCAAGAAGGTGATCGTGATGATGGAGCACGTGGACCGGAACGGCCGGCCCAAGATCGTGGAGCGGTGCACGCTGCCGCTGACCGGCAAGGCCTGCGTGGACCGGATCATCACGGACCTTGCGGTCATCGACGTCGTGACCGACGCCGGACAGTCCCGGCTGGTGCTGCGCGAACTCGCCCCCAACGTGACGGCCGAGGACGTGGCCGCGGCCACCGGCGCCGAACTTTTCGAGGAAGACCAGGAACTGACGGTATGACGACTGAACCATTGCCCGCCACTGAACCCCAGACCATGGAACCGCGTGTCATTGAACAGCGCGGCCTCTACTTCGACGAGCTCGACGAGGACGTGGTGTACGCGCACCGGCCGGGCCGGACCGTGACCGAGGCGGACAACGTCCTCTTCACCACCATGACCATGAACACCCAGGCCCTGCACCTGGATGCCGCCTGGAGCGCAGAACAACCGTTTGGCCAGCGCCTCATGAACTCCATGTTCACCCTGGCCACGGTGGTGGGGCAGTCCGTTCCGCAGCTGACCCAGGGCACCATCATCGCCCAGCTGGGGCTCACGGACGTGTCGTTCCCGCACCCGATGTACCACGGCGACACGCTGTACACCGAGACTGTCGTGACCGGGAAAAGGCTGTCCTCCTCCCGGCCCGGCCAGGGGATCGTGACCATGAAGCACACCGGCCGGAACCAGAACGGCGACGTTGTGGCCCTCGCCACCCGCAGCTGCCTGATGTGGACACGCGACGCGCACACTGAGGCCCAGCACGCGAACACTGCCCGGAAAGAACAGGCACAAAAGGGCAGAATAGACACATGAGCTTCCTGATGGGCCCCGCCCTGCTGTTTTGCCCTGCCGACCGCCCCGAGCGCTACCAGAAGGCCGCCGAGCGCGCCGACGCCGTGATCGTGGACCTCGAGGACGCCGTCGCGCCCGCGGATAAACAGCGTGCCCGCGGCGCCATCCTGGCCCAGCTCGGCGCTACCGGGGACGTTCCCGAACTGGACCCGAGCCGCACGATCATCCGGATCAATCCGGCCGGCACCGAGGAGTTCGAGAAGGATCTGCACTGCCTCAAGCACACCCCCTACCGGCATGTGATGCTTGCCAAGGCTGAGAGCGCCGCCCAGCTCAGGGAGCTTGAGGGCTACAGCGTGATCGCGCTCTGCGAGACGGCGCTGGGGGTTGTCAACGCCGCCGCCATCGCCGCTGAGCCGAACGTCGTCGGGCTGATGTGGGGCGCCGAGGACCTGCTCGCCTCGCTCGGCGGCACCTCCAGCAGGACGGACGACGGCGCCTACCGCGCTGTCGCCCTGCACGCCCGCTCCACGGTACTGCTGGCCGCCCGCGCGTTCGGCAAGGACGCTGTCGACTCGGTGTACGTCAACATCCCCGACCTTGATGGGCTCGCCGCCGAATCCCGTGACGCCGTCGCCTCGGGCTTTGGCTCCAAGGCCTGCATCCACCCGAATCAGGTGGTAGTTGTCCGAGGAGCGTACGCGCCGTCCGAGTCCGAGGTCGCGGCAGCCACCGAACTGCTCGACGCGGCCGCAGCGGCAGGCTCGGGCGTCTTCCAGTTCAACGGCAAGATGATCGACGGCCCCATCCTCAAACACGCCGAAGCCACGCTCCGCCGCGCGGGCCGGTAGGTTCGTTAGGATCCGGCCGTCGCCCGGTGGCGTAATGGACCGGAAATGAAGGCAGAGACGGCCTGGACCTCGTCGATTCGTCACGAATGGCCGCTTGGACGCGTCCCATAGCGGCCAGTTGCGTCAGATGGGTGCCCGGTAGCGGCCAGTTGCGTCAGATGGGTGCCCGGTAGCGGCCAGTTGCGTCAGATGGGTGCCCGGTAGCGGCCAGTTGCGTCAGATGGGTGCCTCAAGATGCGCCACCCTGCCCGGCGCTCGCCTGCGACGAATGGACATGCTCCGCGGAACCCCTATAAACGAGACATGCTCAGCGCTTCCACAGGTACCGGTTCTCCGGCCGCCCTGCCGCGCCGTAGCGGGGTGTGAGCCGGGCGAAGCCGTGGATGACCAAATACTCGAGGTAGCGCCGCGCGCTGACTCGCGAGAGTCCGAGCTGAAGGGCCATCCCGGCGGCAGAGACGTCGTCGGGGGTTGATTTGAGCGCCTCGATGACGGCGTCCAGGGTGGGCCTGGACAGCCCCTTCGGTAGCCTTACCGCCGACCCGGGCACGGGTGCCGCCCCGGAATCCGCAACAACTGCCCGGCGCGACGGCGCCACGAGACGGTCGATGCTGTCCTGGTCCAGCGGCCCGGCAGCCCCGCCTGCGGCGAGTTCGCGGCGAAGGAGCACGTACTCGTCGAGCCGTTCGTTCAGGGCCTGGGACGTGAAGGGCTTCACCAGATAGTGCAGTACCCCGCCGGCCATGGCGCCGCGGACCGTCTCCAGCTCCCGCGAGGCCGTGATGACCAGGACGTCGAGCGCCTGCTGGCGGCCGCGGAGCTGCTGGAGCACGTCCAGGCCCGACATGTCCGGAAGGTGGATGTCCAACAGGACAAGTTCGGGCCGCAGCTCTGCGGCCAGGTCGAGGCCCTGCTGCCCGGTATGGGCCAGGCTGACGACGTCGAAGCCGCCGCGCGCCAGCAGGAACCCGTGGTGGATCCCGGCCACTGCCACGTCATCGTCAATGATGAGGGTGCGTATGGAGCTCATTGTTTTTGTAGTTCCGCCTCTTTTGTCCTCAGTATTACCGTAAAGCAGGCACCGCCCAGCACGGACGGCCCCACCGACGCCCCGCCGGCCCGGCGCCGGGCCACGCGCTGGACCAGGGCCAGCCCGAAGCCGCGGCTGTTGATTCCCTCGGCCTGTTTGGTGGTGACGCCGGCCTCGAACACGGCGGTCCGCTCCGGCTCGGGGACGCCGGGGCCGTCGTCCTCGACCGTGATGGTGCGTTCGCCGTCGGGAGCCTCATCCAGCCCGACGGCGATGGTGCTGTCGTAGCCCGCGGCGTCCACCGCGTTGTCGATCAGGTTCCCCAGGACCGTGATGACATCGCCTGTCCCGTCCGGCGTGCACACCGAGGCCGGGTCCACCAGGATCTCGACGCCGCGCTCGGCGCAGACCGTCGATTTGGCAATCAGCAGGGCCCGGACGTCGTGATCGGTGATTCCTGCGGCCAGCGGGCGGTTGACGAACGCGGCCTCGCTGTGGCTCCGGCCCAGGTATTCCACGGCCTTGCCCTGTTCGCCGAGCTCCAGGAGACCCGAGATCACATGCAGCTTATTGGCGAATTCGTGGGCCTGCGCCCGCAGCGCCTGCGTCACATCCAGGGCGCCGTCGCGGTCGCGGAGGATTGCGTGGAGTTCCGTGCGGTCGCGCAGAATGAGGACTTTCCCCACTTCCCGGCCGTCCACCGTGGCGGCATTGACCTTGCCCAGCAGGATCCTTTCCCCGGAGAGCACCAGTTCCTCCGTGGCCGATCCCGCGGTGAGCATCCGGCGGACCCCGGGTTCCAGGCATTCGCTGGCCGGCCGTCCGGTGATTTCCTCGCCCACGCCCAGCAGCCGGCGGGCTTCGTCGTTGACCAGCGCGACCTTCCCCTCGGCGTCGACCGCGACGAGCCCCTCGCCCAGGCCGTGGAGCATCGCGTCGCGGGTCTCGAGCAGGGCCGCGATGTCCTCCGGCTCCAGCTTGTAGATCCGCCGCCATACGAGCTTTGAGATGTACATCGCCCCGAGCGATCCGAGCAGCGCTGCGCCGAGAAGCCAGCCGAACAGTTGCGGCAGGTCCTCGTAGAGGTCTTGGGCCAGGGTGCTTTCCAGCACACCCACCGAAGCCGAGCCGATCACGATTCCGGCACTGTCGAAAATGGGAACCTTGACCCGCCAGGATTCACCCAGCGTCCCGGTCTGGGTGCCGACATAGATCTCGCCGGAGAGGGGCACGGAAGGGTCGGTGGACACTGGCCTGCCGATTTCCGCAGGGTTCGGGTGGGACTGCCGGACGCCGTGGTGGTCCGTCACCACGACATAGGTGACATTGGAGGCCTGCCGGATGACTTCGGCGATGGGCTGGATGGTCTGGGCCGGTTGCGGTGTCCCGAAGGCATTCACCACGGAGGGAAGCCGGGCGACGCTTTCGGCCACCCCGATCAGCCGGCCCTTGTACGCGTCCCGGAGCTGCTGCTCCTGCATTCGGATGGTCACGGCCCCCACCGCCGTCAGGACAGCCAGCACGATGCCAAGCTGCAGCGCGACCAGCTGGAAGCGTAAGGGAATCCTGTGAACCATGTCACAAGCTTCCCATCCCAGCCGCCGCCCACGGCCCAAACCCGGGCCCGGGGCCGTGACCAATATGACCACTACTACCTCTACGGCCAAATTCTGTTCCCCGGCGCGTGCCGCTCCTACTCTCGGGGAAGTGATTCCGATGACGTGCGTCACATTCAACAAGGAGAAACCCATGACCTCCCACTTCAATTCCACGCGGTTCAACTTCACC